>JBLMWW010000163.1:0-24047 GCA_050257435.1 Rudaea sp.
CCCGTCAGCGGCGTCACGTTGTAGAGCTGCGCCTTCTCGCCGATCTCGCGCGTGATGAACCGCTCGGTGATCGGCGTGCCGTCGTAGTGCAGCACCGACGTGAGCTTCGCGGGATCGATACCGCACTCGTTGACGAGCAGCATCTTGAGCTGCGCGTCGCGGTTCTGCTCGACGACGAAAACGTGCTCGTGCGCGGCGATGAATTCCGCGACCTCGTCGGCGAACGGAAAGCCGCGGATGCGCATGCGGTCGAGGTGGACGTCCCGGCTTTGGAGCTCGGCGAGCGACTCGGCCATCGCCGCACCCGTGGACCCGAACCACACGACGCCCGCGTTCGTCGGCTGCGCGGCGGCGGTGACCACCGGCCTGGGCACGAGCGTCTTCGCCGTCTCGAGCTTGCGCTGCAGGCGCTGCATGTTGTCGACGTACGCCGGCCCCTCCTCGGTGTAGCGCGCGTACCGGTCCTTGGTCGTGCCGCGCGTGAAGTAGCTCCCCTTCGAAGGGTGCGTGCCCGGATACGTCCGGTAGGGAATGCCGTCGCCGTCGACGTCGAGGTAGCGCCCGAAATCCCGCCCGGCGTCGAAGTCCGCCGCCGTCATCACCTTGCCGCGGTCCATCCGCCGCGCATCGTCCCAAGCGAGCGGCTCGGTCAGCCAGTCCTGCATGCCGATGTCGAGGTCAAGCATGACGAAGACCGGCGTTTGCAGCCGATCGGCGAGATCGAACGCGAGCGCGCCCATCTCGAAGCATTCGCGCGGATCCTCGGGGAACAGCAGCACGTGCTTGGTGTCGCCGTGCGACGCGTAGGCGCAGGAGAGCAGGTCGGCCTGTTGGGTGCGCGTCGGCATGCCGGTCGAGGGACTGCCGCGCTGCACGTCGAACAGCACCGCCGGGATCTCGGCGAAATACGCGAGGCCCAGGAATTCCTGCATCAGCGAGATGCCCGGCCCGGACGTCGCGGTGAACGCACGCGCACCGTTCCACGCGGCGCCGATCACCATGCCGATCGAGGCCAGCTCGTCCTCCGCCTGCACGATCGCATAGCGCCGCTCCCCCGTCGCGGCATCGGCGCGGAACTTGCGGCACCACCTGGCGAAGCTTTCCGCGAGCGACGAGGAGGGCGTGATCGGATACCAGGCGGCAACCGTCGCACCGCCGTAGACCGCTCCGAGCGCAGCGGCCGAGTTGCCGTCGATGAAGATCCAATCGCCCACGGCGTCGCGGCGCGCGACCGACAAGCCGATCGGACAGTGGAAATGCGCGAGCGCGTAGTCGCGGCCCATCGCCAGCGCCTTGCGGTTCGAATCGAGCAGCGCCTCCTTGCCCCGATACTGCTCGGCGAGCAGGCGCTCGATCTCCCCGGCATCGATGTCGAGCAGCGCCGACAGCGCGCCGAGGTAGATGATGTTCTTGAAGAGCTGGCGCTGGCGCGCGTCCGTGTATTCGGCGTTGCAGATCGCGGTGAGCGGCACGCCGAGGAGCGTGACGTCCTCGCGGAACTTGGAAGGCGGCAGCGGCTTCGTCGAATCGTAGAACAGGTAGCCTCCGGGCTCGAGCTCGGCGACGTCCTTGTCCCACGTCTGGGGGTTCATCGCGACCATCAGGTCGACGCCGCCGCGCCGTCCGCGCCAACCGGCCTCGACGACGCGCACCTCGTACCACGTCGGCAGGCCCTGGATGTTCGAAGGGAAGATGTTGCGCGCCGCGACCGGGACGCCCATGCGCAGGATCGCCCGCGCGAAGAGGCCGTTCGCCGAGGCCGAGCCGGAGCCGTTCACGTTCGCGAACTTGACGACGAAGTCGTTGACGGCAACGAGCGGTTTCACGCGAGCATCCATCGCGCCCTAGTCCGCGGCCAGGCCGACGACCACCGGCGCCTGCGGGCGCCGCGCGCGGTCCGCTGCATGCGCCATGTCGAGGAGAAATTTCTGCATGTCCCACGCCCCGGTCGGGCAGCGCTCCGCGCAAAGCCCGCAGTGCAGGCAGACGTCCTCGTCCTTCACCATGACGCGCCCGGTCTTCACCGGCGCGGATACGTAGAGCGGCTGCTCGACGTTGCGTGCCGGCGCGGTGAGGCGCAGCCGCAGCTCCGGCTCGTCGCCGTTGGCGGTGAACGTAATGCAGTCCATCGGACAAATGTCGACGCACGCATCGCATTCGATGCAGAGCTTGTCGGTGAAGACCGTCTGCACGTCGCAGTTGAGGCAGCGCTGCGCTTCCGCATACGCGAGCTTCGGGTCGAAGCCCAGCTCGACCTCGGCGCGTATGTCCTTCAACGCGATCGTGACGTCCTTGAGCGGAACGCGATAGCGCCGATCGCCGTGGATGGCGTTGTCGTAGCTCCACTCGTGAATCCCCATCTTCTGCGACAACAGATTGACGTGCGGCGGCGGCCGCTTCGTCAACGGCTCGTCGCGGCATTGCAGGTCGATGGAGATCGCCGCCTCGTGCCCGTGCGCCACCGCCCAGATGATGTTCTTCGGGCCGAAGGCGGAATCGCCGCCGAAGTACACGCCGGGCAGCGTCGAGGCCATCGTCGTGCGGTCGACGACCGGCATGCCCCGCTCGTCGAACGCGAGCCCGAGGTCGCGCTCGATCCACGGGAACGCGTTCTCCTGCCCGATCGCCACCAGCACGTCGTCGCAGGGAAAATGGACCGGCGGCTCGCCGGTCGGGACGAGCTCGCGCCGGCCCCGCGCGTCGCGCCGCGCCGCGACCTTCTCGAACCGCACGCCCGTCAGGCGGCCGTCGTCGTGCGTGAATTCGAGCGGCACGAGGTAGTTGTGGATCGGGATGCCCTCGTGCATCGCGTCTTCCTTCTCCCACGGCGACGCCTTCATCTCGTCGAAGCCGGAGCGCACGACGACGTGCACTTCCTCGCCGCCCAACCTGCGCGAGCTGCGGCAGCAATCCATGGCCGTGTTGCCGCCGCCGAGCACGACCACGCGCTTGCCGATGTGCGTCGTATGGCCGAACGACACCGAGGACAGCCAGTCGATGCCGATATGGACGTTCGCGGCCGCTTCGCGCCGGCCGGGGATGTCGAGGTCGCGCCCGCGCGGCGCGCCGCTGCCCACGAAGACCGCGTCGAAGCCCTCGGCGAGAAGCGACGCGAGCGAGTCGATCCGCGTCCCGCCGCGAAACTCGATGCCCTCGTCGAGAATGTAGCCGACCTCCTCGTCGATCACGCGATCGGGAAGGCGGAATTTCGGGATCTGCGTGCGCATCATGCCGCCCGCCTTCGGATCGCCGTCGAACACGACGCATGCGTACCCGAGCGGAGCCAGGTCGCGCGCAACGGTCAGCGATGCCGGGCCGGCGCCGACGAGCGCCACGCGCTTGCCGTTCTGCGCGTGCGCGCGCTTCGGCAGTCGCGCGCGGATATCGTCCTTGTAATCGGCGGCCACGCGCTTCAAGCGGCAGATCGCGACGGGCTCCGGTTTCGAGTCGGTGCGCCGATGCTCGGCCGAGCCTTCCTCGACGCGCCGGCGCCGGCACGCAGGCTCGCAGGGACGATCGCACGTGCGCCCGAGGATGCCGGGAAAGACGTTCGAGCGCCAATTGACGAGATACGCGTCGCCATAGCGACCGGCGGCGATCAGCCGGATGTATTCGGGAACCGGGGTATGGGCCGGGCACGCCCACTGGCAATCGACGACCTTGTGAAAATAGTCGGGATGCGCGATGTCCGTCGGTTTCAATCCGGTTCCTCGATGGCCGCGGGTGGGCGGCCGGCACCTCGCCCGTGGCGAAGCAGGTCGTCCATGCTACGCCTGTGGCGCCAGCAAGAAAAGCGCCGAGCGCGCAAGCATTTGATAAGCGTCAACTTTCCTGCCACGCCTCCCCGGCGTCGAGGCCGGGCGCGCACGTCCACGTGCGGTAAAATGACTCTCTATGGCATCGCCTTGCACCCGCCGGCAAGCGATGTCCCCTCCGATGAACCGTCCTGAAGCCCTTCCCTTGCGGCTCACGCAGCTCTCGCACGGCGGCGGGTGCGGCTGCAAGATCGCGCCCGGCGTCCTTTCGCGCATTCTCGACGGCGTCGATCGCAGTCGCGTGCCCGCCGCGCTGCTGGTCGGCCTCGAAACGGCCGACGACGCAGCCGTCTACCAGTTGAACGAGCGGCAGGCGATCGTCGCGACGACGGACTTCTTCATGCCCATCGTCGACGATCCGTTCGACTTCGGCCGCATCGCCGCGGCGAACGCGCTTTCCGACGTCTACGCCATGGGCGCGACGCCGCTTTTCGCGCTCGCGATCGTCGGCATGCCGATCGACACGGTGCCGCTCGAGGTCATCCGCGCGATTCTGGCGGGTGGCGAAGCCGTTTGCGCGCGCGCAGGCATTCCGGTCGCGGGCGGCCATACGATCGATGCGCCCGAGCCGATCTACGGCCTCGTTGCGATCGGCGTGGTCGATCCCCATCAGGTGAAGCGCAATGCGGCGGCGCGTGCAGGCGACCTCATCGTTCTCGGCAAGCCGCTCGGCGTCGGCGTCTACAGCGCGGCGGCACGGCGCGAGGCGCTCTCGCCTGCGGACTACGCAGCCTTGCTCGCGACCACCACGCGGCTCAACACCCCGGGCCTCGCGCTCGCCGCAATGCCTGGCGTGCACGCGCTGACCGACGTGACCGGCTTCGGCCTGCTGGGGCATCTGCTCGAGATGTGCCGCGGCGCGGGCCTGCGCGCAACGCTCGACTTCGCGGACGTGCCGCTCCTCCCCGATGCCCTCGCGCTCGCCGCGCGGGGCCACGTGACCGGCGCCTCGCGACGCAACCTGGAAAGCCACGGACACGACGTGACGTTCGCGGCAACGCTCGGCGACGTCGAGCGCGCGGTCCTGACCGACCCGCAGACGTCGGGCGGGTTGCTCGTCGCCTGCGCCCCCGACGCGCGCGACGACGTGCTCGACGTCTTTCGACGCGAGGGTTTCGGCGACGCGGCGGCCATCGGGCGCTTCGTCGAGGGCGCGCCTGGAATCGCCGTGGCGTAACAGGCCATGCTGGTATCGGAAGCGCACACACGTGAGCCCCGCGCCGGCGGCCTGCTGCGCCGCTATGGCAACGTCCGGGCGCGCACGCAGGCACTGGTTGCGCCGCTGTCAGCGGAGGATTGCGCGTTGCAGTCGATGCCCGACGCGAGCCCCGCGAAGTGGCATCTCGCGCATACGACCTGGTTCTTCGAGACGTTCGTCGTGCGCCCCACGCGCGACGGCTATCGCCCGTTCGATCCGGCGTTCGTCGTGCTCTTCAACTCATACTACAACGCGGTCGGCGACAAGCATCCCCGGCCCGAGCGCGGCATGCTCTCGCGGCCCGCGCTCGACGTCGTGCTCGCGTACCGCGCCTACGTCGACGAAGCGATGCAGGCGTGCTGCGAGCGCGCGACCACGGATGCGGCGCTCGCGTCGCTGATCGAGCTCGGCCTCAATCACGAAGAGCAGCATCAGGAGCTGATCCTCACCGACATCCTGCACCTGCTCTCCCGCAACCCGCTCCACCCCGCGTATCGCGCGACCGCGCCGGCTGCCGTCGCCCCGGGCGAGTTGCGCTGGATCCGTTACCGCGCCGGGCTCGCGAACGTCGGCCACGACGGCGACGGATTCGCGTTCGACAACGAGACGCCGCGGCACCGCGTATGGCTCGAGCCGTTCGAGATCGCGTCGCGGCCGGTGACGAATGCCGAATACGCGGCATTCATCGACGCGGGCGGCTACCGCCGGCCGGAATTCTGGCTCGCGCTCGGCTTCGACACGCTGACCGCCGAGGGTTGGGCCGCGCCGCTCTACTGGGAACGAGAGGGGGAGACGCGTCGCGCCTTCACGCTCGAGGGCCTGCGCGATCTCGATCCGCATGCGCCGGTCGAGCACGTGAGCTACTTCGAGGCCGACGCGTACGCGCGCTTCGCGGGCGCGCGGCTTCCGACCGAGTTCGAGTGGGAAGCGGTCGCCGCGCGCACGGCGCGCGGCGCCGGAGCAGCGGCGAGCGACGCCCAGACCGCGGACCCGCGCCTGCGCTACGGCGACGTGTGGGAATGGACGTCGTCCGCGTACGCGCCCTATCCCGGCTATCGCGCAGCACCGGGCGCGGTCGGCGAGTACAACGGCAAGTTCATGTGCGGACAGTACGTGCTGCGAGGAGCGTCGCACGCCACGCCCCCGAGGCATTCACGAGTCACGTACCGGAACTTCTTTCCGCCGGCGGCACGGTGGCAGTTCACCGGAGTTCGTCTCGCGCGCGACGTGCGTTAACGTCAACCGGGATCAGAGCAACAGGGCATTGGGGCGCAGTGGCCGGTATGCGGCGCGTGCTCCATTACCCCCGTCGCACGCGCCGGCCGCTGCTCCCTGATACGCACCCTTTTGCTCTGACCCTCCCTACGACGCGTAATAGACCGCGAAGTCGCGCGCCTCGTCCTGCCAGCAACGCACGTCGCGAAAGCGCGCGCGCTCGAGCATCGCGATGAAATCGCGCGGCGCGTACTTGTACGAGTTCTCCGTGTGGATGCGCTCGCCCGCGGCAAAGGTGCGCATCACGCCGTCGATGGCGACGGTCTGCGCGGTGCGCGCCTCGAGGTGCATCTCGATCCGCGAGTGCGCGTCGTCGAACAGCGCGACGTGCGCGAACGCGTCGGGAACGAAGCGCGTGCCGAGCACGCGGTTGACGTTGACGAGAACGTTGCGATTGAACGCGGCCGTCACACCCGCCGCATCGTCGTAGGCGGCGACGAGGCGCCCGGGATCCTTGCGCGTGTCGACGCCGATGAGCAGCCCGCTGCGCTCGTCGCGGCAATGCGCACGGATCTCGCGCAGGAAGCGCATCGCGTTGGCCGGAGCGAAATTGCCGATGGACGAGCCCGGATAGAAAAACGTGGTCGCCCGGTCCGCCAGGTCCGCCGCGAGATCGACCCGGCGCGTGAAGTCCGCCAGCACGCCGCGCACGTCGAGGCGCGGATGATCGCGTGAGAGGCGCGCGAGCGCGCGCACCAGCGTATCGCCGGCGATGTCAACCGCGACGTAGCGCGCCGGCTCGAGAAACGGCAGCCACGCCTCGCCCTTGCGGCAATCGCCGGCGCCGAGATCGACGAACTGCTTGCGCCGCCCGACGGCCGCAACGATGTCGTGGCGATAGCGCGCGAAGATCGCCGACTCGGTGCGCGTCAGGTAGTACTCGGGCAGCTCGGTGATCTCCCCGAAAAGCGACGAGCCGTGCGCGTCGTAGAAATACTTGGGCGCGATCGATGCAGGCACCGCCCGCAGGCTGGCCACGAGCGCCGCGCGCTCGGCGCCGGCGTCGGGCGCGCGCCGGTCGACGACCAATCCCTCGATGTCCGTTGCATGCAGGTCGAAGGTGGGTACGCGGCGCGGTGGCTGGGGCAGCACATGCATGGTCGGCTCCTCGGTGGTCATTGAATCACAGAGCGGGCGGCACCCGGCCGGTTCCCGCGAACCGCTCCCGGTGCCGCGCAGCACCGCCGCATCGGCGGGCCGCGCGCAGCGCGCGTCCGATCAACGCCGCAGCGCCACCCGATAGGCGGCAAACGCGGCGACGCCGCCGCCCGCCAGAGTGAACAGCGCGACGCGGCGCGTTTCGTCCAAGGCGAAGAGCAACGTGACCGCAACGGGCGCAAGCGCCTTCAGGATGAACTGCGGCTGCGCAAGCCGGCCGAGCAAGGTGCCGTAGTCGCGCGCGCCGAACAAAACGCCCGGCACGGTTCCCCGCACGATCGTCATCACGCCGTTGCTCCACCCGTAAAGCAACGCGAACGCGAGCGCAAGAATCCACACGCCGCGGACGAGGCACAGCACGACGAGGGCAAACCCGAGCAGCGCGAACGCGAAGGTCCCCACCGACAGCGGCGACCAACGGCTGGCGAACGCGAACTCCATCACGCGCCCGGCCACCTGCATGGGCCCGATCAGCGCCCCGACCAGGACCGCGTCGCGCGCAGCGAGTCCGCCGGCGGCGAGCAGCACGACGAGGTGGGCGGAGATCGCGCCCGAGAGGAACGCCGCCAGCCCGAACGCCGCGGCGAGCCATGCGAACGTGCCGGACCTCGGTGCGTCCGTCGCCGCGCCGGCGGGTATCGGTGCCGGCGCGCGCGCCTGCAATGACGAGGGCACGAACGCGAGATGAAGCGGCAGGCAGAGGCACGCGTTGAGCGCGGCGTGGACCCCGAAGGCGACGCGCCATCCGCGCGCCTCGAGCAGGTACTGCGACAACGGCCAGAAGACGGTGCTCGCGAAGCCGCCGAAGAGCGTCAGTGCGGTGACGGCGCGGCGATACGACGTCCCCGACGCGCGGTAGAGGGTCGCGAACGCGGGATCGTACAGGCACGCCGCCATCGCGATCCCGGCGACGAGCCATCCGATCAGCATCATCGCGCCGTTCACGGAGACGGCGAGGATCGCGCATGCGGCCGCGCCCAATACCGAGCCGCCGGCCAGCACGCCGCGCCCGCCGTACCGATCGATGCGTGCGCCGACCCACGGCGACACGAGGCCGGACACGAACAGCCCCGCCGTGAAGCTGCCGTAGAGCATGACGTCGCTGACGCCGAGCGTATGCGCCATCGGCGGCCCGAGCACGGCGATCGAATAGAAGAGGGTCCCCCACGAGACGATCTGCGCGACGCCGAGCGCGCTGACCAGCGTGCGCAGCCGAATGGGTGCGACGTCCCGCACGCGCCGCGTCAGCGATGGCGGAACGCGGGCTTGCGCTTCTCGACGAATGCGCGCATCCCCTCCTTCTGATCCTCCAGCGCGAACGTGGAGTGGAATTCGCGCCGCTCGAACGCGAGGCCCTCGGTGAGCGGCGACTCGAACGCGCGATTCACCGCCTCCTTGATCTTCATCACGACGGGCAGCGAGAACGACGCGATCTTCGCGGCCAGCGCAAACGCTTCGCGCTCGAGCTCCGCGGCGGGCACGACGCGCGCGACGAGCCCCGCGCGCTCCGCCTCCTCGGCGCTCACCAGCCGTCCGGTCAGGCACCATTCCATCGCCTTCGCCTTGCCGACCGAACGGGGCAGCCGTTGCGTCCCGCCGAATCCCGGCATCGTGCCGATCGTCACTTCGGGCTGGCCGAACTTCGCCGTATCCGCCGCGAGGATGATGTCGCACGCCATCGCGAGCTCGCAGCCGCCCCCGAGCGCGTATCCGGCGACGGCGGCGACGACCGGCTTGCGCACGCGGCGGATGCCTTCCCAGTCGGCGGTGATGTAGTCGTCGCCGTAGACCTTAGCGTAATCCCATTCGGCCATCGCGCCGATGTCGGCGCCGGCGGCGAAGGCCTTCTCGTTGCCCGTGACGATCGTGCAGCCGATCGCGGGATCGGCGTCGAACGCGAAGAGCGCCTCGCAAATCTCGCGTGCGACCTCGTTGTTGAGCGCGTTCATGCGCTGCGGCCGGTTGATGCGGACGAGCGCGACGCGCTCGCGCGTTTCGACGACGAGATGTTGGGGCATGATCGAGGCTCGGAGCGAGAAAGTGGGGGACGGCGGCGGGTGGCGGCGCTCTCGACGTCGAAGCCGGCGCGACGCGGGAAGCCGGATCGGGCCGGCCGCGCGGCACGCTGACGCATAATAACGAATTACGGCACGGCCGCGTGCACTCGATGGCGAGGAGCTTCCGATGACCAAGGCATTTGCGTCCCGCGCGGACCTGCAGGAAAAGCAGGTCACCTTCGATCGGCTGTCGGAGCACGCATATGCCTATACCGCCGAGGGAGACCCCAACACGGGCATCGTGATCGGCGACGACGCGGTGCTCGTCGCCGACGCGCAGGCGACGCCGGTCATGGCGCAGGACGTGCTGCGCCACATCCGCACGGTCAGCGACAAGCCGGTGCGCTACGTCGTGCTCACGCATTACCACGCGGTGCGCGTGCTCGGGGCGAGCGGCTATGCCCCGCAGGACATCATCGCGAGCCAGGACACGTACGACCTGATCGTCGAGCGCGGCGCGCAGGACATGCAAAGCGAGATCGAGCGCTTCCCGCGCCTGTTTCGCGCCGTCGAGAGCGTGCCGGGCCTCACCTGGCCGACGCTCACGTTCCGCGGCGAGATGACGGTGTGGCTCGGCAAGCTCGAGGTCAGGCTCATGCAGGTCGGCCGGGGGCACACGAAGGGGGACACGATCGTGTGGCTGCCGCAGGAGCGCGTGCTCTTCTCCGGCGATCTCGTCGAGTACGGCGCGACGCCGTACGCAGGCGATGCGTATTTCCGGGACTGGCCACGCACGCTCGACGCGCTCGCCGCGCTCGGCGCGGAAAAGCTGGTCCCCGGCCGCGGCGCCGCGCTCACCGATCGCAAGCAGATCGCCGAGGGGCTCGCGAGCACGCGCGCCTTCGTGAGCGAGCTCTATGCGGCCGTCGCCGCGGGCGCGCGCGATGGCAAGGACCTGCGCGCGATCTATCGCGACACGTACGCGGCGCTGCAGCCCAGATACGGCAGCTGGGTCATCTTCGATCACTGCATGCCCTTCGACGTGACGCGTGCGTACGACGAGGCGACCGCGCATCCCGATCCGCGGATCTGGACCGCGGCGCGCGACCAGGAGATGTGGCAGGCGCTCGCCGACTAGCGGCTGCCTGTTCAAGACATGCCCGGCACGTCCGTCGACTACGAGAAGCTCGTCCTGCCGTACGTGCCCGCGCCCGAGTGCGCGCGGCCGGACGTCGGGCACCGCCCCGTGATCGTCGTCGGCGGCGGCCCCGTGGGACTCACGGTGGCGATCGACCTCGCCCGCTACGGCACGCCGGTCCTGCTGCTCGACGACGACGACAGGCTTTCGAGCGGCTCGCGCGCCATCTGCTTCGCCAAGCGCTCGCTCGAAGTGTGGGACCGCCTCGGGTGCGGCGAGGCGATCACGCGCAAGGGCGTGTCGTGGAAGGTCGGCAAGGTGTTCTTTCGCGACAGGCTCGTGTACGCGTTCGACCTGCTGCCCGAGCCCGGACATTGCCGCCCCGCGTTCGTGAATCTCCAGCAGTACTACGTCGAGGGATTGCTCTACGATCACGCGCTCGCGCAGCCGAACCTCGAGATGCGCTGGAAGCACAAGGTCGTCGCCGTCGAGCCGTCGGGCGACGGCGTCGTCGTCGGCATCGACACGCCGGACGGTCCCTATCGGCTGCATTGCGACTATCTCGTCGCGTGCGACGGCTCGCGCTCGCCGCTTCGCGCGATGCTCGGCCTCGAAACGCGCGGCCAGGTGTTTCGGGACCGCTTCCTCATCGCCGACGTGCGGATGGACGCCGATTTCCCCACCGAGCGCCGCTACTGGTTCGACCCGCCGTTCCATCCCGGTCAGTCGGCGTTGATGCACCGGCAGCCCGACAACGTGTGGCGCATCGACTTTCAGCTCGGCTGGGACGCGGACCCGGTCGCCGAGCGCCAGCCCGAGCGCGTCGTTCCCCGCGTCCGGGCGATGCTCGGCGAGGGCGTGCCGTTCGAGCTCGTCTGGTGCAGCGTCTATACGTTCGCCTGCATGCGGATCGCGCACTTCCGGCACGGGCGCGTCGTGTTCGCCGGCGACGCCGCGCACGGCGTCTCGCCGTTCGGCGCGCGCGGCGCGAACAGCGGCGTGCAGGATGCGGACAACCTCGCCTGGAAGTTGCACTACGTCCTGGCCGGCCTCGCGCCCGAAGCGTTGCTGGACAGCTACGCCGCCGAGCGGGAGCGTGCCGCCGACGAGAACATCCGGCATTCGACGCGCAGCACCGATTTCGTGACGCCCAAGAGCGAGACGAGCCGGATCTTCCGCGATGCGGTGCTCGAGCTCGCGCGCGATCACCCGTTCGCGCGCCGGCTCGTCAATTCGGGACGGCTGTCGACGGCGACGACGCTCGCGGACTCGCCGCTCAACACCGCCGATGCCGACCGCTTTCGCGGGATCATGGTTCCAGGGGCGGCCGCGGCCGATGCGCCGGTCACCGTCGACGAGCGGCCCGAATGGCTTCTTGCGCACCTCGGCGGGCGCTTCGTCGCGATGCATTTCGCCGGCGACGGCGACGACGCGGCGACGCACGCCTTCGCGACGCGCCTGGGTCGCGATGCGACGCGTCCAGTGAACGGACCGGCGCTTCGCGTCGACCCGCTGCTCGTCGTCGGCCGCGACGCAAAGCGACGGCTCCCTTCCGCCGCGACGACCGTCGTCGACCGCGACGGCCTCGCGGCGCAGCGCTACGATGCCGCGGCGGGCACCACCTACCTCTTCCGGCCCGACCAGCACGTCTGCGCGCGCTGGCGCCGCTTCGACCCCGCCGCACTTTCGCAGGCGATGGCGCGCGCGACCTGCAACGGGTGAGACCGTGACGTCGCTCAACGTCGAACCCAATCTCGAGCTGCCGGACGATTTCTACGAGGCGCTGATCGACACTCACCGCGACCTCGACGCGGCGCAGAGCCAGCGGGTGAACGCGCGCCTCATCCTGCTGCTCGCGAACCACATCGGCGATCTCGACGTGCTGCGCGACGCGATGCGACGCGCGCGCGCGGCCGTCGGGACCGAATCGCCGACCGTTCCGGATTTCCAAGACCAGAAGGCACGACGAACATGAACAAGGTGTATGCAAACGCACGCGACGCGCTCTCGGGCCTGTTGCGCGACGACATGACGATCGCCGCCGGGGGCTTCGGGCTGTGCGGGATTCCCGAGAACCTGATCCAGGCGCTCGTCGACAGCGGCATCAAGGGACTCACGATCGTCGGCAACAACGCGGGCGTCGACGACTTCGGGATGGGCCTGTTGCTCCAGGGCCGGCAGGTCAAGAAGGTGATCGCCTCGTACGTGGGCGAGAACAAGGAGTTCGAGCGCCAGGTGCTGGCCGGCGAGCTCGAGCTGCAACTGACGCCGCAGGGGACGCTCGCCGAGAAGCTTCGCGCGGGCGGTGCCGGCATTCCCGGCTTCTACACGCGCACCGCCTCCGGCACGCCGCTCGCCGAGGGCAAGGAGATCCGGTCCTTCGACGGGCGGGAATACGTGCTGGAGGAGGCGATCCGCGCCGATCTCTCGATCGTGAAGGCGTGGAAGGGCGACAAGGCGGGCAACCTCGTCTATCGCGAGACCGCGCGCAATTTCAACCCCATGATCGCGACCTGCGGCAAGGTCACCGTCGCCGAGGTCGAGGAGCTGGTCGACGTCGGCGCGCTCGATCCCAATCAGATCCACACGCCGGGCATCTACGTCGACCGCATCATCCAGGGCGCACGCTACGAGAAGCGGATCGAGTTTCGCACGGTCGCGGGCACCGCGGCGAAGAAGGATTCACCGGTTCGCGAGCTGATGGCGCGGCGCGCCGCGCAGGAGCTTCGCGACGGTTACTACGTGAACCTCGGCATCGGCATCCCGACGCTGGTCGCGAACTTCATTCCCGAGGGCATCAACGTCACGCTCCAGTCGGAGAACGGGCTGCTCGGCATCGGGCCGTTCCCGGCCGACGCCGAGGTCGACCCCGACCTCATCAACGCGGGCAAGCAGACGATCACGACGATCCCGGGCAGCAGCTTCTTCTCGAGCGCGGACTCCTTCGCGATGATCCGCGGCGGTCACATCGACCTGTCGATCCTGGGGGGCCTCGAGGTCGCGCAAAACGGCGACCTCGCGAACTGGATGGTGCCGGGCAGGATGGTCAAGGGCCCGGGCGGCGCGATGGACTTGGTGTCGGGCGTGAAGCGCGTGATCGTGCTGATGGAGCACACCGCGCGCGACGGCAGCCCCAAGATCCTCGAGCGCTGCACGCTGCCGATCACCGGCAAGGGCGTCGTCAACATGATCGTCACCGACCTCGCCGTGTTCGACGTCCTGCCGCACGGCGAGGGGCTCGTCCTGCGCGAGCTCCACCCCGGCGTGACGCTCGACGAGGTGCGCGCGAAGACCGGCTGCGCGTTCCAGGTCTCGCTCAAGTCGCCATGAGGATCGCGATCCTCGACGATTACCACGACACGCTGCGCGCGCTCGACTGCTTCGCGAAGCTCGCGGGGCACGACGTCACCATCTACAACGACCACGTCCGGGACGTCGATCGACTCGCCGCGCGACTGGCCGACGCGGAAGCGCTGGTGCTGATCCGCGAGCGCACGCAGGTCCGCGCGCCGCTCCTCGAGCGGCTGCCTAAGCTGCGGCTCATCAGCCAGCGCAGCGTCTATCCGCACATCGACGTCGGCGCCTGCACCCGCCTCGGCATCATCGTCTCGTCGAGCCAGCACGCGGGGACGCCGTCGTACGCCGCAGCCGAGCTGACGTGGGGCCTGATCCTGGCCGCGCTGCGGCAGATCCCACAACAAATGACTGCGCTGAAGGCGGGGAAATGGCAGATCGGCGTCGGCCACACGGCGCGCGGGAAGACGCTCGGCATCTACGGTTACGGCAGGATCGGCGCGGTCGTCGCGGAATACGGCCGGGCCTTCGGGTGCAACGTGCTCGTATGGGCGCGGGAGGCCTCGCGCACTCGCGCGAGCGACGACGGATACGCGGTGGCAAGCGGCAAGGACGCGTTCTTCGCCGAAGCGGACATCGTGACGCTCCACATGCGGCTCGTCGACGCGACGCGCGGGATCGTGACCGCCTCCGACCTCGCGCGCATGAAGCCGACGGCGCTGTTCGTGAACACGAGCCGCGCGGGTCTCGTCGCGCCCGGTGCGCTGGTCGCGGCGCTGCAAGGCGGCCGCCCCGGCATGGCGGCGGTGGACGTCTACGACGAAGAGCCGCTCCTGAACCGCGACGACCCGCTGCTGCGCATGGACAACGTGGTGTGCACGCCGCACATCGGCTACGTCACGCGCGACGAGTACGAAGTGCAGTTCGCCGACATCTTCGACCAGATCGTCGCCTACGCCGCCGGGACGCCGATCAACGTCGTGAACCCCGACGTGCTCGACCACGCGCGCCCCGCTTCCTGACGTCCAAAGCCGTCGCCCCGGCGGCCCGGTCCGCGCGTAGGGCGACGTCTGCAAAATCGTGCGTCAGTGCGTCAAGCGGTGGTTTCGACGACGCCCCGGCCAGAGAGGTGGAGATCGACGAAGTGTGCGTGCGTGCGATCGAGGTCGAGTGCGATCGTGCCGCTCGCCTTCGTGCGCCCGCTCGCGACTTCCGCCAGCCGGTATTCGAAGCCGTTGGGCAAGTTGATGCGCGCGCGCAGTTCCGCCCCGGTGACCGGGTTGCGGATCGGCTCGCCGTGTCCTTCGAGGATGCCGGGGATCACAAGCGTGCCGCGGCGCGACTTCACGTCGATCTCGAGCGTGATCGGCCGGTACAGCGTCTCGAGCTTCGTCGGGCACATCGCGGCGAAGATCCACCACATCGTCGCCATGTCCATGGTCTCGCCGCCGGTCATGATCGTCGCGAGCGCCTGCCGCTGCCGCGCGTCGGCGCGCTCGTCGATGATGAGCTGCATCGTCCCGTTACCCTGGTGCACGGCTCCCGGCCAGTGATAGAGGACCGCGGCGCGCAGGCCGTCGAGCCGTACGTCGCCGAAGTGGCCGGTGTCGAACTGAAAGCCGAGCGCCGCCTCGCAGAAGCCGCGCGTCGGCAGCGCGTTGAACTGGCAGGGGCAGCCGTATGCGCAATTGCAGTTGACGAATTCGCGCCCGTCGATTCTCCAATCGGTCGCCATCCGAGCCTCCGTTCTGAATGAAATGAGGCGCAGTAACGCCTGCGCAAAGCGTAGCGAATCGTCAGCCGGACGTCGACGGTCCGCGCCGCGCGGCCCGCAGCGCGGCAGGAGCCTACATCTGCCGCTTGTCGACGACGCGTTTCGCCTTGCCGAGCGAGCGCTCGATGCCGCCGACCTGCATGACCCGCACCGCCGCGCTCACGCCGATCAGGTTCTTGATGCGCTTGGCGAGGCGCGCGCCGGCCGCGTCCGCATCGGCGCCGCCGGCGGCTGGCGCGCGCTCGACCAGCACCGTCATCTCGTCGAGGTGCGCGGGCCGCGTGATCTCGACCTGGTAATGCGGCGCGAGCACCGGATCCTCCAGGATCAGCTCCTCGATCTGCGTCGGGAACACGTTGACGCCGCGGATGATCATCATGTCGTCGGAGCGCCCGGTGATCTTCTCGATGCGGCGCATCGTGCGCGCCGTCGCGGGCAAGAGCCGCGTCAGGTCGCGCGTGCGATAGCGGATGATCGGCATCGCTTCCTTCGTGAGCGACGTGAACACGAGCTCGCCCTTCTCGCCTTCCGGCAGCACGGCGCCCGTCTCGGGATCGACGATCTCGGGATAGAAGTGGTCCTCCCACACGGTGAGCCCGTCCTTCGTCTCGATGCACTCCTGCGCGACACCCGGGCCGATCACCTCGGAGAGGCCGTAGATGTCGATCGCGTCCATGTCGAGCGCCGACTCGATCGCCTTGCGCATCGTCGGCGTCCACGGCTCGGCGCCGAAAATGCCGATCGACAGCGACGACGTGCGGGGATCGATGCCCTGCCGCTGCATCTCCTCGGCGATCGCCAGCATGTACGACGGCGTCACCATGATGACGTCGGGGCGGAAGTCCCGGATGAGCTGCACCTGCCGCTCCGTCTGCCCGCCCGACATCGGGATCACCGTGCAGCCGAGCTTCTCCGCGCCGTAATGCGCGCCGAGGCCGCCGGTGAAGAGGCCGTAGCCGTACGCGACGTGCACGATGTCGCCGGGCCGCCCGCCCGCGGCGCGGATCGACCGCGCCATCACCGTCGCCCAGGTCTCGACGTCGTTGCGGGTGTAGCCGACGACGGTCGGCTTGCCGGTGGTTCCCGACGACGCGTGGATGCGCACCACCTGCTCGCGCGGCACGGCGAACATGCCGAACGGATAGTTGTCGCGCAGGTCGTTCTTGACGGTGAACGGGAACCGCGCCAGGTCGTCGAGCTGCCGCAGGTCGCGCGGATGCACGCCGGCGCGATCGAACGCCGCGCGATAGTGCGCGACGTTCTCGTAGGCCCGCGCGAGCGACCATTGCAGGCGCGAAAGCTGCAGCGCCGCGAGCTCGTCGCGGCTCGCCGTCTCGATCGGCTCGAGCTCGCCGGGTCGTGGTTCCCTGGCCGGCATGCGGATCTCCCCCTTCGTTGGACGACTCACGCCGACACGTCGAGGACGTGGCCGTCGATACGATAACTCTTCCCCCGGAACAACGCGACCGTCGTCCCGGCCTGGTTGCGCACCTCGATGTCGTACACGCCGGTCCGCCCCTTCCGGCTGCGCTCGATGCCGATCGCGCGCAGCACGTCGCCGGCGTGCGCGGGCGCGAGGTAGTCGATCGTGCAGCCCTGCGCCACCGTATTCCTGTCGTAGCTGTTGCAGGCGAACGCGAACGTGCTGTCGGCGAGCAGGAAGATGAAGCCGCCGTGGCAAATGCGGTGGCCGTTCAGCATGTCCTCGCGCACCGTCATCGTCATTTCGGCGCGCCCGGGGGCGATGCTCGCGAGCTCGATGCCGAGACACCGCGACGCGCGGTCCTTCGCATACATGCTCGCGCCCACGCGCTCCGCGAGCGCGTTCGGATCGATGGCGCTGGCGCCGGCGGTTGCGTCGTGCAACGGTCCGTCGTTCATCGCTGGCCTTCGGTCAGCCGGCAAGCCACGCCCCGGCCGCGTGCCGGCGCGCGATCAGCGGCGAGAGGCGGTAGCGGTCCTCGCCGTAATGCGCCGCAAGGTGCACGAGCGCGGCGCGCACGCGGCCGACGCCGATCGCGTCCGCCCACGCCAGGGGCCCCCGCGGATAGTTGACGCCCTTCTGCATCGCGATGTCGACGTCGCGCGCCGAGGCGATGCCCAGCGTGACGGCATCCGCGGCCTCGTTCGCCAGCGCGCAAACCGTCCGCAGCACGACGAGGCCCGCGACGTCGTCGAGCGGCGAGACCGCGATCCCGGCGGCCTGCAGCGCGCCGACCGCCGCGTCGAAGGCGGATTCCGAGCAGCGGTCCCCGCGCGCGAGCCCCAGGCGCACGCAGGCGCGATAGTCGAGCGCGAGATCGAAAAGCACGTGGTTCGCGACGCCGGCCGCTGCACCGCGCGCGGTTGCCGTGCGCGCATCCGTGAGCGCGAGCAGCGCATCGCCCACCTCGATCGCGCCCTCGGGAAAGCCATCGCGCAATGCGGCGCGCTCCACCCCGACGCCGCCGGCCGCGATGCGCGCGACGAGCGCCTCCGCGGGGCCGAGATCGCCGCGCACGACGACGCTCCGTGGCGCCGCGCGCGGCGCCAGCGTCGCCGGCGGGGGACGCTCGGCGCCCGGCGCGTAATGGTAGAACCCGCGGCCGCTCTTCCGCCCGAGGTAGCCGGCGGCGACGCGTTCCTGCTGCAGCACCGAGGGGGCGTAGCGCGGATCGTGGTAGGTCGCCTCCCACACGCTGCGCGTCACGGCGAAGTTGACGTCGTTGCCGATCAAATCCATCAACTCGAACGGACCCATGCGGAATCCGCCCGCCTCCCGCAACAGCGCGTCGATCGTCGCCACGTCCGCCGCGCGCTCGCCGAGCAGGCGCAGCGCCTCGCCGTAGAAGGGGCGCGCGCAGCGATTGACGATGAACCCCGGCGTCGGCGACGCGCGCACCGGCTGCTTGCCCCACGCCGCGGCGGTCGCGACGATCGCCTCGACGGTCGCGTCGTCGGTCGCGAGCCCGTGCACGACCTCGACGAGCTGCATCAGCGGCACGGGGTTGAAGAAGTGCATGCCCACGACGCGCCCGGGGTGCGCGAGGCCCGCGGCCAGCGCGGTGATCGACAGCGACGACGTGTTCGAGGCGAGGATCGTCGCCGGCTTGACGATCTTCTCGAGCTCGCGCAGCAGCGCGCGCTTGTCGCCAAGGTCCTCGACGATCGCCTCGACCACGAGATCGGCGCTCACGCAATCGCCGAGCGCATGCACGGCGACGACGCGCGCCGTCGCAGCCTGCGCGGCGCCCTCGTCGAGCTTGCCCTTCGCCACGAGACCGCGCAATGTCTCGGCGATCGTCGCGCGCGCCTTCTCGGCCGCGCCAAGGCGCGTGTCGAACAGCCGCACCGGGTGCCCCGCCTGGGCCGCCACTTGCGCGATGCCGGCGCCCATTGCGCCGGCGCCGATGACGGCGACCGTCGCCTGCGGCGGCAGGCCGGCGCTCACTGGCTTACGCTCCGCGCTTGGGGTGGCCCTGCGCGCTCATCAGCGCCCGGTGAAGCTCGGCGCCCGCTTGGCGAGGAAGGCGGCGACGCCCTCGCGGTAGTCGTCGCTCTGGCCGAGCATCCGCTGCGCGTCGCGCTCGAGCGCGAGCTGCGCTTCGAGCGTGTTGGCCTCGGACGCGTGCAACGCGCGCTTGATCTCCGCGAGGCCGCGCGTGGGCGCGCGTGCGAGCTGAGCGAGGAGCGCATCGACGGTCGGCGTCAGCTGGTCGTCGTCGACGCACTTCCAGACGAGGCCCCATTCCGCCGCCTGCTCGGCGGTGAGCTTGTCGCCGAGGAGCGCGAGTCCCATGGCGCGCGCGCTGCCGACGAGGCGCGGCAGGAAATACGTCCCGCCCGAATCGGGCACGAGCCCGATCTTGCAGAACGCCTGGATGAAGCTCGCCGAGCGGCACGCGATCACGAGGTCGCACGCCAGCGCGACGTTCGCACCGGCGCCTGCCGCGACGCCGTTGACGGCACACACGACGGGCAGCGCGAGGTTGCGCAGCGCCAGCACCAGAGGCTTGTAGTTGTTCTCGATCGATGCGCCGAGGTCGACCGGCTGCTCGCCCGGCGCCACGGCCCGGTCGGCCAGGTCCTGCCCGGCACAAAAACCGCGTCCTGCACCGGTCAGCAGCAGCACGCGCGCGTGCTCGTCGCTCGCCGTGCGCGCCAGCGCGTCGCGCAGCTCCGCGTGCATCTGCGTGGTGAAGCTGTTCAGTCGATCGGGACGGTTCAGCGTGACGCGCACGACGCCGTCCCCCGCTTCATACCGGATCTGCTCGTAGCTCACTGGACTTCCCTCCGCGCGTCGCGCTGCGGGGCCGCATCGCCTCCGACGTGCGCGCGATGCTGGACGACGCGGAAGCGGTTGGCCACGTACGCGGCGTCGGTGAGCGCCGCGTTCGCCGCCGGGTTCGCGCCCGTGCCGTGGAAATCGGAGAACGCCGCCGACTGGTTGACGAAGACGCCGCCCGTCAGGTTGATCGAAAGCGCGACGCCGACGTCCTCGGCCACTTCCACCGCCCGCGCGATGACCTCGTCGCGCGTGGAGTAGACCGACATCGTGAGCGCGCCGTGCCCGACGACCGCGTCGCGCGCAATGGCCAGGCTGTCGTCCGTGCCGTCGGTCGCGATCACGAACGCGACGGGACCGAACCATTCGTTGAGGTAGGTCGCGCGGTCGGCCTTGCCGATCTTGACGATGAGCGGCGTGCGGATCGTCGCCTCGGGAAACTGGGGGTGGGCGATCGCGCGCGTGTCGAGCGCGATCTGCCCGAGCGCGCGCGCCGCTTCCAGCCGGCGCAGCACGCCGTCGTTCACCACGGCGCCGAGGATCTCGACGGCGCGCGCGTCGTCGCCGAGAAGCTTCTCGACGCCCTGCGCGATCGCCTGCGCGACCTCGTCGAATGCGAGGTGTCCGTCGGCGGTGTCGATCCCGTTCTTGGGCACGTAGATGTTCTGCGGCGCCGTGCACATCTGGCCGGTGTAGAGCGACAGCGAGAACGCGAGGTTGCGCACGAGCCCCTTGAAGTCGGCGGCCGAATCGATGATGACCTGGTTCACGCCGGCCTTCTCCGTGTAGACCTGCGCCTGCCGTGCGTGCTCCTCGAGCCAGCGGCCGTTCGCGGTGCTGCCGGTGAAGTCGACGATCTTGATCTCCGGGCGCAGCGCGAGCGCCTGCACGACATCGCTGCCTGCGTCGTGCGCGACGAGCGTGACGACGTTCGGATCGAATCCGCCCTCGGCGAGCACGTCGCGCGCGATTTTCACGGTGAGCGCGAGCGGCAGGATCGCGTTCGGATGCGGCTTGACGACGACCGCGTTGCCGGTGGCGAGGCTCGCGAAGATCGCGGGGTAGCTGTTCCACGTCGGGAACGTGCTGCAGCCGATGACGAGCGCGACGCCGCGCGGCACGATGCGGAAGACCTTCTCCATCCGCAGCGGCTCGTTCTTGCCCTGCGGCTTCTCCCAGGTCGCGCGCTGCGGCACGCGCCGCATCTCGTCGTAGGCGTACGCGACGGCCTCGAGCCCGCGATCCTGCGCATGCGGTCCGCCGGCCTGGAACGCCATCACGAACGCCTGCCCCGTGGTATGCATCACCGCATGCGCGATCTCGAAGCTCGCCTTGTTGATGCGATCGAGGATTTCGAGGCTCACGCCGACCCAGGCCTCGGGCCCGGCCTTGCGCCAGGTCGCCTCGGCGGCGGAGACCGCGGCCATCAGGCCGTCGATGTCGGCCTTCGGATAAGTGATGCCGAGGCGGATGCCGTAGGGCGAGCGCTCGCCGCCGACCTGGCCGATCGTCGCCGGCTGGGTGAGCGGAAAACGCTGGTTCGCGAGGCGGTCGAACGCCGCCTTGCCCGCTTCGGCCGCCCCCTCGCCGTAGTTCCTGGGGCTCGGCGACTCCGGATACGGCGTCCAGTAGCCGCGGTCGGCAATGGCCTCGAGCGCGCGATCGAGCGTCGCGCGATGCCGTTCGAAAAAGGGATGCGACACGTGACCCGCTTTTCGTTCTCGCGATGGTGGAACTCTAGCACGCGCGCCCACGCGCGGCGCGCTCGCGTGCGACGCGGCGCGCAGCCGGATGTCGCGCCGGCGCCGCCCGGGCTACCCCATGCCGGTCTGGTCGAAATCCACGGCGACGCGATCGGTGACCGGGTAGCTCTGGCAGGCGAGGATGAAGCCGCGCGCCACCTCGTAGTCTTCCAGCGCGAAGTTCACGTCCATGTCGACCTCGCCCTCGACGAGGCGGCAGCGGCACGTCGAGCACACGCCACCCTTGCACGAGAACGGCAGCTCGACGCCGTTGCGCAGCCCCGCGTCGATGATGTTCTCGCGTCCCTTGTCGAGCAGGAACGAGCGCTGCGAGCCGTCGATGATCACCGTCACCTCGCACTGCGTGGCCGCCGCCTCCGGGAGCGGGCGCGGGACGTGCGTATGCCTGGGGATGCTCGCCGCGAAGCGCTCGATGCGGATGCGCTCCGCCGGAAAGCCGTGCGCGAGAAGCGATGCGCGCACCGCGTCCATCATCCCCTCGGGACCGCACACGAACGCGTAATCGACGTCGGCGATCGGCACCCAGCGCTCGAAGAGCGCGTCGGCCTTCGCGCGGTCGATCCGGCCGTGCAGGAGCTCGATGTCGTGCGGCTCGCGCGACAGTACGTGGACGAGGTTGAAGCGTGCGAGGTAGCGGTCCTTCAGCGCGGCGAGCTCGTCGCGAAACATCACGCTGGCCGACGAGCGATTGCCGTAGATCAGCGTGAAGCGCGACCGCGGCTCGGTTGAAAGCGCCGTCGCGATGATCGACAGGAGCGGCGTGATCCCGCTGCCCGCGGCGACGCCGAGATAGTGGCGCGCCGCCTGCGCATCGGGGCGCACGTTGAAATGACCGAGCGGCGGCATCACGTCGATGCGCGCGCCGGGGCCCAGCGCATCGTTCGCCCAGCACGAGAACGTGCCACCCGGCGCGCGCTTGACCGCGATGCGCAACGGCTCGCCCTCGGCGGCGCAGATCGAATACGAGCGGCGCACGTCGTCGCCCGCGATGTCGGCCCGCAGCGTGAGGTGCTGGCCCGCCTCGAAGCGAAACAGATCGCGCAGGCTCGCGGGAACGTCGAACGTGATCGCGATCGCGTCGCGCGTCTCGCGGTCGACGCGGGCAATCGTCAGCGGGTGGAACTTGCTCACGCGCGCCGGCGCTTCAATGCGGCTTGAAGTAGTCGAACGGCTCGAGGCAGTCCGTGCACCGGTATTGCGCCTTGCACGCCGTCGAGCCGAAGCGCGCGATCTCCTCGGTGCGCACCGACCCGCAGTTCGGACACCGGACCGGGGGACGGCGAAACGCGATCGGACGCGCGCCGCCCGCGGGCGCCGCGCCCACCGGCGGCGCGATGCCGGCCGCGCGCAGCTTGTGCCGCGCCTCCGGGGCGATCCAGGCGGTGGACCACGGCGGGGACAGCGTGGTCTCGATGCGAACCGGGGCGTGACTGACGGTCGCAACGGCGCGCCGCACCTCGTCTTCGATGACGCGCAACGCCGGGCATCCCGAGTACGTGGGCGCGACGGCGATGGTCCATGCACCGTCACGGCACTCGACGCCACGCACGATGCCGAGCTCGACGATGGACACCACGGGAATCTCGGGATCGACCACGCTCCCGAGCGCGCGCCAGACCGCGGCGTACGCATCGGCCGCCGGCGCGTCGTGCGACACGGCGTCGTGGGGCAACGCGTGCGTCACCATCGCGCGTCCGGATACGTTCGGGGGAGCACCTGCATTTCCGCGAGCATCCGCGACAGATGCTCGGTATGCACCCCCTGCTTGCCGCCGCGGCCGTTTCCGCCCTGCATCCAGTCGTCCGTGGGCACGCAGAGCGTCGCCTCCGCGAGCACGTCGCGCACCGCGCCGAGCCATGGCGGATGCAATGCCGCGCCATCGGCCGCGATGCCCGCATCGATCAACGCACGCTCGACGCCATCCACGGCGAACATCTCGCCGGTGTACATCCAGAGCGCATCGAGCGCGCCCTGCATGCGTGCGTGCGACGTTGCCGTGCCGTCGCCGAGGCGGATCACCCAGTCGGCCGAGCGCTCGACGTGGTAGCGCACCTCGGTGTGCGCCTTGGCCGCGATCGCCGCGATCCGCGCGTCCCGTGACCGCGTCAGCGCGTCGAGCGCGAGTACGTGCCACTGGTCGAACAGGTATTGACGCGCGATCGTGTCGCCATAGTGGCCGCTCGGCTGCTCGACGAGCAGGAGGTTGCGAAACCCCGCGGCGTCGCGGAAGTACGCGAACCGATCCTCGGTGCGCCCCGGCGGATGCTCGCGTCCCTCGATCTCGCCGGCGTACGCGAGCCACAGCCGCGCCTGACCGAGCAGGTCGAGCGCGACGTTCGTCGACGCGATGTCTTCCTCGAGCACCGGGCCC
>JBLMWW010000164.1:0-5188 GCA_050257435.1 Rudaea sp.
CGCTGCAGGCGCTGCACGCGACGCTCTGATCGCGCCATAAGCCTGGTTGGGTCGCGGCAAGAAGGGCCGATCGGGTCCGAGCGCAGTGCGCTCGCTTCGCCCCCGGCCCTTCTTCCTCTGACCCGGCTTGCATGCATGTGACGCATGCAAGGCGTGCGCCAAGATCGTTTGCGCGCCGCGCGCACCGTCGAGGATCATCGCAGGAATCGGGCGCCGCCTCCGGTCGAAGGCATGCGCGCTGCTCATTCGAGGCGAAAGGATCCGCATGCAATCATCTGGCAGCAAGCCGCGGGCGGCGGCGATGCTCGTCTTCACGACGCTCGCCTGGGGCGCGATGTTCGCGGTGGCCAAAAGCGCGCTCGGCGCGCTCGACGCGTTCTGGCTGAGCGCGTTGCGCTATGTTCCGGCGGCGCTCGTCATGCTGGCCGTGCTCGGTCTCGTCGAAGGGCGCGCGGCGCTCGCGACCCACGGCGCGCGGTGGCGATTGCTCGGCTACGGCACGCTCGGCTTCGCCGGGTTCAGCATCCTGGGCTTCCTCGGGCTTTCGCGATCGCGCCCCGAGCATGCCGCGATCATCGTCGCGCTGATGCCGCTCGTCACCGCCGTCATGAACTGGCTGCTGCGCGGACGTCGGCCGGCGCCGGTGACGGTCGCTTCGTTGCTCGTGGCGTTCGCCGGCGTCGCGATGGTGGTCACGAAAGGCGACGTGCGGCTCGTGCTGGATGGGACGCTTCATGCCGACGCGCTGGTGCTCGCCGGTGTCGTCTGCTGGGTCGCGTACACGATGGGCGCGGCGACGCTGCCCGGCTTCAGCACGCTGCGCTACACGGCGCTCAGCATGGGCGCGGGCGCGTTGGCCATCGTCGTCGCGGCGATCGCCGCTTCCGCCGCGGGGCTCGCGCACCTGCCCGCGTGGCGCACCGTCGCCGCACTGCCGGTCGAGATCGCGTACCTGTCGCTCGTGGCCGGCGTGCTCGCGGTGCTCGCGTGGAACGGCGGCGTCGCCGTGCTCGGCCCGGCGAACGGCGTGCTCTTCATCAACCTCGTGCCGATCACGGCGCTCGCCATCGGGATGGCCCAGGGCCACCGGTTCGGCCGGACCGAGTTGGTCGGTGCCGCGCTCGTCATCGGCGCGATCGTCGTCAACAACCTCGCCACGCGTGCGGCCACGCCCACGGCGCTCGCATCGAAGGCGAAATTCGCGTAAACTGGAAGCCACGGCCGGATGCGGTGCTCGCTTCCGGTCGTTCGCTTTTCTGGTGACGCGAAATGATCAAGGTACCCATGACGGTCGAAGGCGCCGAGCGCCTCAAGGCCGAGTTGCACCGCCTGAAGACCATCGAGCGCCCGGCCGTTATCCAGGCGCTCGCCGACGCGCGCTCGCAGGGCGACCTGTCCGAGAACGCCGACTACGATGCCGCCAAGGAGCGCCAGGGCTTCATCGAGGGTCGCATCTCGGAGGTCGAGGCGAAGCTCGCCCATGCGCAGGTGATCGATCCCTCGGAGATCGAGGCGGACGGGCGCGTGGTGTTCGGCTCCACCGTCGAGATCGAGGACCTCGAAAGCGGCGACCGCAAGGCGTATCGGATCGTCGGCGACGACGAGGCGGACATCAAGGAGAGCAAGATTTCCGTCAACTCGCCGATCGCCCGGGCGCTGATCGGCAAGTCGGAGGGTGACACCGCCGACGTGCAGGCGCCCGGCGGCGTGCGAAGCTACGAGGTGATCGGCGTCCGCTACGAATAGCGCCACGAATGGCGCCGCGCGGGCCTTCAGCGCGTCGTCGAAAGGCTGGCGAGGCGCTCCGGCGCGGCAAGCCCCGAGTCGATGTCGACGAGCCGGCCGTTGACGAACGAGAGCGCGCGCACGCCGTCCGCGGCCTCGTAGACCCAGCGTTCGCGGAATCCGTGCCGCCAACGGTCCCGGGCGATCTTCGTCGGCCGCCCCCAATCCGCGATGTTGAGCACCTGGTCGTCCGTGATGCCGAGGGCGATCGTGCGGCGGAACGGAAACGCACGCATGCCGGCGAGCGTCTGCGCATCGGAGCGCGTCGCGTCCGGCGCGACGCTGGGTGTGGGCGGCTCGGCGGCGGGCGCGGACGCCGCGTCGCGCTGGGGCGGATCCGCATAGTCGGGAAGGCGCAGGATGCCTGCGTCGATGCTGCCGGCCTCGCAGGGCGCGTTCTGGTACGCGACTATGTTCCCATCGCCCACGCACTTGTAGATGTCCTGCGCATTTGCGGCCGGCGCGAGCGCGGCGGCGAGGACGAGAAGACCGAGGAACCGTTGCATTGCGTTCGCCACTGCATTCGATGACGAGCGTAAGGTGCCTCGACGAGCGCGCGAGGCCCATCGGCCGGGGGCCGAGATGGCTGTAGGACAAGGCGCAGGTCCGCGTCCGACGCGGCGCGCCGGTCCTGGCTAGAGCCCGAAGACGCGAGCCGCGTTCTCCGAACGCAGCGCGTTCTTCTGCCGTTCCGGCAGCCTCGCCGAATTCGCGAACGCGCCCTTCGTGTCGTGAACCTGGTGCGGCCAGTCGGTGCCGAACATCACGCGGTCCGCCCCGACGACGGAAATCAGGTACTGGAGCGCGCCGAGGTCGTAAGTGATGCTGTCGTAGTAGATGTGGCGCAGGTAATCGGTCGGCTTGCGCTGCATCCTGCGCCGGCTCGGAATCTCGACCTCGTCGCCCTTCTCGAAGCGCCCGACGAGGTAAGGCAGCGTGCCACCGCCGTGCGACGCGATGATCTTCAGGTCGGGAAACCGATCGAAGAATCCGTCGAAGATCATCCGCGTAATCGCGAGCGTCGTGTCGAACATGAAGCCGACCGACCACGAAAGGTCGTACTTCGTCATGTCCATCAGGTCGACGCCCGGCGGATCGGTCGGATGCACGAGCACGGGCAGCCGACGCCGGTCGATCTCGGACCAGATCGGCACGAAGAACGGATCCGTCAGGCTGCGGCCCGCGACGTTCGCCAGCACCATCACCCCCACCGCTCCATTGCCGCAGGTGCGCGCCAGTTCTTCGACCGCCTGCGGTGGATATTCCCACGGCAGCGACGTGAACCAACGTATGCGATCCGGCCACGTGCGTTGCGCCTGCGCCATCGTGTCGTTGGACTCGCGGGCCGCGCGACAGCTCACGTCCTCGTTGCCCCAGTAGACGTTGGGACAGGTGAGCGAGACGATCGAGACGTCAATGCCGGCATCGTCCATGTGCTTGATGCGCAGGCCGTAGTCGAAGTGGCCGCGCTGCGGAATCACGACCGGCGTGTCTCCGCGGAAGATCTCCTGCTGGCCGTCCGGGCGCGTCTTGATGTTGTAAAGACCGCCCTCGCGCTTCAGAAGCTCCAGCCAGCGCGGGGTGAACATGTGGGTGTGAACGTCGATCACGGGCACTTGTCGGGTCTCCGAATTCGTCGGTCGAAAGAGACGAGGCTCAATGCGCGAGCACCTGCCCCAGGAAGGACTGCAGGCGCTTGCTGCGCGGGCGATCGAAGAAGTCGTCGGGGCGCGCAGCCTCGATGATCTGCCCCTGGTCCATGAAGATCAGCCGGTCGGCAACGCGCCGCGCGAAGCCCATCTCGTGCGTGACGACGATCATCGTCATGCCGTCGCGGGCGAGCGCCTCCATCGTCTGCAGCACCTCGTTCACCATCTCCGGGTCGAGCGAGGCGGTCGGCTCGTCGAAGAGGACGAGCCGCGGACGCGTGCACAGCGCCCGCGCGATCGCGACGCGTTGCTGCTGCCCGCCCGACAGTTGCGCCGGGTGCTTGTGCGCGTGATCGACGAGCCCGACCCGCTGCAGGTAATGCATTGCCAGGTCGCGCGCCTCGGTGCGTCGCACGCCGCCGCCGTAGATCGGCCCGACGGTAAGGTTCTGGAGCACCGTCATATGCGGGAACAGGTTGAACTGTTGGAACACCATGCCGACATGCCGGTTCACGGCGCGCCGCGCCGCGCGCGTGATCTCGTCCGCCGCGACGTCGACGCCGCAGACGTGCAGGTGCCCCTGCTGAAAGGGCTCGAGCAGGTTCACGGTGCGCACGAGCGTGGACTTGCCGGATCCCGAAGGACCGCACACGACGATGCGTTCGCCCGGTGAGACCTGCAGGTCGATGTCGCGCAGCGCATGGTAGTGGCCGTACCACTTGTTGATTCCCTGCAGTCGCGCGATCGACGAAGCCGTGTCGGCGATTGCGGGCGCTCGCGTCATCGAAGCTCGAACGGGCGTCATTGCTGCACTTCGAGCCGCCGTGAATAGCGCGACAGCGCGTGGCACACGGCGAAATACACGAGCGCGAGGAAGACGTAGCCCGACGTCAGGATGTTCGAATCGCCGACCCAGCCGGGCGACTTCGCACCGATTTCCACGGCGCCGAGCAGATCGGTGACGCCGACGATCGACAGGAGCGTCGTCTCCTTGATCACCGCGATCATGATGTTGACGAGCGCCGGCACGACGGCGCTCACCGCCTGCGGCAGCACGACGAGGCGCAGGGCCGCGAAATCGCTCAGGCCCAGGGTGGTCGCAGCCTCGATCTGACCGCGACCCACCGCCTGCAGCCCCCCGCGGAAGACCTCGGCCGCCATGGCGGCGTTGAAGAGCGCGAAGGCAATGACGGTGCGCGCGAACAGGCCGATCGTCACACCGCGGGGCAGGAACATCGGCACGAGCGTGGCGGCGATGAACAGCACGGCGAGCAGCGGCACGCCGCGCATCGCCTCGACGAACGTTCCGCACACCCAACGTACCGCCGGCCATCGCGAGCGGCGGCCGAGCGCCAGGGCGAGGCCGAGCGGCAGTGCGGTCGCGAAGGTCGCGAGCGTCGCGACGAGCGTCAGCAGCAATCCGCCCCATTGCGTCGGGACGACGACCGGTAGCGGGCCGCCGCCGATCAGCAGCAGAAAGAACGCGACGGGCACGAGCACCAAGCCCGGCAGAACGCGCGCGAGGCTCGCCGCGCGCGGGCGGTGCGCGACGAAGGCGAAGACGAGCGCGAAGATTGCGAAGCAGGTCCAGGGGCGCCAGAGCTGATCCGACGGGTAGTTGCCGACGAGCCAAGGCTTCCAGCGTGCGACGACGAAAGCCCAGCAGGCGCCGTCCCCTGGGCACGCTTCGCTCGACGTGCCCCGCCAATGGGCGTCGACCACCGCCCACGCGAAGAATCGCCAGCCGGCGAGGA
>JBLMWW010000165.1:0-5846 GCA_050257435.1 Rudaea sp.
TTCACGACCGCAACGCCGCCGCCGCCTCGCCCGTCGGATGCCACGCCTGGCCGACGGAGATGTGGTCGAGCTTCTTGCGGCTGCCGTAGATCATCGCGACGATGCCCCGCGAGACGAACACGGCGGAGAACATGGACGTCAGGATCCCGAGCACGTGCACGACGGCGAAGCCGCGCACCGGCCCCGAGCCGAAGGCCAGGAGCGCGATGCCGGCGATCATCGTCGTCACGTTCGAGTCGAGGATCGTGCCCCACGCACGCTCGTAGCCGGCCTGGATCGCCGCGTGCGGCGTCGCGCCCCAGCGCAGCTCCTCGCGGATGCGCTCGTTGATCAGCACGTTCGCGTCGATCGCCATGCCGAGCGTCAGCGCGATGGCGGCCATGCCCGGCAGCGTCAACGTCGCCTGCAGGAGCGACAGGATCGCGACGAGCAGCATCAGGTTGATCGCGAGCGCGAGCGTCGAGATGACGCCCATCAGCATGTAATACACGCAGATGAACGCGGCCAGCACCAGGAACCCGTACTTGACCGAGTCGAAGCCTTTCTCGATGTTCTCCTTGCCGAGCGACGGGCCGACGGTGCGCTCCTCGACGATCTCCATCGGCGCGGCGAGCGCGCCGGCGCGCATCAGGAGCGCGATGTCGTTCGCCTCGCGCGTATTCATGCGCCCGCTGATCTGCACGCGGCCGCCGCCGATCTCCTCGCGGATCACCGGCGCGGTGATCACCTCGGCCTTGCCCTTCTCGACGAGCAGGATCGCCATGCGCTTGCCGACGTTCTCGCGCGTCACCTCCTTGAAAATGCGCGCGCCGGTGCCGTCGAGGTTGACGTGCACGGCGGGCTCGTTCGTGCGCTGGTCGAAGCCCGATTGCGCGTCGCTGATGCGATCGCCGGTGAGGACGACCTGGCGGCGCACGAGGATCGGCTCGCCGTTGCGGTCGGTGTAGAGATCGTTGCCGAACGGCACGGCGCCGCTCTTTGCCGCCTCGAGCGCGCCCGGGTCGTCGTTGACCATGCGTATCTCGAGCGTCGCCGTTCGGCCGAGGATGTCCTTCGCGCGAGCCGTGTCCTGCACGCCCGGCAACTGGACGACGACGCGGTCGCCGCCCTGCTGCTGGATGATCGGCTCGGCGACGCCGAGCTCGTTCACGCGGTTGCGCAGGATCGTGATGTTCTGCTGCACCGCGCCTTCCTGGATGCGCTTCTGCGCCTCGGGCTTCAATCCCGCAACGAGCCGCAAGTCGCCGCCCGCCGCCTCCTGCTCGCGCACCGCGAGGTCGGGGAATGCGTTCTCGATCTCGTTACGCGCGCGGGTGCGCTCGGCGTCGTCCTTGAAGCGCAGCACCACGTTCGAGCCTTCGCGCACGACGCCCGAATAGATGATCTTCTTCTCGCGCATGAGCGAGCGGATGTCGGTCGTGTACCGATCGGCGGCCTTGTCGAGCGCGCCCTTCATGTCGACCTGCAGCAGGAAGTGCACGCCGCCCCGCAAGTCGAGGCCGAGATACATCGGCAGCGCGCCGATCGAGGCGAGCCAGTGCGGCGACGACGACAGCAGGTTCAGCGCGACGATGTAGTTGTCGCCGAGCTTCTGTTGCAGGACGTCCTTCGCCTTGAGCTGCGTGTCGGGGTCGTTGAAGCGGACCTTGATGCCCAGCGGATCGAGCTCCGCGCCACGGTAGGGAATGTTCGATGCCTTCAGCGTGTCCTCGATAGCCGAAAGCAGCGCCGTGTCGACCTTGACGTTCGACTTGGACGACGACACCTGGACTGCCGGGACCTCGGGAAAGAAGTTCGGCAGCGTGTAGAGCAGGCCGAAAACCAGCGCGATGCCGATGACGATGTATTTCCAGAGGGGGTAGCGGTTCATCTAGAGCAGGGGCGAGGGACGAGGGACGAGAGGCGAGGGACGAGAGGCGAGCAGCGAGGGGCGAGATGCGAGGGACGAGGTGCGCGGGACGAGGGGCGAGGAGGCGTTATCGTCATGTACGTATCGAACAGATGCCGTGAGGTTGGGTCCGGCAGCGGGGGCATCGAAGTGGCAGCCTCAGTGAAGCGCGCCCTGCTCCCTCGCCCCTCGTCCCTCGCCCCTAGATCCCCTTGATCGTCCCCTTCGGCAGCAACTGCGAGATCGCCGTCCGCTGCACCACCATCTGCACGTTCGGCGCGACCTCCACCGTCGCGTACTGCTCGTCGAGCTTGACGATCTTGCCGAGGATGCCGCCGGCGGTGACGACCTCGTTGCCCTTCTCGAGCGCTTCGAGCATCGCGCGCGCTTCCTTCTGCTTCTTCTGCTGCGGCCGGATCAGCAGGAAATAGAACACGACGAATATCGCGATCATCGGCAGGAACGTGAGCAGCGTGTCGCCCTGCGACGCGGCGCCTGACGCCTGCGCGTAAGCGGGAGAAATCAGCACGAAAGCGGTCTCCGGTTGTTGTGATGGCGGGTCGAACGGGGCTTGGGCCCCGGCGGCGACGCGCCCGTTGAGCGCGCATCCGGCGCGGCGCGGGAATCGCGGACGCTCGAAAACTCAACCGGTTATTCTAGCAGCGTCCGGCCCCCGCTGACGGCCGGCGGCGAAGCGCTCGACGTACGAAGCGAGGGCGGCGCCGGCGATCGCATCGCGCAGTTCCGCCATGAGCGTCAGGTAATAGTAGAGATTGTGGATCGTCGCGAGGCGCGCGCCGAGGATCTCGTTCACGCGCTGCAGATGGTGGAGGTAGGCGCGTGAGAAGTTGCGGCAGGTGTAGCAGCGGCAACTGGTGTCGAGCGGGGCCGTATCCCCGCGATGCCGCGCGTTCCGGATGCGGATGTCGCCGTGGCGCGTGAAGAGCCAGCCGTTCCTGGCGTTGCGCGTCGGCAGCACGCAGTCGAACATGTCGATGCCCGCGCACACGCCGGCGACGATGTCCTCAGGCGTGCCGACGCCCATCAGGTAACGGGGCTTGTCGTGCGGCAGGCGCGGCGCCGTGTGCCGGAGCACGCGCAACATCTCGTCCTTCGACTCGCCGACCGACAGCCCGCCGATCGCGTAGCCGTCGAACCCGAGCGCCGCGAGCCCGGCGCTCGATGCGTCGCGCAAGTCCTCGAACATGCCGCCCTGCACGATGCCGAAGACGGCGTTCGCGTTCCCCGCGTGCGCCGCCTTCGAGCGCGCCGCCCACCGCAGCGAGAGTTCCATCGAGCGCGCCGCCTCCTCGCGCGTGGCCGGGTAGGCGGTGCACTCGTCGAACACCATCACGATGTCGGAGTCGAGCGCGCGCTGGATTTCCATAGACTTCTCGGGCGTGAGCAGGAGCCGGTCGCCGTTCACCGGCGACGCGAAGGTCACGCCTTCCTCGCGTACCTTGCGCAGCGCGCCGAGGCTCCATACCTGGAAGCCGCCGGAGTCCGTGAGGATCGGGCGGTCCCAGCCCATGAAGCGGTGCAGCCCACCGTGCGCGGCAACGACCTCGGTGCCCGGCCGCAACCAGAGGTGGAACGTGTTGCCGAGGACGATCTGCGCACCGAGCTCCGTGAGCTCGGCCGGGGACATCGCCTTCACGGTGCCGTACGTGCCGACCGGCATGAAGGCCGGCGTGTCGACGATGCCGTGCGCGAGGTGCAACCGGCCACGGCGCGCGGCCTCGCAGACGCCGAGGATGTCGAAGCGCATCGGAGAGAGGGCGTCTCGCGCGCGCCGCGCGAACGGCGCGGCACCTGGCGCCGCGTTCAGGCCGTTCGCGCCGAACGGCGTCGCATCCGGGTCATCGCGAACCCGGCGTACATCGCGATCAGCGTGGCCAGCGCGAGGTACGCCCATTCCGATAGCGTGGGGATGCCACTGGGGCGGCAGCGCAGCGCGCCGAAGTCGAACGCGTTTCTCCACGCGCGATAGAAATCACCGCCGAAATCGACACCGTACGTTCCGAACTTCTCCAGCACGCCGTAATGGGGCGCGATGCCGATATGAATGACGCACGCCTTGCCGGTCTGGCGATAGTCGATCGCGGGATCGATCTTCCCGCGCGCGTTGCGTTGCGCCCATGCCGCGACGATCGTCGTCCCCGGCTTGGCGTCGTTCCCGCCCGCGTACGGACCCGGGCTGCCGCGCAGTGCGGAGAGCGTCGTGACGCCGCGCGTCAGCGGGTGCGTGACGATGCTCGCGGCGTCGAGCGTGCGCACCGCGTACGCGGTGCCGATGCCGTCGGTCGTATTCGGGTCGATGCTCTCGAGCGCTCCCCAGCCGTGGGGCGACGTCGTGCCGGCGGTCGCGTCGCTGCGGTCCTGATCGTAGAACGTGCCGAGCACGACCGCGCGGCCGGCGTTCGCGAACGCGGCGACCCGCGTGCCGACGGCCGGCGAATTCGTGAACACCGTGTCCTCGAAGAGCAGGATGACGTCGTAGTCCGCGAGCAGCGCCTCGAGGGAAGGCACGCTCGACGTGACGTCGACCCCGGTGAAGACGTGCCCGGGGATCCTGGCGTTGTAGTCCGCCGCCGTTTCGGCGGCCCACGCGTTCGACAGAATGGCGACGCGCGCGGCCTGCGCAGGCGAGGACAGGACGCAGCCGGCAACGACGGCCGCAAGAATGCGGAATACCAATGACATCGTGGACTGCACGCCCGGCGCCGCAAGGCGTCGCCGAGGACGATAGGAATGGGGGAAGCCTAACGGACGCCTGCCCTTTCTGCCAACCCAATCCGGACGAAGGCACCCTGCCGGCGCGCGAAACGTTGTTACAAAGCGGCAAACTCGGCCCGATGTCGCCAGACGGCGACGTTTTCGACATTCGGCCGAGGGTGAGGCGAGATTCTCACGGAGCTCTGCCGGTGCCCTCGTCCCTCGCGCGCTCGAGCAGCGTTGCATCGCCGTAGCTCATGAACCGATAGCGCTGCTCGATCGCGTGCGCGTACGCATGCAGGATCGTGTCGAAGCCGGCGAAGGCCGCGGCGAGCATGAGCAGCGTCGACTTCGGCAGGTGGAAGTTGGTGAGGAGCCGATCGACGACGCGAAAGCGATAGCCGGGTGTGATGAAAAGTGCTGTTTCGGACGCCCCCGCCCGCACGTTGCCGTCATGCGTGGCCGCCGCTTCGAGCGCGCGCAACGACGTCGTGCCGATCGCGACCACGCGTCCACCACGCGACCTGACCTCGGCAATCGCTGCGGCCGTCGCCTCGGGAACGACGTACGCCTCGGCGTGCATGCGGTGCTCGGCGAGCACGCGCGTCGTGACCGGCTGGAACGTGCCGGCGCCGACGTGCAGCGTGACGAACGCGCGCGGCACGCCGCGTCGCGCGAGCGCGTCGAGCATCGCCTCGTCGAAATGCAGGCCGGCGGTCGGCGCCGCGACGGCCCCCCGATGGCGCGCATACACCGTCTGGTAGCGCTCGGCGTCCACGGCGCCGGGCGCATGCGTGATGTAAGGCGGCAGCGGCACTTCGCCGTGCGCCTCGAGAAAGCGGTGCACGTCGCCGGTCCCCTCGAAGCGCAGCACGAAGAAGCGGCCTTCGCGTGCCTCGACGATCGCGCGTGCGCCGGCGGCGAGGTCGATCGCCGCACCCGCGCGAGGCGGATGGCTCGCCTTCATCTGGACCAGCGCCGCGTCCTCGCCCAGCACACGCTCGATCAGGATCTCCACCTCGCCCCCCGTCGCCTTGCGTCCGCGCAGGCGCGCGTTGATGACGCGCGTGTCGTTGAAGACGAGCAGGTCGTCGGCATCGACGAGCGAGGGCAGGTCCGCGAACCGCAGGTCTTCGAGGCGCGCGCCATCGACGCGCAGCAGGCGGCTGCCGGTGCGTTGCGGCGCTGGAGCCTGCGCGATCAGCTCCGGGGGAAGGTCGTAGTTGAAGTCGTCGAGGGTGTA
>JBLMWW010000166.1:0-36531 GCA_050257435.1 Rudaea sp.
GGAGCGACCGCGCGCAGGTGGTCGAAGAGACGCGGCGTCAGCACGTAGCGGCCGACCACGGCCAGCCGCGACGGCGTCGTGCCCGGCTTCGGCTTCTCGACGATGCGCGAGATCGGCGCCGCGCGGTCGACCAGCGGGCCGGTCTCGACGACGCCGTAGCTGCCGACGTCGCCCTCAGGCACCTCCATCACGCCGATCACCGAGCAGCCGTCGTGCGCCGCGACGGCGGTCATCTGCTGCATCACGGGCACCTCGGCGTCGATCAGGTCGTCGGCGAGGAGCACCGCGAACGGCTCGTCGCCGACGACTGGCGCTGCGCAGAGGACCGCGTGGCCGAGGCCCAGTGCCTCGGTCTGGCGGATGTAGATGCAGTTGATCCCCGGCGGCGTTGCCGCCTGCACCATCCGCAGGAGCTCGCTCTTGCCGCTGCGCGTGAGTTCGGTCTCGAGCTCGTAGGCCATGTCGAAGTGGTCCTCGATCGCGCGCTTGTTGCGGCCGGTGATGAAGATCATGTCGCTGATGCCCGCCGCCGCCGCCTCCTCCACCGCGTACTGGATGAGCGGCTTGTCCACGATCGGCAGCATCTCCTTCGGACTGGCTTTCGTGACGGGCAGGAACCGGGTGCCGAGCCCGGCGACGGGAAAGACGGCCTTCGTGATCTTTTTCATGACGATCCTGGTCGGTGGGATTCGAGCAAGGCGCGCATGCCGTCCTCGTCGAGGACCGCGATGCGAAGCGCCTGCGCCTTCGCGAGCTTGCTGCCGGCCTCGCTGCCGGCGACGACGTAATCGGTCTTCTTCGACACGCTCCCGGCGACCGTCGCGCCCGCGGCCTCGAGCAGCGCCTTCGCCTCGTCGCGCGAGAGCGTCGGCAGCGTCCCGGTGAGCACGAACGTGCGCCCGCTCAACGGGCCGGCAGCGGCGCGCCGGGGCACCCCTTCGGGCCAGTGCACGCCGGCCTTGCGCAGCGCGTCGATCACCTTGCGATTGTGCGGCTCGGAGAAGAAATCGCGAATCGACTCGGCGAGCACGGGCCCGACATCGCGCACCTGCAGGAGCTCTTCCTCGCTCGCCACCATCAAGGGCTCGAGGCGGCCGAAATGTGCCGCGAGGTCGCGCGCCGTCGCCTCGCCGACATGGCGGATGCCGAGCGCGAAGATGAAGCGGGCGAGCGTCGTCGCACGGCTCTTGTCGATCGCCGCGATCACGTTCGCAGCGCTCTTGTCGGCCATGCGCTCGAGCGTCGCGAGATCGGCCGGTTCGAGACGGTAGATGTCGGCGGCGGTGCGCACGCGAGCGGTATCGACCAGCTGGTCGATCAGCTTTTCGCCGAGTCCCTCGATGTCGAGCGCGTGGCGGCTCGCGAAGTGACGCAGCGCCTGCTTGCGTTGCGCCGGGCACACGAGCCCGCCGGTGCAGCGCGCGACCACCTCGTCCGGCAGGCGCACGATCGCCGAGCCGCATTCGGGACATTTGGACGGCATCACGAACTCGCGCGCGTCGCGCGGCCGCTTCTCCTTGACGACGCGCACGATCTCGGGGATGACGTCCCCCGCGCGGCGCACGACCACGGTGTCGCCGATCCGCACGTCCTTGCGGCGGATCTCGTCCTCGTTGTGCAGCGTCGCGTTGGTCACGGTCACGCCGCCCACGAATACCGGTGTCAGCCGCGCGATGGGCGTAACCGCGCCCGTTCGGCCGACCTGCACGCCGATGTCGAGCAGCTCGGTCGCCATCTCCTCCGCGGGGAACTTGTGCGCGACGGCCCAGCGCGGCTCCCGCGTGACGTACCCGAGCTCCCGCTGCAGCGCGAGCCGGTTGACCTTGTAGACGACGCCGTCGATGTCGAACGGCAGCGCATCGCGAATCCGCGTGGCCTCTTCGTAGAACGCGACGAGCTCATCGGCGCCGTGCGCGATCCGGCGGTGCCGGTCGACCGGCAGCGCGAGCGCTTCCAGCTTATCGAGCAGCGCGGAATGCGTGGCCGGCAGCGTGAAGCCTCGCACCTCGCCGATGCCGTAGGCTAGGAAGTGCAAAGGCCGCTCGGCCGTCCTGGCGGGATCGAGCTGGCGCACGGCGCCCGCGGCGGTGTTGCGCGGGTTGATGAAGGTTCGTTGCCCCGCCTCGCGCTGCCTTGCGTTGAGCCGCTCGAAATCCGCGCGCGTCATGTATACCTCGCCGCGCACGTCGAGGAGCGCCGGCGGATCGTTCGTGGCGAGGCGCCGCGGGATCGCGCGGATGGTGAGGATGTTGCGCGTGACGTCCTCGCCGACCTCGCCATCGCCGCGCGTGGCCGCGACCGCGAGCCGGCCCTTCTCGTAGCGAAGGTTGATCGCCAGCCCGTCGAACTTGAGCTCGGCCTGGTATTCGACCGGCGGCGCGCCTTCATCGAGGCCGAGCTCGCGGCGGATGCGCGCATCGAAATCCCGTGCCGCGCCGGGCGTCGTGTCGGTCTCCGTACGGATCGACAGCATCGGCACCGTGTGCCGCACCGGCGCGAACTCGGTCTGCGGGGCGCCACCGACGCGCTGCGTCGGCGAATCGGGCGTGACGAGCGACGGGTACTGCGCCTCGAGCGCTTGGAGCTCCCGAAACAGCGCGTCGTACTCCGCGTCGCTCACCGTGGGCTGGTCGAGCACGTAATACTGGTGGTCGTACTTCTCGATCAGCTCGCGCAGCGCGACCACGCGCCGTTCGATCGTCGGGGGAACCGCGGCGGATGTCCGGCCCGCAGGCACTACGCGCTGAACAGCGCCAGGGCACGGGGGCTGCCGGGCGGGACATGCACCGCTTGCAGCGCCTCGGCGGCCGCCTCGACCTGCTCGCGGATCGTTGCGAGCGCCGCGTCATCGAGCGGCCGGCGGTTGTCGTCGACGAGCTCGGCGCCGAGCGTGGTCGCGATGCGCCGGGCCGCGAGCTTCATCTGGTCGAATGCGCGCGCCGGCTCGGCCAGGCGCGCGACGTCGAGCAGGAAGACGACGCCGTTGGTTGCCGTCACGCGCAGCATCTCCGCGCTGAAGGGATCGGGTCGCAGGTTCTGCAGCGTATAGAGCACTGCGCCGGTGTCCTCCTGGATGAACTCGAAGCGCCCGCCTTGAGCCAGCCGGAAGCCCGCCGCCTCCGCCACGCCGCGCAGCCGCGTGCCCGCGATCGACGCCGGGTCGGGCATTTGCACGGTGAGCCCGATCTGCACGTCGAGCTCGGCACACAATCGATCGAGCGATTCGGCGCGCGCGACTTCGCGCGCGACATCCGGCGGCTCGAACGGCGCCGACACCGAGGTGGCGACGTCGCCGACGATGCGCGCGAACGCGTCGAGCTGCGCGCGCGACGCCGCGCCGTTGCGATCGGCGAGCAGCATGCACGCCACGATCTCGCGGAAGCGGCCGGGCGTGTCGCTCTGGAGAAGCTTCCAGTCCGAGCGCGGATCGAGCCGGCCGAACCAGCGCAGCGGCTTGCCGATCCGCGCATGCAGGCCCGCCGCCAGCGCGCCCGCCGCGATCGGCGCGGCCGGCTGCAAACGGATCAGGCATTCGATCTCGTGGTCGGGCGGCGATGCGTCCTTCGCGCCCGGCGCACTTCGAGCGCTCGTCGCAGGCGCGGTTGCAGCTTCGGCGAGCGCAGACGGCAGCTCGATCGCTTCGCCGGACGCGGTGACGACGTCTGCGACGGTGCTCGGATCGCCCGGCGGACTTGCGGTTGCGGACGCCGGGTTCGCCGCCACGGGATCGAGCGTCGATGGCGCCAAGTCGCCTGGACGGAAGGCCGGGGTGCCGCGCGCCGGGTCGGCGGCGGTGCGATTCGTGTGCAGCGTCGGCTCGACGCGCTCGGCCATGCGCGGCGCGGCTGCAGGTTCCGACCGCCGGGGCGACGGATGCGCGTCGGCCAGCCGGCGTCGCACGCGCCGCTCCTGCCAGACGTTGTAGACGATGACGGCGACGACGAGCAGGACGCCCGCGACGATCAGGCCGAGCTGAAGCGGAGTCATCGTTCACCCGCGCCACGCGCGCGGCAAGTGCCAAGACCGTCGCTGCGCTCAGCCATTCGGGAGGACCGCATCCGACATCCGGCTCTTGGGGGAGTTCTCCATCGGCGTGCGAAGTATAGCGCCGCGCCTTACGTGACGAGCTGCGGCTCCGACGCGAGCTCGAGCGCCTCGGCGATGTCGACGGCAACGACCCGCGAGATGCCCGGTTCGGGCATCGTGATGCCGACCAGCTGGCTCGCCATCTCCATCGTCAGCTTGTTGTGCGAGATGAACAGGAACTGCGATTCGACGGACATCTCGCGCACCATCTGGCAGAAGCGATGCGTGTTCGACTCGTCGAGCGGTGCGTCGACCTCGTCCATCAGGCAGAACGGCGCCGGGTTCAACTGGAACAGCGCGAACACGAGCGCGATCGCGGTCAGCGCCTTCTCGCCGCCCGAAAGCTGGTGGATCGACGAATTGCGCTTGCCGGGCGGATGCGCGATCACCTGCACGCCGGAGTCGAGGATCTCCTCGCCGGTCAGCACGAGCTTCGCCTGTCCGCCGCCGAAGAGCGTCGGGAAGAGCTTCGCGAAGTTCTCGTTCACGATGTCGAACGTCTGCTGCAGGAGCTCGCGCGACTCGCGGTCGATCTGGCGGATCGCCGATTCGAGCGTCGTCATCGCCTCGGTGAGGTCCGCCGCCTGGCGATCGAGGTACGTCTTGCGCTCGGTCGCCTGCGCGAGCTCGTCGAGCGCTGCGAGATTCACCGCCCCGAGCTCGGCGATGGCAGACGCGAGGCGCTCGATCTCGGCGGGGAGCGTCCGCGCGCTTCCCCACGCCTTGAGCGCCTCGGGCAGCGCGGAGACGTCCGCCTTGGCATCGGCGAGCTGCTCGGTGAACTGCTGCTCGGCAAGCGCCGCCGCCTGCTCCTTGAGCTGCATGTCCTGGATCTTCGCGCGCGCCGGGTCGAGCTTCTGCTCGGCGGCAAGACGCGCCTCGTCCGCCGCGCGCAATTCCGCCGTCAGCGACTCCTGCAGGTCGCGCGCCGCGGCAAGCGCCTGCTCGGCCTCGCCGCGCGCGACGAGCTGGCGCTGCAGCGCTTCCTCGACCGGCGTCCAGTCGATCGACTGCCGCTCGCTCGTGACCTGCTGCAACAAAGCGTGCTGCTGCGCGATCTGTGCGACGAGCGTCTCGCGCCGGCGCGCGAGCTCCGCGAGTCGATCGCGGCAGCTCCGCTCGGCGAAGCCCGCCTCCTGCGCGGCACGCTCCGCCGCCCGCAGTTGCTCACGAGCGCGTGCCAGCGCCACTTCCGCCTCGTTTCGTGCATGGCGCGCTGTCTCGCGCCGCGCCATCACGTCGTGCAGTTCGGATTGGCGATCGGCGATGGCGGCGCCGATCGTCGTGAGCTCCTCGGTCCCCTCGGCGTGTTGCGCGGCCAGATCGTCGCTTTCCCGGCCGAGCTGCAACCGGCGGGCGGCGGCGGCCTCGGCCGCCTGCCGCAGCTGCACGAGCTCGAGCTCCAGATCATGGCAGCGCCGCTGCTGCGACGCCAGCGCGGCGCTCTCCTGGTGCCACGTCGCCTGCTTTTCCTTGAGATCGCGTTCCACCGCGTCGAGCGTCGTCCGCGCGGTCGTCGTCGCGGCCGTCGCCGTCTCGATGAGACCGGCAAGCTCGGCAAGCTCGCGCTGGCGGGCGAGTACGCCGTGCAGGTCGCTGTCGGGCGCGAAGAACGCAATGCCGTGCGGACCGACACGATGCCCGTGCGGCGTCACGAAGCTCTCGCCCGGGCGCAGCTCGGTGCGCGCGGCGAGCGCGACGGCGAGGTCGGGCCGGCAGCGCACGCCATGCAGGCCGTCGGCAATCACGCCCGCGACCCTGGGATCGGCAAGGCGCACCTTCGCAAGCAGCGCGTCGGGCGCCTGCGCGGGCGCTTCGGCCGACGAGGTTACGTCGTACACCGCCAGCCGGGCGGGCGGCGTGGCATCGCCCGTCCATGCGCACGCGGCGTCGAGGCGCGCGAGCTCGAGCGCTGCGAGGCGCTCGCGCAACACCGCCTCGAGCGCATCCTCCCAGCCGGCCTCGATCTCGACGCATTGCCATAGCCTTCGCGCCTGCGCGAGACCGCGGCCGTCGAGCCACGCATCGATGTCCTTGTCGTGCCCGATCTTCGCCTGCAGCGCCGACAGCGCGTCGGCTCGGGCGGCGAGGTCGGCGAGCTGCCTGCTCTCGCCTTGCCACACCTCCGTGGCGCTGCGCTGCTGCTCCTGCAGTGCCTGCACAGTCGCCTGCAACGCCTGCTGCCGGAGCTCCTGCTCGGCGAGCTCGGCGCGTTCCTCGGTGAGCTGCTGTTCCACCTCCCGCACGGGGTCGCTCGCAGGCAATGCGATCGCCTCGAGCTCGGCGGCAAGCCGCGCGCGGCGTTCGGCGATGCGCGCGAGCGCCTGTGCCGCGCTGTCGCGGCGCGTTTCGCCCACGCGCACGTCCTGCTCGATGCGCGCGATCTGCTGCTGCAAATCGTTCAGCAGGCGCTGCGCTTCCGCGACCACCGCCTCGCGCTCCGGCAATCCGGCTTGCGCCTGCGCTTCCTCGGCCTTCGTGCGTTCGCGTGCGGCGAGCGCTTCCTCGAGCGCGCGCCGGGCCGAATCCTCCTCGGCGTCGAGCGCGGCCTGCTGCGCCTTCAGCGCACCGATCGCTTCCGCGAGCTTGGCGAGCTGCTCGGAGAGCCGGTTCTCGCTCTCGCGGCTGAACGCGAGCTGCTGCTCGAGGCGCGTGACTTCCGCGTTCGCCCCATAGAACGCCGCCTGTCGCTCGTGCAGCGCGTCGCCGGCGGTGAAATGGCGATCGCGCAGGGCGACGAGTTGCGCCTCGGCCTGGCGCACGTCGGCCTGCACGGACTCGAGCGCGACCGTGAGCGTGGCGATCTCGCTCGCACAGCGCTCGCGGGCGCGAACCGCTTCCTGCGCCTTCGCGTGCCACAGCAGATGCTGCGCCTGCCGGTGCCGCACCTCGAGCTCGTGGTATTGCGCGGCGACGCGGGCCTGTTCCTCGAGCTTCGTCAGCTGATTGCCGAGCTCGAGCCGGATGTCCTCGACACGCGCCAGGTTCTCGCGCGTGTCCGCGAGCCGTCCCTCCGTCTCGCGACGGCGCTCCTTGTACTTGGAGACGCCGGCGGCCTCCTCGAGGAACACGCGAAGGTCCTCCGGCCTGGCCTCGATGATGCGCGTGATCGTCCCCTGCTCGACGATCGCGTAGGCACGCGGGCCGAGGCCGGTGCCGAGGAACAGGTCGTGGATGTCGCGGCGGCGGACCGGGATATTGTTGATGTAATAGGTCGAATCGCCGTCGCGCGTCAGCATGCGCTTGATGGCGAGCTCCGCGTACTGGCCCCACTGGCCGCCGATACGGCCCTGGCTGTTGTCGAAGTGCAGCTCGACCGAAGCGCGTCCGACCGGCTTGCGATCGCCGGCACCGTTGAAGATGACGTCCTGCATCGATTCGCCCCGCAGCGCCGAGGCCTTCGACTCGCCGAGGACCCAGCGCACGGCGTCGATGACGTTCGACTTGCCGCAGCCATTGGGTCCGACGATGCCGACGAGTTGGCCGGGGGTCCCGATCGTCGTCGGCTCGACGAACGACTTGAACCCGGACAGTCTGATCTGCGTGAGGCGCAAGGGTCTTCGGAGAACGAGGAACCGTGGAACGCGCGCCGTCGGCGGCGTCGCAAAAGCGGGCGGCGAAAAGGACGCCGAATTATAGCGGAGGAATCCGCGGATTCCGGGATTTCACGACGCGGGCATGCGGCACCCCGCAATCGACTCCACGTAATCGATCACCGGCTGCCACGCGGGCGTGGTCGGATTGTCGAACTGCGCGTTGATGTAGTAACGCCTGCAGGGCTCGATCTCGAGCGTCATCTCCTGCTCGGAGCCGCGGAAGCGGTTGTGCACCGGCGATTGCACGACGATGCGATATGTCCCCGGCGCGACACGGTACGGCACGAGGGTGCCGATCGATTCGTCGCCGACCTTGACGAGGATCGCCGCGCGCCGGTCGGGGATCGCCGCCGTATAGCGGTCACCGGAAAGCTCGCTCCACGTCGGTCCCCACGTCTGGCAGCCGCCCGCCAATGTCGCAAGCGCCGCCGTGCAGATCCATTTCGCGCGCATGACATGCCTCCTTCAGTCGACGCGGAACTCGCTCGGCGCGAGCGCGCGCAGCGCCTGCAGCACCGCGACGCGCGCCTGTCCGTACACCATGGCCTTCCATGCGTCACTATCGTCGTAGAACGCATCGCGCATGCCGCGCTTGATCGCCTTGCGCAGCGGTTCCGGCGCATTCGGATGGTTCGCGAGCCATTGCTCGGCGCGCAGCGCCTGGAATACGTCGAGGTACGAACGCGTCCCGTACTCGAGGCCGATGCCGGTGAATTCCGCCCCGGGACACGCGTCGAGCGCCGCATGGAACGACACGCCCGAAAGCTCGGCCGACGTCGACGTGCCGTCGTAGAACGTCGTGACGTCGCGACCGAACCACGCGCGGGCGCGCGCCAGCATCGCCTGGTCGTCGGGACCGGAATAGATCTTCTCGCCGTGTCCCCACGGCCCGAGCCCGGTGTGGAAGTCGATCCAGCCGAGGCGCTCGCGCCCCCGGCCGTGGCGGCCGAGCACTTCGCGCAGCGTCGCGTTGCTCCATGCCGGCGCGCGTCCGGCGTAAAAAAGGCCGTCCGCGAATTCCGCTTGACCGGCGCTGACGGCCTCCTGGAGACGCAGCACGCCGTGCCGGCGCACGTAGCCCTCGAGCGCCGCGGTGTTCTCGGTGGACGGCGGCCAGGTCTCCGGGACAACGATGGGATGCACCTCGGCGTACGCGGCGTTCGGCGGCTCCGGACGCGAAAAATCGCGGAAGTTCCGGTTGAGATCGATGTTGTCCTCGTTGGTTCGCCGCAGGTGCGAAAAGCCGTATGGATTGACCGCGTGACAGAAGAGAACGGCGGCGCCGCTGCGCCGGATGGCGTCGACGACCGCGCGATCGCCCATCAGGGCAACCTGGCACCCCGATCCGCAAAAGCCCTCGACGCCGTGCATGCCGGACAGGAGCACGAGCAGCGACCGCGCGTGGGCGTCGCCCGCGAGCGCGAAATCGACCGAAAGCGCCTCGCCCTCGGCGCCGCGCGCCCGCGGGTGCACGGCGCGCTCGACCACAACGCCGATGGCCCGGGCGGCAGCGTCGAATTTGTCGCGCGCCTCCGCATAAGTCGCGGCGAACGCGGTGCGGACATCGATCATTCCGGCGCCACGTACGGCCACTTACGGGATCGACCGCGATGTGAAGAGGCGCGCGGTGCGATGTTCCTCGAAGCCGAGCTCGGGATGCACTTGCAGGTCCCGGCGGATCTTCGTGAAGTCGTCGGACCAGCGACCGATGTGCTCGACGGGATTGGCAGGGGGTTTTCCATGGTGGGCCGCGATCATGCCGAAGGCGTTCGGTGGGGTCAAATGTGTCGAATGCTTCAGGCGTGTTGCACGGCTTCGCGTTTCGCCAGCGCACGCGTGCGGCGCGCCTCGTACAGGCACACGCCGGCGGCAACGGAGACGTTCAGGCTTTCGACGCTCCCCGACATCGGAATGCGGACGAGGCGATCGCACGATTCGCGTGTCAGGCGCCGCAGGCCCTGGCCTTCGGCGCCGAGCACGAAGGCGAGCGGACCTGAGACATCGACGTCGAGCAGGCTTTCGCCGCGTTCGTCGGCGCCGAAGACCCAGACGCCGTGCGCCTTCAGATCGCGCAGCGCGCGGGCGAGATTGGTGACGGTGACGAGCGGCACCGTTTCGGCGGCGCCGCTGGCGGCCTTGGCGACCGTGGCGTTGAGACCCACCGAGCGGTCCCTGGGCACGACGACCGCCTGCGCGCCGAAGGCATCGGCATTGCGCAGGCACGCGCCGAGGTTGTGCGGATCGGTGACGCCGTCGAGCACCAGCAACAGCGGCGGCTCGGCCCTCGCTTGCTCCAGCACGTCCTCGAGCGTGACATGCGGCCGTGCCGCCTCGACGATCGCCACGACGCCCTGGTGGTCACGCTGGCCGGCGAGCGCGTCGAGGCGCCCCCCGTCGACGGCATGCACGGCGATGCCGGCGGCGTCGGCGCGGGAGAGGAGATCGCGCACGCGCGCGTCCTGACGCGCGGCGTCGACATACAGCGTCCGGACCGAGTCGGCCCGCTGGCGCAGCCGCGCGACGACGGGATGAAAGCCGAACAGCGTGCGCGTGGCCATGTCGAGGATGCGGCGCGAATGGGCGGCGGAGGTTCGCGCCGGATCGCATTCTAGCGTCGGGCGCCCGCAACGCTGTGCCAGAATGCGGCGCCGCCCGCGACCGGGCGCATGAAAATTCCACCTCATCTCTTCCGTGATTGCCGACGACCTGCGCCAGTTTCTCGAATCGATGCTGCTCGCGCTCGCCGCGCTTCTTCCCATCGTCAACCCGCTCGGCGCCGCACCCGTCTACCTGGCGAAGACCGTCGACCTCACACCGGGCGAGCATGCCGATCTGGCGCGACGCGTCGCCGTCAATGGCTTCCTGCTCCTGCTCGCCTCGGTTCTCATCGGCGCGTACGTGCTCGATTTCTTCGGGCTCTCGGTGCCCGTGGTACAGGTCGCAGGCGGACTTCTCGTCTGCTCGCTCGCCTGGTCGCTGTTGCACCAGCCAGACGAGCCGGTCGAGTGGGTGCACGACGCGGCCAAGCCGCTCCAGCGTCCCGACCTGCGCGTTCGGGCCTTCTATCCGCTCACGATGCCGCTGACCGTCGGGCCCGGGTCGATCTCGGTGGCGATCACCATCGGCGCGAACCAATCGCGCGGGGTGCGAACGCTCATCGTCGACGCCTTGGCGCACGCCACGGGCGTGCTGCTCGTCGCGCTCGCGATCTTCGTCACGTTTCGCTACGCGGAGCCGATCCTGCGCCGACTGGGGCCCACCGGAACCGCGGTCCTGCTGCGCCTGTCCGCGTTCATCCTGCTTTGCATTGGCGTCGAGATCATCTGGAACGGCGCGCTCGCGCTGCTGCGTGGCGTGGGGCTCGTCTGACGCGGTCGGGCGCGTCGAATCCGCTATAATCGCAGGCTTCGTGCCGGTGTAGCTCAGTTGGTAGAGCAGCGCATTCGTAATGCGAAGGTCGGGGGTTCGACTCCCTCTACCGGCATCCCTTCCCCGCTTCCAGCGGTCGCGTCGGCGATGTGAGCGCAAGGCCATAATCGATCGGACGCATGACCCGCCCGTCGTGCGCCACGCGCACTGCTCGACACGCGATGCCGGATCTGGCGATGCGCCGGGGGCAGTTCGCGGAAGCCAGCGCCTCGACATTCCAACAAGCGTGATTCATGAACCGCGCCGATTTCCGCCTTCCAGGCAAAAGGCGTTGAATGCGTCGATATGGCTGAATCAAAGGCGGCAATCTATGCGGCCATCGCGGCCAATGTGGCTATCGCGGTCACGAAGTTTGTCGTGGCGGGGATCAGCGGCAGTTCCGCCATGCTTTCCGAGGGTATCCACTCGGCCGTCGATTCTGGGAACGGTGTTTTGCTCCTGGCCGGAATCAAGCTGAGCGAGCGACCCGCAACCGATGAGCACCCTTTCGGTCACGGCAAGGAACTGTTCTTCTGGAGTCTCATCGTCGCCGTCTTGATCTTCGCGCTCGGCGGAGGAATTGCGCTGTACGAAGGGATTCAGCACGTCCGCCACCCGATACCGCTAAAGGATCCCCATTGGAACTACATCGTCCTTGGAGCCGCCGCTGTGTTTGAAGGGGCCAGCCTCGGTTTTGCACTGCGCCAGTTCCTGAACGAGCGTCCGCCAGGGCCGTTTTGGCAGAGCGTGCGGGCAAGCAAGGATCCCAGCACGTACACCGTCCTCGCCGAAGACTCGGCGGCACTTCTGGGCTTGGGTGTGGCCGGCGTGGGCATCTATGCGAGCCATCGCTGGGACCTCCCGGTACTCGACGGTGCGGCGTCCATCATCATCGGGCTCCTGCTGGCTGGCGTCGCGGTTCTCCTGGTCCGGGAGTCACGCGGGCTCCTGATCGGAGAGGGCATCCGTCCAAGCACCGCGCGCGCGGTGAGGCAGATCGCCCTGGCACGCCCTGCAGTTCTTCGCGCGGGCCAGCCGTTGTCCATGTACATCGGCCGAAAGGAGGTGCTGCTGACGCTCGACGTCGAATTCACGCCGGGAGCGACCACGGCCGAGATCGTCCAGGCGGTGGTGTCCATCGAAGCGGAAGTTCGAACACGGTTTCCCACGATTCGTCGGATTTACATCGAAGCTCGCAGCCTGGCCACCTCGCAGAATCCCGAGGAAGCCCCTGGGACCCAGATGACCGCCTCGAGGTCCGGCGCTCCTCATGATGCGTCAAGACTGTGATCGCCCAAAAGGTCCTCGACGTACCACATACGCACCATCACCATGCCCACGGCGGTCAACGGGGTCGCGACGATGACACCGAGCGCGCCTGCGAGCACGCCCAACAGAACCTGCATGCCAATGGTGAGAGCAGGCTGAAGGTCGACCATCTGCTTCTGGAGCATCGGGGTTAGCACGTAGCTCTCCAGCGCCTGGACGCTGACGTACAGCATAACCACGTAGATCAACTGGTGCGTTCCTCCGATGAGCGCAATGAGTGCCGCCGGTATCAAAGCGATCACCGGCCCGACGTTCGGAACAAAGGAGAGGAGCGCGGCCAGGATCCCAAGAACCAGGGCCAAGTCGATGCCGATGACCATGAGCCCGACGGTCGTCAACACGCCAATGACCATCATGGCGATGATCTTTGCCGTGAGCCAGGACCGCAGCGCAGAACCGGTTGCACGCAAGACATGACGCGCGCGATCCCGCTTGCCGAGCGGCACGAGATGCAAGACGCCTTCCACATAGGTTTTCGGGCTCATGGCGATGAACAGCCCGATCACCAGGGCGATGACCAGATCGCCGATGCCACCGAACGTCGATGAAAAGAACCTGGCCGCGAAGCCAGTCGCAGCCGATCCATCAGGCAAGTATTTCGGGATTCGCTCTTTTTGTTCCATGATTCGACCGGCCCAGGGCCATTCGCGAACCCGGTCCTGGAGTTGCGTCAGCGCTTCGGGAATGCGCTCGGCGAGCTCGGCCGCCTGGGTGGAAACATCGGGGGCCACCAGCCATATGCCGAGGCCGAGCAGCAGCAATGGAAACAGGACTGCGATCGCAAGGCCCACCTCGTATGGCCAGCCGACCTTGGAGCGAATCCACTCCGCCACGCCGTGGAGCAGGACTGCGAGCAGTATTCCCGCAAACCCCACCAGGAAAACCTCTGCTGCACGAATCAGTACGAATACGGCGAGAGCGACCAGTGCAAGAACGCTCGCCTGAATCAACGCTCGTCCAGCCATTGCCTTTTCGTTCGACATGCTGCTCCCGTTGCGCATCGATTTGATGAGGGCTGCCTCGCAAGACGTTGGACTGGGAAATTCTATCTGGCGTGCAGGAACTAACACTTGGCCGATTCGCCCCGCCGGACGAATCAGCGGAAGGGAACACAAACAGTCGAACATCTTCGCAATCGATAAGATCGACGCGCAATGTCGGATCCGCGGTTCGACTGCCGCTACCGGCAGTCATCTCCGCCGCGAACCGGTTCGTAGCCCCCGTCAGCGGGAAGCGCTTCCACCCTCCGCTGATCGAGCGAGCGCGCGGGACGTGAAGTCGGTGCCGTGATCCACCGTGATGGCTTTGGACGGCCCTGCGCCACGTCATCCGGCGTCGCCGCGAGGCTACCCGGTAACCGAAAATCAGCCTCTACTGACACGCTCTCGCGACTCCACTGGCGATCACGGTCAAGATGCGAAGCGGTCGACTGCCGAGCAGCTGGTCCTGGACGAATTCCATACTCCAGTGCTGATTGGCGGCCGTCGGCGTAGGCGCTTGGCCACGATGCAAGCTCAAGCGCTTGCGCCGCCGCACGCTGCATGCGCACCCTTGAGCCCGTGGCAGTGGCTCATATAGCACAACTCAACGGATGGCCGTCATGCGCGCAGCGCTCCTCGTCGCTGATGATCGCAAGTTCACCGATCGCCTCGCAGGATCGTTGTCCGACAGGGGCTCCGGCGTCAGGGTCCTCCGCAACGCTGACGCCGCAAACTAGGTCGGCGAACCCCACCTACCGCAAGCGGTGCGCGGCGTCCGAACGCGCTGGGCGCTTGGCAATGCCGGACAGGAGGGCGTATCGTACTGTACGCAAGAACAAAAAGAAGCGGGATCGGTGTCGGCAGCGTGTCCGTGTCCAATCCAATGGGGGGAAGAGCAATGAATCAACGCGCACAAGGCATCAGCGAAGACTGGCTGTCGCTGTGGATCGGCCTGCTCATCTTCGTGCTTTCGCTCGGCCTGCTGTTCGGAGCCGATCTGCTGGGATGGGTCGTTACGACGCACGTCTGGATGAATCTTTCGACGGCGCTCGCGCCGGTATCCAAGGCGTACGCGGGACTGGGCGGCCTCGGCGCCTTGATCGTCACCTACGTCGCGCTGCTCGTGTTGATGTCCGTCGGCGCTTCGGCGCTCAAGGTCGACGTCAAGCGCTTCGCGCTCGGCTTCACCGCCGTCTTCTGGCTCGCCTACATCTGCTGGATCATCGGCAGCTGGGCGCATTTCGCGGTGAATACGCCGGGCGACATGCAGAAGTTCGGCATCGACTGGTCGCTCAAGCTCACGGCGGAGGGCGGGTTCATCGTCGCCCTGATCGGCGGACTGATCGTCGGGAACTTCTTCCCCGGCTTCGCGGATTGGATGCGCGAGGCGGTGCGGCCCGAGCTCTACGTGAAGACGGCCATCGTGATCCTCGGGGGATTCCTCGGCATCACGGCGGCGGAAAAGCTGAGTCTCGCGACGTCGGTGATGTTCCTCGGGCTCGCCGCGATCGTCGTCGCGTACCTGATTTTCTGGTCGGTCGTCTACTACGTGGCGCGGACCTGGTTCAAGTTCAGCCGCGAGTGGGCCGCGCCGCTTGCCTCCGGCATCTCGATCTGCGGCGTGTCCGCCGCCATTGCGACCGGCGCGGCGATTCGCGCCCGACCGGTGGTGGCCGTCATGGTGTCGTCGCTCGTCGTCGTCTTCGCCGTGATCGAACTCTTGTTCCTGCCGTTCCTGGCGCAGACGTATTTGTCGCACGAGCCGCTCGCGTCGGGCGCCTGGATGGCGCTTTCGGTCAAGACCGACGGCGCGGCGGTGGCCAGCGGCGCCATCACGGAATCGCTGATCCTCGCGAAAAACGCCGCAGAGGGGGTGAACTACGAGAAGGGCTGGATCCTCGGCACGGCGGCGACGGTCAAGGTGTTCATCGACATCTTCATCGGCATCTGGGCCTTCGTCCTCGCGTACATCTGGACCAAGCACATCGAGGTGCGGGAAGGCAACGTCGCGCAGGCGGGCGAGATCTGGCAGCGCTTCCCCAAGTTCATCATCGGTTACGTGCTCACGTTCCTGCTGATCCTGTTTTTGGCGCTCGGGGCGACCCCCGAGTTCCTCGGCAGGCTCAAGGCGGCGATGGGGGAAGCGAACACGTTCCGCGGCATCTTCTTCGTGCTGACCTTCTTCACGATCGGCGTGATGTCGAACTTCAGGAAGCTGTGGCAGGAAGGCATCGGCAAGCTGGCGGCCGTCTACCTGGTGTGTCTGTTCGGTTTCATCATCTGGGCCGGTTTGGTCATATCGCTCTTGTTCTTCGGCGGGGTCAAGCCGCCGCTGGTCACGGGCTAACGAAGGGAGAATCGATCATGGCACGCGTCGTCGAAGAACCGAAGCTGGCCGAAGAAATCCAGAAGATGGCCTATGAGCCGCTCCTGCCCGTCGAGAAGAAGCTCATCGCCTGGAGCCTCGGCCTCGGAATCGTCCTGCTGATCGTGCTGTTCGCGGTGGCCCGGCTGTTCCTGAAGACGGCGATGTAGCTCGGGGACGGCAGCGCGCGGCACCCGCGGGGGGTGGCGCCGGGACGCTCCCCTCGACCGGTCCGGCGCCCGCGCGCTTCGGCTCCGCGCCGGCGCTGGCCTTCCGCCGGCTTCTGGCCGATAATCGCGCCGTCCGCGGTGCCGTGGGAGGCAACCGGGGACGGCGACCAACGAGGGAAGGCAGGATGAAGCTGCCATTACGCTACGTGGCACTCGGGCTCGAGATATGGCTTGGCGTGTCGGCGATCGTGATGGGCCTCTACCTGCTGGTGTTCTCGATTGCCGGCATGGGCATGAACCTCGTGCCGGGCGACCTCCAGCAATTCGCGGGCCTCGTCCTCGCGACCCTCGGCGTCGTCCTCGTCGTCGACGCCGTGCGGCGGGAACTGCGCGTCCAGGCGATCGAGACGATCGAGCGCTTCGGCAGCCCCCTCGACTCGCCGACCCAGGCCTGATCAGTCGACGAAGCGAACGCCGCGCGCCTGCGATCGCAGGCGCGGATCACGCGACTTCACGAGCACCGTCCGGCCCTCGAGGATCTCCAGGCAACGCTCGAGCGTCTCGTCCTCGAGACGGCGCATCGCCTCCGCCGTGTAGAACGTGAGGTGGGGCGACAGCATCACGTTGTCCATCGCGTAGAGCGGTGCGAGCGGATGACCGGACGCGCGTAGCGGTTCCTGCCCGTAGACGTCGAGGCCGGCGCCGGCGATCGCACGCGCCTGCAGCGCGTGCACGAGCGCCGCCTCGTCGACGAGCGCGCCCCGCGACACGTTGATCAGAAGCGCGTCCGGCTTCATCTGCGCGAGCTCCCGTGCCCCCAGCAGATGGCGTGTCGCGGGTGTCAGCACCGCGTGCACCGACACGATGTCGGACTCGCGGAGCATGTCGTGGAGGCCGTCGCGCTTGGTGACGCCCGCTTTCGCCATGCGACCGGCGTCGACGTGCGGGTCGTAGCCCAGCACGCGCATGCGAAAACCGTTGCCGGCGATGCGCGCGACGTTGCTGCCGATCCTGCCGACGCCGACCAGCCCGAGCGTCCTGCCGGCGAGGTCGAAGCCGAGCCACCGGGGCGTGGGCCACGCCCATCCGCGCGTGTCCATCTCACGCTGCAGCGGCTTGAACTTTCGCGCGAGCGCGAGCATCAGTGCCACCGCACCCTCGGCCACCGTTTCCTCCGCGTACTCCGGAACGTTGACGACCGGTATGCCGCGGCGCTTCGCCGCCTCGATGTCGATCGCGTCGATGCCGACGCCGTACTTCACGATGCCTCGAAGGCGCGCCGCCGCGTCGATCACGCGTGCGGGGATTTGCGTGTAACACATGAGAAGCAGGTCAGCGTCGCGCATTTCGGAGGCGAGAACGTCTTCCGATGTGGCGTCCGGCAGCAGGACAAGGCTCGCCCCCCGGGCGCGCAGCGCGTCGTCCACACGCGACAGCGTGAGCTCGGCGTCGGTGCGTACGACCTTCATCGGCGGGCTGCGGGCCGCACGCAAAACGCCGCGCGTGGGGCGATGCGTCGAGGACGGCTCACGCGGCGCTCGCGATGCCGGCCTCGACGATGTCGAGCGCCCGATCGAGATCGGTCTCGGCGATCACGAGCGGCGGTGCGAGCACCAGCACGTTGCCCTGCCCGACCTTGAACGAGAGACCTTCGGCCAGGCAGCGATAGAGGACCCGTTCCGCCGCTTCGGGCGCCGGAGCGCCGGTCGCCGGGTCGACGAGTTCGACACCGACGAGGAGCCCGATGCCGCGCACGTCGCCGATCCGCGGCAGGCGCGCGCGCATTTCCCGCAGCCGCCCGAGCGCGCGTGCGCCCAGCGTGTCGGCGCGCTCGAGCAGGCCCTCGTCGTCGATGACGTCGAGCGTCGCGAGCCCGGCGGCGCAGCCCACGGAGCTCTTCTCGTGCGTGTAATGGCCGAGCGCCCGCGCGGCCGCCACGTCGAGGTCCGCGCGCGCGACGAGCGCCGCCAGCGGGAACACGCCGCCGCCGAGCCCTTTGCCGAGCACCACCATGTCGGGAACGACGCCGTAATGCTCGCAGGCGAACATCGTTCCCGTGCGCCCGAGCCCGATCGGGATCTCGTCGAGAATGAGCAGCGCGCCGTGCCGGTCGCATGCGCGCCGCAGCGTTTCGTAATAGCTGCGCGGCGGAACCTGCACGTCGGTCGAGCGTATCGTTTCGACGACGACCGCGGCGACGTCCTCCTCCTTCGCGAGCACGTATTCGACGTAGTCGGCGCAGCGCGCGTTGCATACGCCGCCGCAGCCGAACCGGCAGCCGCGGGGATCGCACGGCTGGACGTGCTCGGTTCCCGGCAGCAGCGGTCCCATGTCGCGGCGGAACAGCGCCTCCCCGCCGATCGAAATCGCGTCGAGCGATGCGCCGTGGAATGCGTCCCACATCGACACCGTCTTGTGGCGCCCGGTCGCGAGGCGCGCGAGCTTGAGCGCCATGCCGATCGCGCTCGTGCCTCCGGGTGCGAACAGCACCTTTCCGAGGTCGCCGGGCGCCCGCTCGACCAGCCGGCGCGCGAGCCCCACGGCGTATTCGTTGGTGAAGCGCCGGGGCGAGAACGGCAACGTGTCGAGCGCGCGCTTGACGGCTTCGACCACACGCGGATGGCCGTGGCCCACCTGATGGACGCTGTTGCCGTGAAAATCCATGTAGCGGCGGCCCTCGACGTCCTCGAGCCAGATGCCCGAGGCCGCGGCGAGCGCGTCGAGGCACGGCGTCGACAGCGACTGATGCAGGAAGTAGCGGGCGTCCTCGGCGAGGAGCGCGCGCGTCGCGGGGGATAGATGCTCGGCCTCCCACTGCTTGCGCAATGGCGAGAGGTTGACGTCGCCCTCGGCCGCGAGGTCGGCATGCGCGGCTTTCGTGGCGTCGCGATCGGAGCGTGGCATGCCGCGGCATTGTACGTGTCGCCACGCGGTGTTTGCAGTCCCGGTGAGAGCCCGGACCCGTGAATGGATGGCGCGCCCCGAGCCGACGCCGTGCGAGAATTTCCCCGCGCCTTGTCACCACGGCATGCGTCGCCGGTCGAGCGCTGCCCGGGGGACGCGTCCGCGCGGGGTGGGTTGCGCGGTCAAGGAGGAAACATGGAAGTCGACAAACTGCTGCGGTCCGAACTGCGGGTCGTCAACATCGGACTGCGCCAATTCGCGAGCGACCTTGCGGCGTGCAAGGCACCGGTCGTGCACGTCGACTGGTCGCCGCCGGCCGTCGCCGACCCGAGGATCGCGGATCTCCTCGCCAGGCTCGGCGGCTGACGGCGTCATGGCCACGCTCGTCAATCGCGTTCGCCGCGGCTTCTACCGCGATTCCGTCGCGCTGATGCGCATTTCGCGCGCCATCGAGTCGTTCCCGGGCGTCGAGGCGGCCGCGCTGATGATCGGTTCCGCAACGAACCGCAGGCTGATGCAGGACGCCGGGCTCCTGGACGACGAGGGCTGCAACGCCGGTCCCAACGATCTCGTCCTCGCCGTGCGCGCAGAATCGATGCCACACGCGACGGCGGCGCTGGCCGAGGGCGAGCGGCTGCTCCAGGCACCCGCCACGGGCGAGGCGGGCGCCGGTGAATGGCATCCGAAGTCGCTCGACACGGCGCTTGCACAGCTGCCGGGCGCCAATTTCGCGCTGATCTCCGTGCCCGGCGAATTCGCGGCGGCCGAGGCGCGCCGCGCCCTCTCCCGCGGGCTGCACGTCATGATGTTCAGCGACAACGTGTCGCTGGACGACGAGGTCGCCTTGAAACGCGAGGCGCGCGCGCGGGGCTTGCTGATGATGGGACCGGATTGCGGAACGTCCATCATCGGCGGCGTGCCGCTCGCGTTCGCCAACGTCGTCCCGCGCGGCGACATCGGCATCGTCGCGGCATCGGGCACCGGATTGCAGGAGGTGTCGACGCTCATTGCGCGCAACGGCATGGGCGTCTCGCACGCCATCGGCGTCGGCGGACGGGACCTCAGGGAAGCCGTCGGCGGCATCACGACGCTGATGGCGCTCGACGCGCTCGAGCGCGACCCGGGCACGCGGCAGATCGTTCTGATCTCCAAGCCTCCCGCCGCGTCCGTCGCAAAAGCGGTGCTCGAGCGGATCGCCCGGATGTCGAAGCGGGTTTCGATCGGCTTCATCGGTGCCGAGGCGATGGCGCTGCCCGGCAATGCGACGCTGTCATCCGATCTGCGCGGCACGGCGGAGAGCGCACTCGCCGGGCGCCGCATTGCCTGGCCCGGCGAGGCGCCACGCGCCGGCCCGCTCGCCTCGCGCGTGGGTCCGGGACGAAAGCGCGTGCGCGGCCTCTTCTCCGGCGGGACGTTGTGCGCCGAGGCGCAGGTCGTCTTCCGTCGCGCGGGCATCGCCACGACGTCGAACGCCCCGATTCCCGGCGTCGGCACGGCGGCGCAGGGCGAGGCCGGCAACGTTCTCCTCGACCTCGGCGACGACGCGTACACCGTGGGCCGCCCGCATCCGATGATCGACCCGACGCTGCGTAACCAAATGCTCGCCGCCGCGCTGTGCGACGAGACGATCGGCGTCGTCCTGCTCGATGTCGTGCTCGGTTACGGTGCCCACGCGGATCCCGCAGGTGACCTTCTTTCCTCGCTGCCACCCCCGAGCGCGCGCAAGGCGTTGCTGGTTACCTCGGTGTGCGGCACCGAGGGGGATCCGCAGGTCTACTCGCGCCAGGTCGGCGTGCTGCAGGAGGCGGGCATCGTCGTCGCGCCCTCCAACGCGCACGCCGCGGAATTCGCCGTCGAGGCGCTCCAGGCGCTCGCTTGATTCCGCGGGCGCGTTACGCCATGTCGTTGGCGTGCGCGTGCGCGAGTGCGCCGCAGACCGCGATCGACCCGGCCAGGCAATCCCAGCCGGAGGTATGGCCGACCTCGGCGAGCGCGTCGAGGCGCGCGTCGAGTCGCCCGCCCCCGCCCGCGAGCACGCAGGCGAGCGCGTCGAACAGCACCTCGAAGCCCTCTCCCGCAGCGGCGCAGCGGAGATAGGCGCCGCTGATCACGCTCGTCCCGTCGACCGCGCAGGCGAGCACGGGCTTGGCGAGCGCGCGCGCGAGATCGGCGCGGCCGAGGTGATGAAGCGCGGTCATGACGCCGCCCAGGAAGTCGTCACCGGAAGGCGTCAGGCCGGCACCCAGACCGATCAGCGCGTCGACGGCGGGCGGCGGGGAGGACGCGCCGCCGAGCGCCTCCTTCAACCAGTCGCAAAGCGCGCCTATCGCCGGCGTCGCGGCTCGCACGAGCGGATGCTCGGAGTCCGACAGCAGTGGCCGCGCACCGGCGCAGAGCGCGGGCAGAAGCGCACCGAGGCCACCGGGCAGGCGTCGTCGGGCGGCGGCACCGAGCGATTGCAGCCCGGCGCGAAGCGTCGTCAGCGAATGCGCCGGCGCAGCGGGCGGCCGCCACGCGTCGACGGTGGCAAAGTCGAAGCGCCAACGCGGTCCGACGGCGAGCGATTCACCCGCGCGCACGACCTCGGCATCGACATCGAGTCCGTGACCCGGAGACGTGAATGTCGCGTGCCGCGCGTAGAGCGCGGCGAGCGGCCCGCGGCCGAGCTCGAGCGGGCCGATGCAGACGACGTCGTTCCCGAACGCCACGTAGAAGCTGCGCCGGAATACGGCGAGGACGCGCCCGCGCTCGTTCGCGCGCAGAGTCGACAGCGCGGTCGCGCCGAGCGCGACGAGCGGGATGCTGTCGCGGTCTCGCACGGACGCCGTCTCCGTCGGCGCCGCTTCAGGCCACGATATGCGTGCCGGCTTCGCCGCGCAGGATCGGTATCGCATCCTCGAGTCGGCCGATCATGGCGCGGCGTCCGCCGCCTTCCAGGAACTCGATCACGGCATCGATCTTCGGCCCCATGCTGCCCGGCGGGAAGTGTCCCTCGGCGCGCCAGGCCTTGACCTGCGACAGCGTGACGCGCTCGAGCTCCATCTGGTCCGGCTTGCCGTAATTGATCGCGACCCGCGGCACCGCGGTCAGGATCATCAGGTCGTCGATGTGGAGCACGTTCGCCAACAGCGCCGACGTGCGATCCTTGTCGATGACCGCCTCGACGCCGTGCCGCTGGCCCTTGCCGCTGCGGACCACCGGCACGCCCCCACCGCCGCCGGCGATGACCACCGCGCCGCTTTCCGCGACCTTCTGGATGAGCGATATGTCGACGATGTGCTTCGGCTTGGGCGAAGGCACGACGTGGCGCCACCCGCGTCCCGAATCCTCGCGCATTTCCCATCCGAGCTCGCTCGCGAGCGCCTTCGCCTCCTCCTCCGTGTAGAAATACCCGATCGGCTTCGACGGATTGCGAAACGCCGGGTCGTCGGGATCGACCTCGACCTGCGTCAGCAGGCACACGACGTGACGCGGATTGCCTTTGGCGCGCAGTGCGTTCTCGAGCGCCTGCATCAGGAGGTAGGCGATGCCACCCTGGCTATGCGCGACGCAGATGTCGAGGGTCATTGGCTCGACGCGGTGGCGCGCGATCGATTGTCGCATCAGGATCTTGCCGACGACCGGCCCGTTGCCGTGCGTGATGATGAGCTGGCTGTCGAGCTCCATCAGCGGCAAGAGCGCGTTGCCCAGTCTTGCCGCCACCTCCGCCTGCTCGGATGGCGTGCCGCGGATTCCTTCGGGGTGCGTGGCGTTGCCGCCGATGGCGAGGACCAGGCGCGCCGGGAATACGCTTCCTGCGGACATCGATCGATCCCCCGCGTTCTTCGTGGCATCCGCTGCGTCGACCACGCGCAACCCCGCGCGATGCCTCATGCGCGCGCACGGGCACGTCGCCCGCTACGCCCGGACGGCGGAAAGCGCACAAGGTTACGCCATCCCCGGCGCTTCGCCGGCATTTCGAAATTCGTCACGCAGCTCCGCTTGCGGAGACGTGGTCGGCTTCATTGGCGCGGCGGAAGCCCTCCGCTATCATGCGGCGACCCCGCCCGGGCGCGGACATCGTCCTTGCGCCGCAAGCGCGCATGCGCCGGGAACCGTCGTCTCGCTGGCAGGAGGAGTCTCGTCACTTGCAGAAGATCGAGCTCGCGAACAGGGAAGTGCTGCGCCGGATTTTCGCGGCGGAGCCGGTGCTGATCGACGTCCGGCGCGCGGGCGACGTGATCGAAGGGTTGCGCGAGAACGTGATTCTGCACGCCGGCCCGCCGATCGGATGGGAGCGGATGTGCGGCCCGATGCGTGGCGCGGTCTGCGGCGTGGCCGTGTTCGAGGGGTGGGCGCGCGACCTCGACGCGGCGGCGCAGGCGGCGGCTTCCGGGCGCTACACGTTTCGGCCCAACCACGATCTCGGCGCCGTCGGCCCGATGACGGGCATGACGACCCTCGGCCAGCCCGTGCTCGTCGTGGAGAATCGCGCCTTCGGCAATCGCGCGTACTGCACGATCAACGAGGGCCTCGGCAAGGTGATGCGTTTCGGCGGCAACGACGCCGAGGTGCTGGGGCGGCTCGCATGGATCGCCCGCGTGCTCGGGCCGGCGCTATCGGCCGCACTCGTCGCGTCGGGCGGCATTCCGCTCAAGAACATCGTCGCGCGCGGCCTCGCGATGGGCGACGAGATGCACCAGCGCAACGTCGCCTGCTCGGCCCTCTTCCTGCGCGAGATCGCGCCCGCGCTCGCGCGCACCTCGAACGATTCGAACACGCTCGCCGAAGTGCTGGCGTTCATCGGCAGGAACGACCAATTCTTTCTGAACGTCGCGATGGCGATGGGAAAGGCGCTGACCGACCCCGCGCGCGGCGTCGACGGCTCTTCGATCGTCACCGCGATGTGTCGTAACGGCACGGAATTCGGCATTCGAATCAGCGGCACCGGCGACCGCTGGTACACCGCCCCGGTCGAAATGCCGGCCGGCCTGTATTTTCCCGGCTACTCGGAGCGCGATGCGAATCCCGACATGGGCGACTCTGCGATCGTCGAGACGATCGGTCTCGGCGGCTTCGCGATGGCGGCCGCGCCCGCGGTCGCGGGCTTCGTCGGGGCCGGCTCGGCCCGCGAGTCGGTGAACTACACCAGGGCGATGTACGAGATCACGGAAAGCCGCAACGCGGAGTGGACGATTCCGAACCTCGATTTCGCCGGCGTGCCGACCGGCATCGACATCCGCAAGGTGCTGAGAACCGGGACGGCGCCCGTCATCAACACCGGCATCGCGCACCGCGAGCCCGGCGTAGGCCAGGTAGGCGCTGGCATTGCGCGCGCCCCGCTCGCCTGCTTCGAGCAGGCGCTGGCCGGCCTTGCCGAGCGACTCGGTGTTGCCTGAGCGCTTCCTGCAGGACGCCCTCCGCCGCGTCCCGCGAGCGTCGGGCCCACGTTGAAAGCGCCATGCGATAATCCGACCCCTTTCGAACTCCCGAAAACCCCATGACCCTCGGCGTGAGCTTTGCAGACCGGGCGACGATCGCCGCAACCACCGCGCGGATGCTGCTCGAGGTCGAGGCGGTGCACTTCAACGCCGAGAAGCCGTTCATCTTCACTTCCGGCTGGGCGAGCCCCGTCTACATCGATTGCCGGAAGTTGATCTCGTATCCGCGGATCCGGCGCACGCTCGTCGACTTCGGCTGCTCGACGATCCTGCGCGAAGTCGGCTTCGAGAGCATCGACACGATCGCCGGCGGCGAGACCGCGGGGATTCCGTTCGCGGCGTGGATCGCCGACGCGCTGATGCTGCCGATGCAGTACGTGCGCAAGCAGGCGAAGGGGTTCGGTCGCAACGCGCAGATCGAGGGCAGCCTGGGAAGCGGCGCGCGCGCCCTCCTCGTCGAGGACCTGACTACCGACGGCCGCAGCAAGATCAATTTCTGCGCCGCATTGCGCAACGCGGGCGCGACCGTGAACCACGTGTTCGTCATCTTCTTCTACTCGATCTTCGAGGAGAGCACGAGGATTCTCGCCGACCTGGGCGTGACCCATCACTACCTCGCGACGTGGTGGGACGTGCTCGAGGTCGCGCGCAAGGAGCAATACTTCGACCCGAGCACGCTCGCGCAGGTCGAGGAATTCCTGCACCAGCCGGCCGAGTGGTCGGTCGCGCACGGCGGAGCGGCGGGCCGGACGGCCGCCTAAGGCGCCGCGACGCTCCGGGCCCGCAGCCGGAAATCGACGTCCACCGCGTCGGCGACCTGCACCGCGCCGCCGAGGATCGAGAGCGGCGCGATGCCGAAGTCCGATTGGCGTATCGTGAAGCGGCCCGCGATGCCGAGGTCGTGCATCGCCATTTCGAATGCGACCGGCACGTCGAGCGCGCGCGTCACGCCATGCAGCGTGAGCCGGACGTGCGCGATTCGCATCGGACCATCATCCACGAGGCCGGTCACGTGCAGGACCGCGAAGGGATAGCGGGCGGCGTCGAGCACGCGCGTCAGCATGTTCCGGCGCGTCCCGGCGATCGCATCTTCCGACAGGGCGGCATCGAGCCCCGCCTGCCGTCGTAGCGCCGGCTCGTCGACGGCGAGGCGCTCGAGCCCGACGTAGAGATCGGCGCGCGCAGCCGAACGGTCGATGTATCCCGCGACGTCGTGGCTTGCGACGACGTGCTCGTGCCCGAGTCGTGCGAGCGAGCCACCGCGATGCACGTGAATGACCGCGATCGAAGTCGCCGGATCGATGCGAAAGACGACGTGGCCCGCACTCGCCGCCTGGCGATACGACGATTCGGGAAAGTCCGCGGGCCGAGTGGCTTCGAGCTCCACCGGCGGCAGCGAAGGTGCCGCGCAGCCGGCGAGCACCACGCCGCCGAGCACGGCCAGAAGAAGGCGCCTTCGCATCTCAACCGCTGCCGTGCGCGACCCGGGTCCGGCGCTCGATCTCTTCGGCGAGCGCCCGGAACTGACGCGTGACACTCGCCGCCAGCGTGCTGCGCGCGAGTGGAGCGACGAGCGGGAGCCCGCCTTCGATCCGGCCGACATAATCGACGCGTACGCTCGATCCGTCGGGGACGAGCGCATAGACACTGTCGAGAACGGGCAGCGCGCCGGCATGGGCGTGCGATCGCAAGCGATCCGGCGGCGACTCCACGATGTCGTACGTGACGTCGACACGCAGCGGCAGAAGCCCGACCGTGACGTCGTCCGATTGCGCGACGGTGACCTTCGCGCCGTCGCGCACGAGTGTCCGGCTCGAGCGCACGCCGGGGACGAAGCGGTCGTAGCGATCGTAATCCGTCAGCACGCGCCAGGCGGTCGTTACGTTCGCCGAGATGCGCGCGCAGGCGCGGATCATGGTGACCTGTCCTTCGTGCTCGACCAAGACGACGATGTCGGCGGCGGCTGCCGGTGGCGCAGCCGACGCGGCGGCGAGGAACACCGCCAAGGGGACGAGCGAAACGGCACAACGGCGCGTCGACATGGCGTGCCAACAGGGCTGCGCCATGCGGCATTCCGCTTCCCGGCAGATTCGCCCGCCTCCGCCATGCCGACGGCGTCGGGCACGGCGTCCTTGAAGCGAGCACACGCCGGCAAAGCCGCACCTGCGCGTGGATTGACGCCGGTCAATGCGTTCCCCGGCATGCGCGGGAGAATCGTTGCCAACGACGAGCGATCGACGACGACGGGAAGGAGCGGCCATGGCACGCAGGACGGCACATCATGCGAGCGGGCGCGATCGACATCCGCGAGCAATGCCGCTGCACGCGCGTACGCGTGTGACGGTGCCATGGGAAGACGTGGAGCGACGCCTCGCCTTGCTCGGCGCGTTGCTCGATGAATCCGCGGAGCAGCCGGTCGACGTCGATTTCTCCGGTCGGACCGCGACCTGGCGCGACGCCGGCCGCGAGCTATGGGAAGGCGACGTCGACGAGTCCGACGCGCGCGCCGAGGTGGACCGCTTCCTGCGCGATCACCGCGCGCTCGAGGAAGCCGAAATGGTCTGAACGCGTCGCCGCTGCACGCCCGCGGCGCGTCCCGGCGACCGATGCCCGCGGCCGCCGGCCGGTGCGGCGCCGGCACCGCGCGAACGTCACGCCCATACCATCCGCCCCATCTCGAACCGGTGCGCGAGCGCGTCGTGGTACGGATACGCGCGGATCCCATAGTCGAGCTCGCCGCAGAGCTCGGGCGCGAGATCCAGCGTGAAGATGCGCTCGCCGTCCTCCCCCTGCGCGCCGGGGACGAAGCGGTACGCACGGCGCTCGTCGCGGCGCCCGCCGACGGTGCGCGCCACGACGGCCTCGACGACGACATCGTCCGGCTCGAGGCCGTTCAGCCGCACGCCGAGGCGCAGCGACACGCTCTCCCCGAACTGGATGCGGCGCGTCGGCGTGTCGAGACGGCGCAGGGCGACGCCCGGCCACGCCGCGCGCACCCGCGCCTTCCATTGCGCGACCGCCGCGGCAAGCGCGAAATCGCTCTCGGCGTAGCGGTGCCCGAGCTGCGCCGCGGGCAGATAGCTCTTCGCGACGTACTCGCCCATCATCCGCCCGGCGTTGAAGCGCGGCAGGATGCTCGCGATCGAGCGCTTGGCAAGCGCGACCCACTCGGGCGGATAGCCCATGCTTCCGCGCCCGTAGTACAGCGGCACGACCTGATCCTGCAGAATCTCGTAGAGCGTGCGCGCCTCCTCGCGGTCGCGGCGCGCGGGATCGAGGCGCGGTGACGCGGGCTTGATCGCCCAGCCGTTGTCGCCCTGGTAGCCCTCCCCCCACCACCCGTCGAGGACCGAGAGGTTGATGACGCCGTTGATCGCCGCCTTCATGCCCGACGTCCCGGACGCCTCGAGGGGATAGATCGGATTGTTGAGCCAGACGTCGGCGCCGCAGACCATGCGCCGCCCGAGCCGGATGTCGTAGCCCTCTATCAGCAGGATGCGCCCCTCGAAGCGCGGCATGCATGCCACGTCGTGGATGCGACGGATGAGATCCATGCCGGGGCCGTCGGCGGGGTGCGCCTTGCCGGCGAACAGGAACACGACGGCCCGCTCCGGATCCGCGACGATCGCGTGCAGCCGATCGAGGTCCTCGAACAGCAGCGTCGCGCGCTTGTACTGGGCGAAGCGGCGCCCGAACCCCACGGTGAGCACGTTGGGATTCGCCGGATCGACCCGCTTCAGCAGCCGATCGAGGTGCGACTCGCTGCCGCCGTTGCGGAAGTGCTGGATGCGCACGCGCTCCCGCACCAGATGCAGGAGCTGCGCCTTGAGCTGCTGCCGCACGCTCCAGAAGAGATGATCGGGGATGGCGTCGAGCCCCGCGCGAAGTCCCGGGTCGGATTGGCGCGGGCTTGCCGTCAATTCCATGTACCGGTCGAACAGCTCCCGCATCTCCGGCGCGAGGAACGTCGGCGTGTGGACGCCGTTGGTGATCGACATCACCGGGTTTTCCTCCGCCGGGATCTGCGGCCAGAGCTCCTGCAGCATCCGCTCCGTCACCCCACCGTGTATGCGACTCACGCCGTTCTGGAAGCGTGAGCCGCGCACTGCGAGCGAGGTCATGTCGAACTCGCCGCCCGCGGCGGCGCCGCCGAGCCACAGCAGCGCGTCGGGCGTCGCGCGCACATCCCGCAGGAACGTCGCGAAATAGCGCAGCACCATGTCGGCGGCGAAGCGGTCGTGGCCGGCGGGCACCGGCGTGTGCGACGTGAAGACCGTGTTCGACGCGACCGCCTCCAGCGCGGTCTCGAACCCGACACCGCTTTGGACGTAGCGGCGTATCCGCTCGAGGATCAGGAACGCCGCATGACCCTCGTTGATGTGCCACACGGCAGGCTTGAGACCCACCGCGTCGAGCGCGCGCACGCCGCCGACGCCGAGCACGATCTCCTGCTCGATGCGCGTGATGCGGTCGCCGCCGTAGAGGCGGTGCGAGATGCGCCGGTCCGACTCGCTGTTGTCCGCAACGTCGGTATCGAGCAGGTAGAGGGTGACGTGGCCCACGCGCGCCTGCCATACGCGCACCAGGATCTGGCGGCCGTCGAGGTCGACCGCGACGTGCAGGGGGCTCCCGTCGTCGGTCGCGACCTGCGTCACCGGCAGGTCGTCGAAATCGGCGTCGTGATAGGCGGCGTGCTGGTTGCCTTCGGCGTCGATCGTCTGGCGGAAATAGCCCTGGCGATAGAGCAGCCCGATGCCCACGAACGGCAGCCGCATGTCGCTCGCCGCCTTGCAGTGGTCGCCGGCGAGAATGCCGAGCCCGCCCGAATAGATCGGCAGGCTTTCGTGGAAGCCGAACTCGGCGCAGAAGTACGCGACCAGATCGCTTTGCCGCAATTGCGTCGCCGCCTGCGGCCGGCGCGGTTCGCCGTGGTACGTGTCGTACGCCGACACGACGCGGTTGAAACGGTCCATGTACAGCGGATCGTCGACCGCATCGACGAGCCGCTGCTCGTCGACCCGATTGAGGAACGCCTTGGGGCTGTGCCCCACGGCGTCCCACAGGCGGGGATGAAGCTGCGCGAACAGGTAGCGGGTGGGTCGGTCCCACGTGTACCAGAGGTTGTCCGCGAACTCGGCGAGCCGCGCGAGCCGGCGCGGGATGTTCGGGCGAACCTCGAGGACGTAACGGGTACCGGGCGAGTCGGCCATCGTCGCGCTGCGCATTCCACGGTTTCAGAAGCGCGCAATGATGCCGCACGCGCGCCGCGGCGGCCAGGCGCCGTGCAACAGCGGAGCGACACGCGACGCTTCGCTACACGCGCGGAGTGGCGATCACGTGGGCGTAGAGCTCGGCATAACGCGCGGCCGCGCGCGCCCAGCCGAAGTCGCGCGCCATGCCGTTGCGCTGGAGCGCCTGCCAGGCGCCGGGGTCGCCGAACGCCGCCACGGCACGCTCGATGGCGGCGAAAAGCGCCTCGGGGCTCGCCTCCTCGAACACGAAGCCGCTTGCCGTGCCATCGGCGAGCGTCCCGGGCGTGCAGTCGACGACAGTGTCGGCGAGGCCGCCGGTGCGTCGCACGATCGGCGGCGTGCCGTACCGCTGGCTGTACATCTGGTTCATGCCGCAGGGCTCGAAGCGCGATGGCATCAGGAACGCGTCGGCGCCGGCTTCGACCTGGTGCGCGAGCGCCTCGTCGAAGCCGATGCGCACGGCCATGCGTCCCGGATACGCTGCCGCCAGGGACATGAAGCGGCGTTCGAGCACGGCGTCGCCGGTGCCGAGCACGGCGAGCTGGGCCGGCAGCGCGACGAGCCGCGGGGCGACGTCGGCGACGAGGTCGATGCCCTTCTGCTCGACGAGGCGACTCACGACGCCGAAGAGCGGCATGGTGGGAACGTCGTCGAGGCCGAGACGCGTGCGCAGCGCCCGCCGATTGGCCGCCTTGGCCGCCGGATTCGTCGCGTCGTAGCAGGCGTCGATCCGCGGATCCTGCGCCGGGTTCCACTCGTCGGTGTCGATGCCGTTCAGGACGCCGAACAGTGCCGCGCGACGCGCGTGCAAGACGCCTTCCAGCCCGAATCCGAGCGGCGCGCTCTGGATCTCCCGCGCGTACGTCGGACTCACGGCCGTGATGGCGTCCGCGAACACCAGCCCGGCCTTGAGGAACGAGAGCGCGCCATGGAACTCGATGCCCTGCGGGGTGAACAGCACGGGGGGCAGTTGGAGCCGCTCCATCCACGCCGGCGGGAACAGACCCTGGTACGCGAGATTGTGGATCGTCAGCACGCTTTGACACGCGCGCCGTGCCGCCCGCAGGTAAACGGGCGCGAGCCCGGTGTGCCAATCGTTGCAGTGAACGATATCGGGCTGCCACCCGAGCGGATTCGCTTCGCCTGCCAGCGTCGCCGCGGCCTTCGAGAACAGGCCGAAGCGCAGGGCGTTGTCGGCCCAGTCGGTACCGCCCGGATCCTGATAGGGCCCGCCCGGACGCTCGAAGAGCCGGGCGTGGTCGGCGACGATGGCGGGTACGCCGTTCGGGAGTGTCGCCGCGACGATCCGCGTGGGCCCCGCGTGCGGAAGCGCCGTCAGCATGTGTGCGTCCTGCGAACGAACGCGGAGCGCGTCGAGCACGACGGGATAGCCCGGCAACAGCACGCGGACGTCGACCCCGATGCGGTGCAACGCGAGCGGCAGCGCGCCGCTCACGTCGCCCAGGCCGCCGGTCTTGATCAGCGGCGCCGCTTCGGCGGTCGCGAAGAGCACGCGCAACGGCGCTTCGCCAGGGTCGTCATCCGGCGCATGCGGCTGCGCCCCTGCGCTGCTCTCCGAGGGGCCGCGATGGGTTCCTCTGCGCGGCCCTCGGACGCTCATCGATTCCCCTATTCGAAGTACGCCTTGCGCACGTACTGATCGAGCATGCGTTCGGTGTTGAAGAACGAGCCGTTCAGCGCGATCGCATGGCGCATCACGTCGACGTAGCCGGCGCGGTTCCAATAGTAGAGGGGTAGCACGGCGTGCTCGAGCTTGTCGTACAGCGAGCGGGCGTCCGCCGCGCGGTCGTCGTCGGTTTCGAGCACGACATTCGTGCCGATCGCCCAGCCCGTGACGCCTTCGATGCACCCTTCGGTCCACCAGCCGTCGAGGATGGATAGCGAAGGCACGCCGTTCAATGCCGCCTTCATGCCGCTCGTTCCGGAAGCCTCGAGCGGCGGCTGCGGCGTGTTGAGCCAGAGATCGGAGCCGGCGGTGAGAAGCCGCGCAAGGCGCATGTCGTAATCCTCGAGATAGACGAGCCGGATGGCCGGCGCGAGCGCGCCGCGTGCGGCGAACACGCGACGGATCATGGCCTTGCCCGGGTCGTCCTGCGGATGCGCCTTCCCGGCGAACACGAGCTGCAGCGTGCCGACGCGCTGCGCGATCGCCTTGAGCCGCTCGGGATCGAAGAAGAGCAGGTCCGCGCGCTTCCAGGTCGTGGCGCGGCGCGCGAAGCCGATGGTGAAGACGTCCATGTCGAAGCCCGCCGACGTTCGGGCATTGACGTGGTCGACGAGTGCGCGCTTCGCTCCCCGATGTGCCTCCCACACCTCGGGACCCGGGATGCCGATCGCGTAGCGCAGGCTGCGGTTGTCCTCGCGCCAGCCGGGAACGTGCCGGTCGAGAAGCGCGCGCACCGGTGGCGACGTCCAGGTGACGGCGTGCACGCCGTTGGTGATCGAGTCGATCTTGCGCTCGCCGAACATGTGCCGCGCGAGCTCGCCGTGCTTCTTCGCGACGCCGTTGATGTAGTGGCTGTTGTCGAGCGCGAGGTAGGTCATGTTGAGGGTGCCGTCGAGGCAGAACTCCTGCGCCCGCGCGTCGAAGTCGTGGCCGTAGCCGGTGATCACGCGCCCGACGAGCGACAGGGGGAACTTGTCGTGCCCGGCCGCCACCGGCGTGTGCGTCGTGAACACGCACATCGGCTTGATCGTCTGGATGAGCTCGCGCGTGATCTCGGGCAGCTTGCGCTCGCGCGCCGCCTCGTAGACGAGCTCGACGGTCAGCAGGCTCGCATGGCCCTCGTTCATGTGGAAGCGATGCAGGCTCCGGTAGCCGAGCGCGCGCAGCATCCGTACTCCACCGATGCCGAGGATCGCCTCCTGGCATAACCGCACGCGCTCGTCGCCGCCGTAGAGATAGTCGGTGAGCCCGCGATCGCGCTCCGCGTTCTCCGGCAAGTCGGCGTCGAGCAGGTAGACGGGAACGGCATGGCCACTCACCCCCCTCGTCTCGTAACACCACGCGCGCAGCACGACGGTGCGGTGCTCGATCTCGATCGGCACACGCGGCCCCATTTCGGCAAGGCGCTCGGCGACCGGCCAGCTCACCGGCTCCTCGGTCTGGTTGCCGGAGGCATCGAGGTGCTGGCGAAAGTAACCCTTGTGATGGACGAGCGATACGGCGACGAGCGCCACGCCGAGATCGGCGGCGGCGCGCACGGTGTCGCCGGCGAGGACGCCGAGCCCGCCGGCGTACGTGGGAATCGCATCCTCCAGCGCGATCTCCATCGAGAAGTACGCCACGGCGGCCGGCCGCGTTCCCGTTCCGCCGGGGCTGTCGGCAGCGCTTTCCATCCGTCGATTCTAGTCTTCGTCTCCCGGGCCGCGCGCGGCACCGGCCGCTCCGTTGACGAGGATCAATGCGATCGCACGACCGTTCACGATAATCCGATCATCGCGCGCGGGCGGCGAGGTGCTTGGAATCGTCATCTGTCGCGCGCGCGTTCGCGTACGAACCCGGAAACGCCGTTGACAGCGGTTTCGGCGCGCTTCACGATTCATGACGCGAGCAATGCGCGAATGCGCATCGCAACGGTTGTCGAGGTGAGCAAAAGGAGCGTTTCGAATGGCTACGCAAAGCGCCGGCACGCGACGACGTGCCAAGGCCAAGACCCATGCGGCTCGCGTCGCGCCCGCGCCGGAAGAAGCAGCCCGCAACCCGGTTGAAGAGCCGACGCCCTCGACGAGCGTCGATCCGGCAACGCGCACCGAGATGGTGTCGCGCGCCGCCTACTTCCGCGCGGAGCGCCGCGGATTCACCGGCGAGGGCGCGCTGCAGGACTGGCTCGAAGCCGAAGCGGAAATCGATCAGCTATTGACCGAATCGTCGCGCCGAATTCCCGCCCACCGGTGAAATATCCGGGCTAACGACCCGCATCTCGCATGTCGATCGTGACGCCCGATATCGACGCGGACCCCGAGGTCGAGGCCACGCCCCGCGCTTTGGAGGCGATCGCCCCCGACGCGCTGGCGCGCAGTTCGCTGGCGATCGTTCTCGCCGGTGGCCGCGGCAGCCGCCTGCAGCAGTTGACCGACTGGCGGGCGAAGCCCGCCGTGCCGTTCGCGGGCAAGTTCCGCATCATCGACTTCGCGCTGTCGAACTGCGTGAACTCCGGCATCCGCCGCATCGGCATCTGCACGCAGTACAAGTCGCAGAGCCTGATCCGCCACGTCCAGCGCGGCTGGAGCTTCCTCGACGGCCGCTTTCGGGAGTTCGTCGAGCTCCTGCCGGCGCAGCAGCGGGTCGAGGCGATGTGGTATCGCGGCACGGCGGACGCCGTCTACCAGAACCTCGACATCCTGCGCCGGCACGCACCCGACTACGTGGTGATCCTGGCCGGCGACCACGTGTACAAGATGGATTACCGGCGCATGCTGGACGAGCACGTGCGCCGCAAAGCCGAGCTCTCGATCGCCTGCGTGGACGTGCCGATCGGCGAGGCGCACGGGCTTGGCGTCATGAGCGTCGATGCGCGCCAGCGCGTCGTCGCTTTCCAGGAGAAGCCCGCCGTGCCGGCGCCAATGCCGGGGCGGCCCGACCGCGCGCTCGCGAGCATGGGCATCTACACGTTCGGCGCCGACTACCTGTACGACGCGCTGCTGCGCGATGCCGACCACGCCGCTTCCAGCCACGACTTCGGCAAGGACATCATTCCCGCCTCGCTCGCCTGCGGGGCACGCGTGTACGCCCACAACTTCGTCGACAGCTGCGTCAACATGCACGACGGCGTTCCGTACTGGCGCGACGTCGGCACGATCGACGCGTTCTGGGAAGCCAACATCCGGCTGACCGACGTCGTTCCCGAGCTCAACCTCTACGACGACAACTGGCCGATCTGGACGTATCAGGAGCAGCTGCCTCCGGCGAAGTTCGTGTTCGACGAGGACGGCCGGCGGGGCGTCGCGATCGACTCGCTGATCAGCGGCGGCTGCATCATCAGCGGCGCCTGCGTGCGCCGATCGCTGCTGTTTTCCAACGTGCGCGTGCACGAGTACGCGGCCGTCGACGATTGCGTTATCCTTCCGGGCGTCGACATCGCCCCGAATGCGGTGCTGAAGCGGTGCGTCGTCGAGAAGCATTGCCGCATACCGGCCGGTATGCGCGCCGGCGTCGACCCGAACGAGGATCGCAAGCGTTTCCACGTCACCGAGCGCGGCGTGACGCTGATCATTCCCGAAATGCTCGGCCAGAAGGTCCATCACCATCGCTGAGGCACCGTTTCCGGCCGGCGCGTCGACGCCAAAGCGCGTCGACCTCGTGCTCCTCTGGCACATGCACCAGCCGGACTATCGCGATCGGGTCACCGGGGAGTTCGAGCTGCCCTGGGTGTACCTGCACGCCCTCAAGGACTACAGCGACATGGCGTGGCACCTCGAGCGCCACCCCGCCATGCGTGCCGTGGTGAACTTCGCGCCGGTCCTGCTCGAACAGCTCGAAGACTACGCCGACCAGTTCGCGACGAGCCGCCTGCGCGACCGGCTGCTGCGTGTGCTCGTCCATCCCGCGACCGTGCCGCTCTCGACGGGCGACCGCGCGTTCATCCTCGACCGCTGTTTCCATACGAACCACGAGCGCACGATCCGGCCGTTTCCCCCGTACGAGGCGCTCCTCGAGGTGTTGCGGGCCTTCGAGCGCCATGGCGCCGATGCCGCCGCCTACCTTTCGGACGCCTATTTCAGCGATCTCGTCACCTGGTACCACCTCGGCTGGACGGGCGAGAGCCTGCGCCGCGAGTCGGACGTGGTCCGCGCGCTCATCGCCAAGGCGCACGGGTTCACGCCCGCCGACCGCCGGGCGCTTTTCGAGGTCGTCGCCGCCACGATCCGCGACGTCGTTCCGCGCTGGAAGCGCCTTGCCGCTCGGGGCCAGGTCGAGATCTCGACCACGCCCGAGCATCACCCGCTCGCACCCCTGCTCCTCGACTTTGCGAGCGCGCGCGAGGCGCTGCCCGATTGCGCGCTGCCGTCGCGTCCGTATCCGGGCGGATTGGCGCGTGTCGCCGCGCACATCGATGCGGCGCTCGAAGGGCACCGCGCCCGCTTCGGCGTCGCGGCCGCCGGCGTCTGGCCGGCGGAAGGCGCCGTGTCCGACGCCTTGCTCGGACTATTCGCCGATCGCGGCGTGCGCTGGACCGCGAGCGGCGGCGAGGTGCTGCGCAACAGCCTGGCGGCGGGCGACAAGGCGAGCGCCACGGCTTCGCCCCATCGGCCCTGGTACGTCGGTGGCAACCACCGGCTCGCCTGCTTCTTCCGCGACGACTTCCTTTCCGATCGCATCGGCTTCGAATACGCGCGCTGGAACGGCGATGACGCGGCGGCGGATTTGATCGGCGCCGTCGCGGCCATCGGGCAGGCCGCGAGCGACGGCGAGGCGCCGGTCGTCAGCATCATCCTCGATGGCGAGAACTGCTGGGAATACTACGCGTACAACGGCTACTACTTCCTCGACGCGCTCTACCGCGTACTGTCGGCGCACCCATCGATACGGCCGACCACCTTCGCCGCGTGGCTCGATCGCCGCGAGCAGGACCACGCCGACGCGGCGTCCACGCCCACGCCGGGTGAACTGCCGCGACTGATTGCGGGCAGCTGGGTCGGAGGGACGTTCTCGACCTGGATCGGATCGCCGGAGAAGAACCTCGCATGGGAGCTCTTGATCGCGGCCAAGGACCGTTACGACGCTGCGAGCGTCACGCTCTCTCCGGAGCGTTTGCGGTACGCGCAGCGGCAGCTCGCTGCCTGCGAGGCATCCGACTGGTTCTGGTGGTTGTCCAGCGCCAATCCCGCCGAGGCGGTGAGCGACCTCGAGCGGCTGTTTCGAATGCATGTCGCAAACCTCTACGTGCTCCTCGGCGCCTCGCCGCCGGCGACGCTCGCGCAGCCGATCGCCTACGGTGCAGGCGCGCCGGAGGCCGGGGGAACGATGCGGCGCGCGACGGAGCGGGCGGCGTGACGC
>JBLMWW010000167.1:0-10024 GCA_050257435.1 Rudaea sp.
GCGTTCGACCTCAACCTGTCGTTCTCGCTGCTCTTCATGATCATCATCGGCGGGATGGGGTCGATCCTCGGCTCGTACCTCGGCGCCGCGTTCATCGTCGCGCTCCCGATCCTGCTGAACCAGATTCCCGAGGCGCTCGGCGTGCCGATGTCGACGGCGATGGCGACGAACGTCGAGTTCATGATCTTCGGTTCGCTGATCGTGCTGTTCCTCGTGCTGGAACCCCACGGGCTGGCGCGGCTTTGGGCGATCGGGAAGGAAAAGCTGCGGCTATGGCCCTTCCCGCATTGATGGGCATATGATGAAGCGTCTTATCTAAGGAGGGTGGTCATGAAGGGGAACTTGAAGGCGATTCTCGCTGCCGCGGCATGCGCGGCGGCATGCATCGCGGCGAGCGGCGCCGCGATGGCGCAGGCGAACGAGCAGTTCTTCCCGGTGCTCGTCTATCGCACCGGTCCCTATGCGCCGAACGGCGCGCCCTGGGCGAACGGCTACGTCGACTACCTGAAGCTCGTCAACGCGCGCGACGGCGGGATCAACGGCATCAAGATCGCGTTCGAGGAATGCGAGACGGGCTATGCCACCGACCGCGGCGTCGAGTGCTACGAGCGGTTGAAGGGCAAGGGGCCGACCGGCGGCACGGTATTCCAGCCGCTGTCGACCGGCATCACGTTCGCGCTCACCGACAAGTCGTTCACCGACCACATTCCGCTCATCACCGCGGGCTATGGCCGCGCCGACTCGGTCGACGGGAGCGTCTTCGGCTGGAACTTCCCGCTCGGCGGCACGTATTGGGATGCGGCCGACATCCTCGTCCAGCACGTCGGCAAGAAGCTCGGCGGCATGGACAAGCTCAAGGGCAAGAAGATCGCGCTCGTGTACCACGACTCGCCGTACGGCAAGGAGCCGATCGCGCTGCTGCAGGAGCGCGCGAAGACCCTCGGATACGAGCTGATCCTGCTGCCCGTTACGCATCCCGGGGTCGAGCAGAAGGCGACGTGGCTGCAAATTCGCCAGCAGCGCCCCGATTACGTGTTCCTGTGGGGATGGGGCGTGATGAACTCGACGGCGATCAAGGAAGCGGTCGCGTCCGGCTATCCGCGCGACAAGATGTACGGCGTATGGTGGTCCGGCGCCGAGCCCGACGTCGTTCCCGCCGGCGACGGGGCGAAGGGCTACAACGCGCTCGTCTTCCTCGCGCCGGCCGGCAAGGGCGCCGTGCATGCCGACATCGTCAAGTACGTCTACGACAAGGGAGAGGGCACCGGCAAGAAGGAGGACATCGGCGAGGTGCTCTACAACCGCGGCATGGTGTCGGCCATGATGGGCGTCGAGGGCGTGCGCAAGGCGCAGGAGAAATTCGGCAAGAAGTCGCTGACGGGCGAGCAGGTGCGCTGGGGCCTCGAGCACCTGGACATCGACCAGGCCATGATCAAGAAGCTCGGACTGACCGGCTTCATGGTTCCGGTCAAGACGTCGTGCGAGAACCACGAAGGCGCGCACTCGGCGCAGATCGAGACGTGGGACGGCAAGAAATGGAACGTCGTGCCGAACAGCCATTACGAGTCCGATCTCAAGATCATCAATCCGATGATCCGCGCGTCGGCCGCGAAGTACGCGGAGGAGAAGAAGCTCACGAAGCGCGATTGCGCGAAGGAGGACGGGGCGTAGGCCCCAGGGGTCGGATACCGGATTCCGCAGGAACTCGGTGTCTGACCCCGTATCGCGGTGATCGCCGGCGGGCAGAAATCGGGGTCAGACACCCAATTCCGGCGCGCAGCCCAACGCCCTTGACGCCGGGGACGAATTTGGTGACTGACCCCGATTTTCCGCTGCCGACCGCGCTTTTCCCACCGACATGACCGCGTCCGCCGCACTCGCGACCGAAGCGACCGCCGCATCGGCAGTCCCGATGCTGATGGTCAACGGCATCGAGGTCATCTACAACCACGTCATCCTGGTGCTGAAGGGCGTCTCGCTCGAAGTGCCGGAGGGCGGCATCGTCGCGCTCCTCGGTGCCAATGGCGCGGGCAAGACGACGACGCTGAAGGCGATCTCGAACCTGCTTCGGGCCGAGCGCGGCGAGGTGACCAAGGGCGCGATCGAGTTTCGCGGCGAGCGCGTCGATCGCCTCACGCCGAACGACCTCGTGCGCCGCGGCGTGTGCCAGGTGATGGAGGGCCGGCACTGCTTCGCGCATCTCACCGTCGAGGAGAACCTGCTGGCCGGCGCGTTCACGCGCAAGGCGTCGCGCGGCGAGCTGGCGGCTGCGCTCGAGAAGGTCTATCACTACTTTCCCCGGCTCAAGGAGCGGCGCTCGAGCCAGTCGGGATACACGTCGGGCGGCGAGCAGCAAATGACGGCGATCGGACGCGCGCTGATGGCGCATCCCTCGATGATCCTGCTCGACGAGCCGTCGATGGGGCTCGCCCCCCAGCTCGTGGAGGAGATATTCGAGATCGTCGGCGAGCTCAATCGCAACGAGCGCGTGTCGTTCCTGCTCGCCGAGCAGAACACGCTCGTTGCGCTCCGCCACGCGAACTACGGCTACATCCTCGAGAACGGCCGCGTCGTGATGGATGGCGCGGCCTCCGAGCTCGCGACCAACGAGGACGTGAAGGAGTTCTATCTCGGCCTGTCCACCTCGGGACGGAGGAGCTTTCGCGAGGTCAAGCACTATCGCCGCCGCAAGAGATGGCTCGCCTAATGGAGCATTACGACGCGCTCGAGACGCGCGACCCCGAGCTGCGCGCACGCGAGCAGCTCGCGCTGCTTCCGCGCCAGGTGGCGTACGCGAAGACGCACGCACCGGCGTTCGCGCGCCTTTACGCCGACGTCGAGCCGGCCACGATCACCACGCGCGAGGCGCTCGCGCAGTTGCCGGTCCTCCGCAAGTTCGAGCTCGCCGACCTGCAGAAACAGGCGCGCCCGTTCGGCGGGTTCGCGGCGACGCATTGGGGCGCGATGCGCCGCGTGTTCGCCTCGCCGGGCGGCATCTACGAGCCCGAGGGCGCGGCCCCCGACTACTGGCGCCTCGCACGTGCGCTCTTCGCGGCGGGCTTTCGCGCCGGCGACCTCGTTCACAACACATTCTCGTATCACCTGACGCCGGCCGGCTCGATGCTGGAGACCGCCGCGCACGCGCTCGGCTGCACGGTGTTTCCGGGCGGCGTCGGACAGACCGAGCAGCAGGTCGCCGCAATGGCCGATCTGAGGCCGAACGGCTACGTCGGCACGCCGTCGTTCCTGCGCATCCTGCTCGAGCGCGCCGACGAGCTCGGCATCGGGCTGCCGAGCCTCACGAAGGCGCTGGTGTCGGCCGAGCCGTTTCCGCCGTCGCTGCGGGACGCCTTCATCGCGCGCGGCATCCAGGGCTACCAGGTCTATGCAACGGCGGACGTGGGGTCGATCGCGTACGAAACCCCGGCGCGCGAAGGGCTCGTCGTCGACGAAGGCGTGCTGGTCGAGATCGTGCGCCCGGGGACCGGCGATCCCGTGCGCGAGGGCGAGGTCGGCGAAGTCGTCGTGACGAGCCTCGTCAATGCCGATTACCCGCTGATCCGTTTCGGCACGGGCGACCTGTCCGCGACGCTGCGCGGCGTGTCGCCGTGCGGGCGCACGAACCAGCGCATCAAGGGCTGGCTCGGCCGCGCCGACCAGACGACGAAGGTCAAGGGCATGTTCGTGCACCCGGCGCAGGTGGCGGCGATCCTCAAGCGCCATCCCGAGGTGCATCGCGCGCGGCTCGTCGTCGACAATCCCGAGGGCAGCGATCGGCTGATGCTGCACGTCGAATGCTCCGGCATGGATCCGCAGCTCGCCGACGCCATCGTCGCCTCGATCCGCGAGGTCACGAAGCTGCGCGGCGAAGTGATGTTTCGCTCCGTCGACGAACTGCCGAACGACGGCAAGGTGATCGACGACCTGCGCAAGCTCGAGTAGGCTGCCCACGCACGTTGCGGCGCCGGCGATGGACGCGACGCGCGCCGAGTTCGGCGAGAGGACGGAGGATGAGTTCGCAGCTTGAACGCACCCACGGTCGCGCGAGCAAGGACGCCGCGCGGGCGGACGCCGCGCCGGATGCGGTCGTGCCTCTGCAGCCGGACACGCTGCGCGCAATCGCCTCGACGGGCGTCGTGCGCACGTTCCCGCGCAATACCGTGCTGATCAACGAGGGCGATCTTGGCGACTCGCTCTATGTGATCCTCTCCGGCCGGGTCAAGATCTTCTCGAGCAACGAGGCCGGGCGCGAGTTCGTCATCGACTTCCACGGGCCGGGAGAATACGTGGGCGAGATGTCGCTCGACGGCGCGCCGCGCTCGGCGTCGGTGATCACCGCCGAGCCGACGACCTGCGCGGTCGTCAATCGCGCGCAGTTCCGCGACTTCATCCTCGCGCACCCGGATTTCGCGATGCACCTGATCGAGCGCCTGATCCATCGCGTGCGCGTGACGACGGGCAACCTGAAGAGCCTCGCGCTCTCCGACGTGTACGGGCGGCTGGTGCGGCTGCTCTACGCGCTCGCCAGGGACGTCGACGGCCGCCAGGTCGTGCCCGAGAAGCTCACGCAGCAGGAGATTGCGGATCGCGTAGGCGCATCGCGCGACATGATCGGCAAGCTCATGAAGGATCTCGTCGCCGGCGGCTACCTCGCCGTCGAGGATCGCACGATCACCATCCTGAAGAAGCTGCCGACCGGCTGGTAGCCCGCGCCCACGCGATTTTTCGGCAAATCGCGACCCGAATTCTCGGTGGTCGCGGTTCCTTCCGCGGGCGTACCGTCGTCCTCAGAAAATCATGAGGAATTGCTGAGGACTTTGGCGACGTCTACGCTCACACTCGGCATCATCGAGAGGGCGGCACGCTGTTGCGACCCCGTCCGTGCCTGTACGAAGGCGCGCAATGCGCAAGCATTCCGACCCGCCCCTTCGGGGGGCACGGGACGCGGGTCCGGGTAGCAAGGCCCCTGGCCGACGCTACTTGTCGATACCGCCGAAGCACACGTACTTCACTTCGACGAACTCCTCGATGCCGTACCTGGAGCCTTCGCGCCCGAGGCCGGATTGCTTCATGCCGCCGAACGGCGCGACTTCCGTCGTGATGAGGCCCGTGTTGACGCCGACCATGCCGTACTCGAGCGCTTCCGCGACCCGCCAGATGCGGCCGATGTCGCGGCTGTAGAAGTACGACGCGAGTCCGTACTCGGTGCGGTTCGCGAGCTCGACCACTTCGGCGTCGTTCCTGAACGGGATCAGCGGTGCGACCGGTCCGAACGTCTCCTCGCGGAAGATCTGCATGTCCGGCGTCACGCGCGTCAACACCGTCGGCTCGTAGAACGTGCCGCCGAGCGCGTGGCGCTTGCCGCCGATCGCGACCTTTGCGCCGCGCTTCGTCGCGTCGGCGAGATGCTCCTCGACCTTGGCGACCGCCTCGGCGTTGATGAGCGGCCCCTGCGTCACCCCCGGCTCGGTGCCGCGTCCCACCTTGAGCGCGCCGACCTTCGCGGCGAGCCTTTCGGCGAATGCGTCGTAGACCGATTCCTGCACGAAGAACCGGTTCGCGCAAACGCACGTCTGCCCGGCGTTGCGGTACTTCGACACGATCGCGCCTTCCGCCGCGGCATCGAGATCCGCGTCGTCGAAGACGATGAACGGCGCATTGCCGCCGAGCTCCAGCGAGATCTTCTTGATCGTCGGCGCGACCTGTCGCATCAGCAGCCGGCCGACCTCGGTGGAGCCGGTGAACGAGACCTTGCGCACGATCGGATTGGCGCACATCTCGCCGCCGATCGTCGGCGCGTCGCCGGTGATGACGTTGAGCACGCCCGGCGGGAATCCCGCGCGGTGCGCGAGCTCGGCGAGCGCGAATGCGGAGAACGGCGTCGCCTCGGCCGGCTTGATGATCACGGTGCAGCCCGCCGCGAGCGCGGGCGAGACCTTGCGCGTGATCATCGACGACGGGAAGTTCCACGGCGTGATGGCCGCGCACACGCCGACGGGCTCCTTGACGACGACCAGCCGGCGGTCGTTCGCGATCGTCGGGATGACGTCGCCGTAGACGCGCTTCGCCTCCTCGGCGAACCATTCGACGTACGCGGCGCCGATCGTGACCTCGCCCGTCGCCTCGGAGAGCGGCTTGCCCTGCTCGGCGGTCAGGATCCGCGCGAGATCGTCGGCATGCGCGAGCATCAGGTCGTTCAAGCGGCGCAGGATCGCCGAGCGCTCCTTCGCGGTCTTCGCGCGCCAGGCGGGGAACGCGCGTTGCGCGGCGTCGATCGCGCGTCGCGTCTCCGCCGCGCGAAACACCGGCGCGGTACCGACGAGGGCGCCGGTGGCCGGATCGACGATCGGCATCGTGGCGCCGTCATCGGCGTCGATCCACGCCCCGTCGACGTAGCAGCGCTGGCGCAGCAGGGAAGGATCGTCGAGGTCGAGAATCGCGCGCTCGATGGTATCGGGGGCCATGGCGTCTACTCCTTCTTGCGGATGCTCGTGCGACGACTATTTTCGCAGGCGCCGCCCTATCGCGCCGGCGCGGGCTTTGCCGCGCCCGCGGGGCGCGACCCGCCGCGCGAGACGAGCAGCACGCCCGCGAGGACCAGTGCGACGCCGACGAGCTGCAGCAGGTTGACCGCTTCGCCTAGCATCAGCGCGCCGAGCCCGATGGTGAAGACCGGCCCGAGCGAGCCGATCAGCGACGCGGTGTTCGCGCCGATGCGCCGGATCGACTCCGCGATCATCCAGGTCGGCAGCACGGTGGAGAAAATGGCCATCGCGAGCGCGAGCGCCTGCACCGGCGCAGGCAGCGCGAGCGCGTCGAGCGGCCGCGTCAGCGCGAACTGCACGGCGATGAACACCGTCGACGCGAGCATCGCCCAGGCGATGAAGCGCGACGAGCCGAGGCGCGCAATGATGCCGCCCGCGCCGACGAGGTAGATCGCGTAGCCGACCGCGCTTGCGAACACGAGCGCGCTGCCGAGCGCGGTGGCGGCCGCGTCTCCGGTGATCCGCACGTCGTGCCAGACCGCGAGGGCAATGCCCGCGTAGGAGAGCACGAGCGCGGCGACCGCGCGCCGGGTCACCGGCCTGGCGAGATAGATGGCCGACAGCACGACGACGATCGTCGGGTACAGGAACAGCACGAGCCGCTCGAGCGACGCGGTGATGTACTGCAGTCCCGTGAAGTCGAGCAGGCTCGACACGTAGTAGCCGATGAAGCCGAGGCCGACGAGGCGCCGCAGGTCGGAAGCGCCGATCGGCTTCGTGGCAGGCGCGCGTCCGCTCCACCACGCCATCGCGAGGAAGAACGGCGCCGCGTAGAGCATCCGCAACGTGAGGAGCGCGACCGGGTCGGCCGGTCCGTAGCGATAGGCGAGCTTGATCAGGATCGCCTTGAACGAGAAGCCCAGCACGCCGACGACGGCGAGGAGCGGCCCGAGCCATGCCTGCGCCGCAAGCGACGTCTGCGCCCCGGGGCGACGCGTGGCGCGGATCTGCCGCTCGGCCGTCGCATCGCGCGCCACGCTCGTCACCTCCAGTCGACGATGCCGCTCCAGGCGGTGGCGAGGACGAGCAGCCCGAACGCGATCCGGTACCACGCGAACGGTACGAAGTCGTGGCGGCTCACGTAGCGGATCAGCCAGCGCACGCACAGGAACGCGGAGACGAACGCGGCGACGAAGCCGATCGCGAAGGCGGTGAGGTCCTCGGTCGAAAGGAGCGCGCGGTTCTTCACGAAGTCGTAGATGCACGCCGCGAAGAGCGTCGGGATCGCGAGGAAGAACGAAAATTCGGTCGCAGCCGGGCGCGAGAGCCCGAAGAGCATGCCGCCGATGATCGTGGCGCCGGAGCGTGAGGTCCCCGGGACGAGCGCGAACGCCTGAGCGAAGCCGATCTTGAGCGCGTCGGGCCAGCGCATCGCGTCGACGCTGTCGATGCGCACGGCGGCGGACGCGGTGCGCTGCCGCCGTTCGGCCCACAGGATGACCAGCGCGCCGACGACGAACGCCAGCGCCACGGGTATCGGCGCAAACAGGAAGCGCTTGATCGCATTGGCGAAGAGCAGGCCGAGCACCGCGGCGGGCAGAAACGCGATCGCGAGGTTCACGACGAACCGCTGCGCGACGGGATCGCGGCCGAGCCCGGCGACGGCGCCGATGAGCCGCGCGCGATATTCCCAGCAGACGGCGAGGATCGCCCCCGCCTGGATCACGATCTCGAACACCTTGGCGCGCTCGCCCGTGTAGCCGAGCAGCGATCCCGCGAGGATCAGGTGGCCGGTGGACGAGACGGGCAGAAATTCGGTCAGGCCCTCGACGATGCCCAGGATCAGGGCGACGAGGGCGGACGGATGGTCCAAAGGCGAGGGGCTTTCTTCTTTTGCGCGGGCGAACGGACCCATTGTCGCACAATGACCCCCGCCTTTCCGCGCCCGCCGTTGCCGCGTACGGCCACCGGCGTTAGCGTAGCGGCTCCACGATCTTCGGAGGACGTATGGAGCACGAGCTCTTCCAGCTGTTCGACACCGAGTCGTCGACGTTCACGTACGTGCTCGTCGATCGCGCCACGCGCGAGGCGATCGTCGTCGATTCGGTCGACGCGCGCTTCGAGCGCGAGGTCGCGCTGCTGCGCCGGCTCGGACTCACGTTGCGCTACGTCGTGGAAACGCACACGCACGCCGATCACGTGACGGCGGCGGGGCGGCTGCGGGAGTCGACCGGTGCGCTCGCCGCGACCCCCTTCGGGTGCGGGATCTCGCCCGCGGACGTGCAGCTCGCGCACGGCGACGTGCTGCGCTTCGGCGCCACCGAGGAGGTGCATGCGATCTACACGCCCGGGCATACGTCGGGCAGCAGCTGTTACCTGTGGCGCGGCAACCTGCTCACGGGCGACACGCTGCTGATCGAAGGCTGCGGCCGCACCGACTTCCAGAGCGGCGACGCGGGCTCGCTCTACGACAGCGTGCACCAGCGTCTCTTCACGCTGCCCGACGACACGCGGGTCTGGCCGGGCCACGACTATCGCGGCAACACGGTGTCGACGATCGGCCACGAGCGGCGGCACAACCCGCGCCTCGCCGATCGCGACCGCGCCTCGTTCATCGAGCTGATGGCGAATCTGCAGTTGCCCAAGCCCAGGCTGATCGATGTCGCCGTTCCCGCCAACCGGCTGCTCGGCATCCCGCACGGCGCCTGAGGCCCCGCGTCACGCCGGTTCGGCGCGCGAAGCATCGTCGCGGTCGAGCGACGGCGAAGGCATCGCGGCGCGCAACCTCGCCACCTCGCTGCGCAAGGCCGCGACCTCGTCGCGCAACGCGGCGACTTCGGAGGCGAGCGTGTCGGATGCCGGCCCTTCGCCGGGCGCCGCTTCCGCGCGTGGCGCTCTCGTTTCGGATTCACCACCCTCGGTCGCCACGGGACCGGTCAGCAGTTGCGCCCACCGCGTCTCGCGCGTCCCCGGTGTGCGCGGCAGCTCGACGACCAGCGCGCCGGAGGGTCGCTGTGCGAGCTCGTGCAGGAACGCCTCGACGGCCGAGATGTCGGCGAACCGGTGCATGCGCTCGGTATTGATGCGCAGCTCCCCGGCCGTCTGCGGCCCGCGCAGCAGCAGCACCGCGAGGATCGCCACCGACTGCGACGGCACCGCGAGCGCGCGCTCGGCGTTGTGCGCATAGCGCATCACGCGCCCGCCGCTGGTCTCCACGACCAGCGATCGCCGCTTGAGCCCGTCGAGCGCCGCCTGCACCTCGGTGTCGCCGAGCGCCAGGACCGGGTCGCGGCTCGACTTCTGATTGCAGCCGGCGACGAGCGCGTTCAGCGTCAGCGGGTATGTGTCGGGAACCGTGCGCTGCTTCTCGACCAGGACGCCGAGCACGCGACCCTCTGCGACCGAAAGATGATCGGAACTCATCCGCGCAATGGTACTTCTGGTATATAGCGCTGACGAGTTCCGGCCCGAATCGGGCAAGGCCAACCATGGCGACGACCCCCGAAGTGACCAGCATGGCGCTGTTCTGCGATTTCGAG
>JBLMWW010000168.1:0-10718 GCA_050257435.1 Rudaea sp.
TCCCACATCTCGAGCGACGTGCCGAGCGAATTCGACAGCAAAAGCGGCGGCAGATCGGCGTCACCGTCCACCTCGTAATGGATGCGGACGTCGCCAACGTACGTGGTGGCCATGAGGAAAGTCTCCCTCAGACGGACAGGTGGGAGAGCACGCGCTCGACATACGCGCGGCTCTCGCCCAGATACTTCGCGGGATCGAACAGCGCGTCGAGCGCGCTCGCATCGAGCGTGTCGCGCACGGCCGGCTCCGCGCGGAGGATTTCGCGCAGGTGCACGCCTTGCGCCGCTGCACGCCGACAGGCGTCCGCGACGAACGCATGCGCGGCATCGCGCCCGAGCGCCGGCGCGAGCGTCATCTGGATCGCTTCGGCGAATACCTGTCCCCGCGTGATCTCGAGGTTGGCGCGCATCCGCTGCGCGTCGACCTCGAGGCCTTCCGCCACCTCCGCCATCGCGGCGAGCGCGCCCGCCGCGAGCAGCACGATCTCGGGCAGCGTTTCCCATTCCGCAGGCCAGTTGCCGAGCCCCCGCTCGTGCTCCTGCACGGCGGCCGTGAGCATCGTCGCGACGAGGCCCGGGACGCGCACCGACGCCGCAATCGCGACGGACGCGCCCACCGGATTGCGCTTCTGCGGCATCGTGGACGAGCCGCCGCGGCCCGCGGCCGCCGGCTCGAATGCCTCGCCCACTTCGGTCTGCGCGAGGAGAGCTTCGTCGCGCGCGAACTTGCCGAGCGTCGCGGTCAGCACGCCGAGTGCCGCGGCGACCTCGCAAAGGCGGTCGCGTGTCGCATGCCACGGCAGGTCGGGAACGGGAAGCGCCAGGCGCGCCCCCAGCGCCGCGGAAACCGCGAGGCCCTGTTCGCCAAGCGACGCGAGCGTGCCCGCTGCACCGCCGAACTGCAGGACGAGCGCGCGCTGCCGCGCCGCCTCGATACGCGCGCGGTCGCGGTCGAGCGCGCTCGCGATCGCGGCGAGCTTGACGCCGAAGGTGATGGGCAACGCCTGCGCAAGCCAGGTGCGCCCGGGCATGACCGTACCCACGTGCTCACGCGCCCTGGCGGCCAGTGCACGCAACAAACGTGCAACATCGGCGTCGATCAGCGCCAGCGCGTCGCGCAATTGCAGGACGAGTCCGGTGTCGATCGCGTCCTGACTGGTCGCGCCCCAGTGCACGTAGCCCTTCGCGGTTGCATCGACGGCCGCGACGTTGCGCGTCAGCGCAGCCACGAGGGGAATCGCCAGGTTGCCTGCGTTACGCACCGCCGCGCCGATCGCCGGGACGTCGAATCGCCCGACGTCGCATTCGCGGGCGATCGCGTCGGCAGCGGCTCGCGGAATCACGCCGACGCTCGCCTCGGCCGACGCGAGCGCGGACTCGAACTCGAGCATGCGCGCGATGCGCGCGCGGTCCGAGAAGACCGCGCGCATCGCGTCGGTGGTGAACAGCGAATCGGGCACGCGGTGCCGCTCAGTAGTCGAAGAAGACCGTCTCGTCCGGGCCCTGCAGCGCGACGTTCCACTCGAGCGCGCCCTCGCCGAGCGGACGCGCGATCAGGGTGGCGCGACGCTCCGCCGGCACTTGGGCGAGCACCGGGTCGGTGGCGTTTCCGGCGTCATTCGGAAAATAGATGCGCGTCTTGAGCTGCTTCAGCATGCCGCGCATGAAGATCGTCACGTTGATGTGCGGCGCCTGCATGCCGCCACCCGGCGCGGGCACCCGGCCGGGCTTGATCGTGGCGAATCGGAATCGTCCGGCGGCGTCGGTCGCCACTCGGCCGAAGCCCTTGAAGCCGGGCTCGAGGGGCAGATCGCGCGTGTCGCCCGGATGATCGTAGCGTCCGTGCGCGTTCGCCTGCCAGATCTCGACCAGCGCGTCGTCGACGGGCTTGCCGTCGCCATCCACCACGCGGCCCTCGACCGTGACGCGCTCGCCGGTGACGCCCTCCCCGGCCAGGTTGTCGGTGACGAGCCAGGTGAGCCCGATGTGCAGGTACGGCCCGACCGTCTGCGATGCCGTCGTGCGCAGGCTCATCATTTCGCTCCCGGGGCGAAGTCGCTTTCCATCGGCGTCTCGTCGCGGCCGCGCAGGACGATGTCGAAGCGGTAGCCGAGCGCCTGCTCGGGAATCGTCGTCTCCCAGTCGAGCGACGACACGAGCCGCTGGCGCGCGCGCTCGTCGGGGATGCTCGTGTACATCGGATCGTATTCGAGCAGCGGATCGCCCGGGAAATACATCTGCGTCACGAGGCGCGTCGCGAGCCCCGGCCCGAACAGCGAGAAGTGGATGTGCGCCGGGCGCCAGGCGTTGTAGTGATTGCGCCAGGGATACTCGCCCGGACGGATCGAGACGAAGCGGTAGCGGCCCTCGGCATCGGTCAGCGTACGCCCGCAGCCGGTGAAGTTGGCATCGGTCGGCGCATTGTGGTTGTCGCGCGGATGCGGATAGCGGCCGGCCGAGTTCGCCTGCCAGATCTCGATCAGCGCATTCGCGACCGGCCGCGCGTTCGCGTCGAGCACGCGGCCGCTCACGATGATCCGCTCGCCGATCGGCGCCCCCGCGTGCTGCTTCGTGAGGTCGAAATCGTTCGCCATGATGCGGTCCCACCCGAACAGCGGCCCGGTCACTTCCGACAGCGAGGAGGGCAGCAGCACGAGCGGCTGCGACGGCGAGCGCTTCACCGTCGACGCGTACGGCGGATACAGGTATTCGGGCTGCGTGCCGCGATCCGCCGGACGGTAGCCGGCGATACGGCGCTCATCGGTACTCGCTCTTGGCGTCGTCATGGGGTCCGTTCCTGCATCTCCGAGGTCCGCGCGTTGCGCGTTACGCAAATCAAACGCGCTCGAGCACGAGCGCGATCCCTTGTCCCACGCCGATGCACATCGTGCAAAGCGCGTGGCGCCCGCCGCTGCGTATCAGCTGATAGACCGCGGTGGTCGCGAGCCGTGCGCCACTCGCGCCGAGCGGGTGCCCGAGCGCAATGGCGCCGCCGTTCGGATTGACGCGCGGATCGTCGTCGGCGAGCCCGAGGTCGCGCGTCACCGCAAGCGCCTGCGCGGCGAACGCCTCGTTGAGCTCGATGACGTCCATCCCGCGCAACTCGAGCCCGGCGAGCGCGAGGACCTTGCGCGTCGCGGGCGCCGGCGCGAAGCCCATGATGCGCGGCGCGATGCCCGCGACCGCACCCGCGACGATCCGCGCCCGTGGCGTGAGTCCGTTGCGCTTGGCGGCCTCCTCCGACGCGATGATCAGCGCGCACGCGCCGTCGTTGACGCCGGAGGCGTTGCCGGCCGTCACCGTGCCATCGGGCCGCACGATGGGCTTGAGCCGGGCGAGCGCCTCGAGCGACGTCGCACGCGGATGCTCGTCGGTCGTGACGACCACCGGCTCGCCCTTCCTTTGCGGAATCGTCACCGGTACGATTTCCTCGGCCATCCGTCCTTCGGCGATCGCCGCTCCCGCACGTTGCTGGCTGCGCAGCGCGAACGCATCCTGGTCCTCGCGGCTCACGCGATGATCCTGTGCGACGTTCTCGGCCGTCTCGGGCATCGAATCGACGCCGTAGCGTGCCTTCATCAGCGGGTTGATGAAGCGCCAGCCGATCGTCGTGTCCTCGATCTTCGCACTGCGCGAGAACGCCTCGGTCGCCTTGCCGAGCACGAACGGCGCGCGCGACATGCTCTCGACGCCGCCCGCGATCATCAGCGACGTCTCGCCGCACTTGATCGCGCGCGCCGCGGTCGTGATCGCGTCGAGGCTCGAGCCGCACAGCCGGTTGATCGTCGCGCCCGGAACCTCCGGGGGCAACCCGGCGAGAAGCAGCGCCATCCGCGCGACGTTGCGGTTGTCCTCGCCAGCCTGGTTCGCGCAGCCATAGACCACGTCGTCGACCTTGCCCCAGTCGGCGCGCGGGTTGCGCTCCATCAACGCACGAAGCGGGATTGCCGCGAGGTCGTCGGCGCGTACCCCCGACAGCGCGCCGCCGTATCGCCCGAACGGCGTGCGGATCGCATCGCAAATGAAGGCTTCCTGCATGGGGGTTCCTTTCATTGCGCCATCGCGTTGCGCAACGGTACGCCGGTCACGCGCGCGAGCTCCTCGAACGCGAGTCCGTCGACCATGTCGACCACCGCGAGGCCGTCCGGCGCCAGGTCGATGACCGCGAGATCGGTGTAGATGCGGCTCACGCAACGGACACCGGTCAATGGATACGTGCAGCGCTCGACGATCTTGCTTCGTCCGTCCTTGGTGAGGTGCTCCATCATGACGAACACGTGCTTGGCACCGATCGCGAGGTCCATGGCCCCGCCGACCGCGGGAACCGCGTCGGCCGCGCCCGTGTGCCAGTTCGCGAGATCGCCGCGGACCGAGACCTGGAACGCGCCGAGCACGCAGAAGTCGAGATGCCCGCCGCGCATCATCGCGAACGAATCGGCGTGGTGGAAATACGCGCCGCCGGGAAGAAGGGTGACCGGCTGCTTGCCCGCATTGATCAGGTCCGGGTCTTCGGCGCCCGGCGCCGGCGCGGGCCCCATCGCGAGAACGCCGTTCTCGCTATGCAGCAGGATCTCGCGGTCCTTCGGCAGGTGATTCGCGACCATCGTGGGCAGGCCGATGCCGAGGTTCACGTACGCGCCTTCCGGGATATCCCGCGCGACGCGTGCTGCCATCTGGTCACGGCTGAAACGCTGCATCGTACGCTCCTTTGCGTGGCCGATCACGCCGCCGCGGCGCGAGACGGCGCAGGGACCTTCACGACGCGATGGACGAAGATGCCGGGCGTCACGATCGCTTCGGGATCGAGTGCGCCGAGCTCGACCGTTTCGCGCACCTGCACGATCGTGCACTTCGCCGCGGTGGCCATGATCGGCCCGAAGTTGCGCGCCGTCTTGCGATAGACGAGGTTGCCCCAGCGATCGCCGCGGTCGGCCTTGACCAGCGCGTAATCGGCGTGGATCGGGTATTCGAGCACGTAATGCCGGCTGCCGATCTCGCGCGTCTCCTTGCCTTCGGCGAGGAGCGTCCCGTAGCCGGTCGGCGTGAAGAATGCGCCGATGCCCGCGCCGGCGGCGCGGATGCGCTCGGCGAGGTTCCCCTGCGGCACGAGCTCGAGCTCGATCTCCCCCGCGCGATAGAGCCCGTCGAAGACCCACGAATCGACCTGCCGCGGGAACGAGCAGATGATCTTGCGCACGCGCCGGTGCGCGAGCAGCGCCGCCACGCCCATTTCGCCGTTGCCCGCGTTGTTGTTGACGACCGTGAGGTCGCGCGCGCCCTGCGCGATCAGCGCGTCGATCAATTCGGCCGGGATGCCGGCCGTGCCGAAGCCGCTGATCATCACGGTGGCGCCGTCGCGGATGTCGGCGACCGCCTCCGTGAGCGACGCCACTATCTTGTCGATCATTGCCCTTCCTTTCCTGCTCCCGCGGGTCTGCGCGCAGGCGCGACCGCGCAATGCGAGCTTACCCCGTCGCCACCGCCCGGCCCGTGCGCGCGGCCTCGCGAATCGCTTCGGCCACCCGCACGTTCTGCAGCGCATCGCCCACGCTCACCAGCGGCGCGGCCTCTCCACGCACCACCGCGCAGAAATGATCGAGCTGCCGCGCGAGCGGGTCGACCTGCGGCACGGCGAGGACTCGCGTCGCCATGCGCGCGCGCCATGAGCTTGCGGTCTCGCTGCCGAAGGTGCGCAGCCGCATCGTCGGGATGCCGAGCGAGCCGCGGGTACCGGTGACGACGTAGCAGTCTTCGTCGGAATAGCGCGCGTAGCTCGGATTCTCGCCCGACGTCTGCTCCCAGCTCTGCGCAGCCGCCGCGGTATCGGAAAGCATGAACGTGCCGAGCGCGCCGCTGCCGAACCGCAGCGCGATTGCCACCGTGTCCTCGACGGGGAAGCCTCGGCGGGCGTTCGACGCCATCGCCTGCACGGCGACGATCTCGCCGCACAGCGCACGCAGGCTCGCGATCTCGTGGATCATGTTGATGAGCACCGGACCGCCGCCCGCCTGGCATCGCCACGCCCCTTCGTCGAAATAGGCGTCGGGCTTGTAGAAGAGCGCGCTGCCGGTAACCGCGACGAGCGGGCCCAGCGCACCGCTTTGCACGACGTCGCAGGCCCGCGCCAGGATCGCGCTGTGCCGGCGATGATGACCTACGAGAAGTCTTGCGCCGGTGCGCTCGGCGGCATCGCAAAGGCGCCGTCCCGCTTCCACCGTATCGGCGACCGGCTTTTCGATCAGCGCCGGGATGCCGGCCGCGACGCATTCGAGCGCCTGCGGCACGTGAACCGCATTCGGCGTCGCGAGGATCACCGCGTCCGGCCGTCGGGCTGCAAACAGTTGCGCCAGGGAGTCGTGGAACGGGACGCCCGCATCGGCGGCGACGCTGCTCGGTGCGGTATCGACGATCGCGGCGAGCTCGCACGACGGATGCGCCTTCACGCGCGCCATGTGCTGGCGGCCCATCGCGCCTGCGCCCGCGACCGCGATCCTGAGCTTCGTCATTCGATGGTCCCGGGCAGGCTGCGTGTCTTTTGCGCGAGAACGCGGCTACGCGGCCGCGGGCGACCGGACGTGGCCGCCGAGGAAGAGCCGATTGAGGTCCGGGTCGTCGAGCAGGCTCGCCGCCGGACGATCGAGCGCGAGGCGACCCATCTCGAGGACGAGCGCACGGTCCGCGTACTTGAGCGCCGTGCGGACGTTCTGCTCGACCATCAGGATCGTCGTGCCGCCTTCGGCGAGCGATCGCAAGAGCGTCATCACGTCCTGCACGAGCCGCGGCGACAGGCCGATCGAGGGCTCGTCGATCAGCAGCACGCGCGGGCGGACCAGGAGCGCGCGGCCCACCTCCAGCTGCTTCTGCTCGCCGCCCGACATGGTCGAGGCCTGATGATCGATGCGCTCGCGGATGCGCGGGAAGCGCGCAAGCACCTCCTCGATGCGCCGCCTGAGCTCGGCGCGCGGCAGGCGGATCGCACCGAGCTCGAGATTGTGGCGGACCGACAGCGTACCGAAGAGGTTGCGTCCCTGCGGGACGAACGCCATGCCCTGCGCGAGCAGCTCGCGCGGCGTCCGGCCGTTGATGCGCTCGCCCTCGAAGCGAATCTCGCCTGCGCGCGGCACGAGCATCCCGAAGAGCGTCTTCAGCACGGTGGACTTCCCCGCCCCGTTCGGGCCGATCAGAAGCGTGATCTGGCCCTCGCGCGCATCGAGCGTGGTTTCGTTCAGGATCGTGAGGCTCGGGGAGTAGCCTGCGACGACCCGCTCGAATTCGATCATCGGTCCCGGCATCGTGGTCTCCGCGTCAATGGCCGAGATAGGCGTCGAGCACCTGGCGGTTCGATTGCACCGTACTTGGCGGTCCTTCGGCCATGACGCGCCCTTCGACCATGCAGATCACGTGCGGACAGAGCCGCATGATGAAGTCCATGTTGTGCTCGATGACGACGAAGCTGCCGCCCTGGCTGCGATTCAGCGTGATCAGAAGCTCCCGCAGCTGGTCGACGAGCCCAGGGTTGACGCCCGCGCAGGGCTCGTCGAGCAGCACGAGCCGCGGCGAGGGCATGAACGCCATCGCGATATCGATGAGCTTCTGCTGCCCGTACGACAGGCGGCCGGCCGGGAGATGCGCGACGTGCGTGAGCCGGAACAGCTCGATCATCGTGTCCGCCTGCGCGCCAAGGCCCGCATCGGGCCGGCCGAAGAGCCGGCCCGGCATCGAGCCGCGGAACTCCTGTGCCGCGGCGATCAGGTTGTCGCGCACGGAGAGCTGCGTGAAGACTTGCAGCGTCTGGAACGTGCGGCCGATGCCCCGGCGCGCGAGCTCGAGCGGCGACATGCCGGTGATGTCCTCGCCGCAAAACTCGACCGCTCCGGACGAGGGCCTGATCTGGCCGAGGATGCTGTTGAAGAGCGTCGTCTTTCCCGAGCCGTTGGGCCCGATGACGCCGACGATCTCGCCCGGGCCGACCGAGAACGAAACGCCGTCGACGGCGCGGATCGCGCCGTAGCTTTTGCGCACGTCGCGCACGTCGAGGAAGCGGCGCCGCTCGCTCATTTCGGTGCGCGGCGCGCGAAGCGCTCGGGAATCGTCAGCAGGCCGCCCGGCAGCCATATCATCAGCACGACGACGAAGAACCCGAACGCCGCCAGGTACCAGTTCTCCATGAAGCGCAGCCACTCCGGCAGCAGCACGATGATGATCGTGCCGATGACTGGGCCGAAGAACCGGCCGGCGCCGCCGACGATAATCGCGAGCAGCATCATGAGCGAAGCCGAGAAGTGGAACGGCGCGGGCTCGATGAACTGCACGAGCGCGGCGAAGAACACGCCCGCAAAGCCGGCGCACGCGGCGCCGATCGCGAAGGCGAGGAGCGTGTACGCGGTGATGTTGATGCCCAGGCTCTCCGCGCGGATCGGATTGTCGCGGAGCGCCGCGAACGCGCGACCCCAGGGCGAGCGCAGAAGCCAGCCGAGCACGCCGATCAGCAGCAGGGTGAAGAACAGCGTAAACCAGAAGAATGCGAGGCCGCCGTCGAGCGAATGGCCGAAGACCACCGGCCGCGGAATGCCCGAGATGCCGTAGGTCCCCCCGGTGATCCGCTCCTCGTTGCGCATGACGAGGAACGCGAGAATGTTGAACCCGAGCGTGGCGAACGCGAGATAGTGGTGCTGAACGCGAAGCGCCGGAAAGCCGAGCGCCAGCCCTACGACGAAGCAGGCTGCCGCCGCGACCGGAAGCACGACGAGGAACGGGACGCCGGCCTTGAGCGAGATCGCAGCGATGTACGCGCCGATCCCATAGAACGCCGCTTGCCCGAGCGACATCTGCCCGGCGTAGCCGACGGTCAGGTTGAGCCCGTACGTGGCCATCAGCGTGACGCAGAATAGCGTGCAGAGGTAGACGCCGTACGATTTGAGGAGTAGCGGCAGGAGCGCGAACGCCACGATGACCGCCGCGATCGCGAGCTTCGTGGCGGCGCGTGCACGCGGGGGCGCCGCAATCGGCACTTCGCGTGCGGCGCTGCTCAACGCACTTCCCCCCGCGGGCCGCTCGGCCGGCATGTGGTCATACCTTGCGCTCCTCGGCCTTGCCGAGCAGTCCCTCGGGACGGAACAGGATCACGACGATGAAGAGCAACAGCGCGACGCCCTCCTTGTAGGCCGGCGAGACGTAGAACCCGACGACGTTCTCGAGGACGCCTATCAGCACGCCGCCGAGGAGCGCCCCGCGCGTCTGGTTGAATCCGCCGATGATGGCCGCGAAAAACGCCTTCGGGCCGATCGAGTCGCCCATGTCGAATTTGGCGAGGTACGCCGGCGTGATGAGGAGCGCGGCCACGGCGGCCAATACCGCGTTGATGAGGAACGTGTAGAGCACCATGCGGTTCACGTCGATGCCGAGCACGCGCGCCGCATCGGTGTTTTGCGCCACCGCCTGCATCGCACGTCCGGTCACCGTGCGATTCAGGAAAGTCTGCAAGGCCAGCACGATCAGCGCGGCGAGCGCCAGCGTGCCGACGTCGGCATACGAAATGGCGGCGCCTGCGATCGAGAACTGGCCCGACGGAAACGCGCTTGGAAACGGGAACGCTTGCGCGCTATAGCCCGCCTTCATGAGTTGCTTGAGGCCGATGGAGAGGCCCAGGCTCGCGATCACGAGCGGGATCACGCCGTGGCGGATCAGCGGGTCGACGATCGCGTACTTGAACGCGACGCCGAGCAGCAGCATCGCGACCACGCAGGTCAGCAGGAACGCGATCCAGTACGGAGCGCCGGCGGCCATGAAGAACAACATGACGAACGCCGGCACCATGACGAATTCGCCCTGCGCGAAGTTGATCGTGCCCGATGCCTGCCAAAGCAGCGTAAAGCCGAGCGCCGCGAGGGCGTAGATCGCGCCGCTCGCCGTTCCCGAAACGATGAGTTGCAGCAGCTCCGGCATCCCCCCTTCGGGGCGCGCGCCGCGCCGAAGGCTCCTCCGTGTCTTATCCGGCAAGCGCCGGGTGACTGCATTCTACGAGAGCGTGCGGAGGAGATCTGCGGGAAACGGGCTCGGGGAGACGAGGCGACGCGGATGCGATGGACGGCTTTGCTTGACGGGATCGCGAGGTAGCGGCCGCGCGTGGGCGACGAAGTCGGGCGCTCCAGACACCAAGGCCCGCGCGAGGCGGGCCTGGGTATTGATGGGTGCCTGACGATGACCTACTTTCGCACGGGCAATCCGTACTATCATCGGCGCGCCGCCGTTTCACGGTCCTGGTCGGGATGGGAAGGGGTGGGGCCAGCGGGCTGTGGTCGTCAGGCTTTGACAGTAACCAGAAGTCGGAAGACAGAGGACAGAACCGTTACGCGGCGCTGCGCGCCGCCGGTTGGCTTGGCCTCAAGCGAATCCGACTTCGAGCAGGAAGGTAAGGCGGGGAAGTTGTATTGGCGCGGCGGAGTCGTTCTGACTTCTGTCCTCTGACTTCTGTCTTCTGACTCCCGACACCCACGATTATGGAGTCAAGCCGCACGGGCCATTAGTACCGGTTAGCTCAACGCGTTACCGCGCTTCCACACCCGGCCTATCAACGTGGTGGTCTGCCACGACCCTACAGGGAGGTCTAGCCTCCGGGAGATCTCATCTTCAGGCGCGCTTCCCGCTTAGATGCTTTCAGCGGTTATCGCTTCCGCACATAGCTACCCGGCGCTGCGACTGGCGTCACAACCGGTACAC
>JBLMWW010000169.1:0-6672 GCA_050257435.1 Rudaea sp.
TTCAGCTCCGGCGGCGGGGCGCCGCGCCGCGAGCCGGCCGCGGCCGGCGCGACGGCGGGCAAGTCAGGAGGCGGGGCGAAGAAGAACGTCGACGACTTCGACGACGACATTCCGTTCTGAGGGCCGTCGCCGGCAGGCGCTTCGCCCATCGCGCCGTCGCCGTGGAGCGCCTGCCGCGCCTTCGGCCAGTCGGCCTCGCAACGATCAGCCGGCGCTTACCGCCTCACCCATCCTGGCCTGGCCCGTCGCCGGCGACGCGAGCGGCGCCTCGATGACGCCGCCGCCCAGGCAGCGCTCGCCGTCGTAGAGCACGAGATATTGGCCGGGCGTGGGCGCCCATTGCGGCGCGTCGAACGATGCCGTCACGCTCGCCGCGTCGCGCGTGCGCAACGTGCACGCCGCGTCGGGCATGCGATAACGTGTCTTCGCGCCGAGCCGCGCGGGCAGCGACGGCGCTGCGCCGGCGATCCAATGCAGGTCGGAAGCCACGACCTCGCGCCGATACAAGAGCGGGTGATCGTGCCCCTGCACGACGACGAGCGCGTTACGCGCCATGTCCTTGCCGCTGACGAACCACGGCGCCGGCTCGCCGTCGCGCAGACCGCCGATGCCAAGCCCGTGGCGCTGGCCGATCGTGTAGTACGCGAGGCCCTCGTGGCGACCGATCGTCGTGCCGTCGGGCGTCACCATCGGACCCGGCTTGCGGGGCAGGTAGCGCGCGAGGAAGTCGCGAAACGGCCGCTCGCCAATGAAGCAGATCCCGGTCGAATCGCGCTTGGCGAACGTCGGCAGGCCTTCGCGCCGCGCGATCGCCCGCACGTCGCGCTTCGTGAGTTCGCCGAGCGGAAACAGCACCGGCGCGAGCTGCGGCTGCGTCAGCCGATGCAGGAAGTAGGTCTGGTCCTTCGACGCATCGAACGCCTTGCGCAATTCGGTGGGACCGCCCGGCGACGCGCGATGCACGCGCGCGTAATGCCCGGTGGCGATGCGATCCGCGCCGAGCGAGAGCGCACGATCGAGGAATGCTCGGAACTTGATCTCGCTGTTGCAGAGCACGTCCGGGTTCGGCGTGCGGCCCGCCGCGTAATCGCGAAGGAAATGGGCGAAGACGCGCTCGCGATACTCGGCCGCGAAGTTGACCGCTTCCAGGTCGATGCCGATGACGTCGGCGACCGCCGCCGCGTCGACGAGGTCGGCGCGCGACGTGCAGTATTCGTCGGTGTCGTCGTCCTCCCAGTTCTTCATGAAGAGGCCGACGACCTCGTAGCCCTGCTGCTTCAGGAGCCACGCGGCGACGGAAGAATCGACGCCGCCGGACATTCCGACGACGACCCGCTCGGGACGTCCCATCAAAGGCTGGCGATCACGCCGAGCGGCCACTGCCGCCCTGCGCGATAGTCGTCGAGCGAGCGCAGCACCAGCGGGCTGCGATGCATCGCGCGCCGCGCGGCGATCTCGTCGTAGGTGAGCCAGAGCGCGCGCACGATGCCCGCGTCGAGCGGCCGCCCGCGCTCGTGCGCATGCGCCCGGGCGCTGAACGTGAAGCGCACATAGTCGTCGCCGAGCTTCGATCGCCAGTGGTAGATGCCGACCAGCGCGACCGGCTCGACCTCCCAGGCCGCTTCCTCCCGCGTCTCGCGGACCGCGGCCGCGGCGATCGACTCGCCCACCTCGACATGGCCCGCCGGCTGGTTGAGCCGCACGCCGAGCCGCGTCTCCTCTTCGATCACCAGGAAGCGACCGTCGCGCTCGACGATCGTCGCAACGGTGAGGACGGGCCGACGCGCCGCGGTTGCGGGGCCGACCGCGTCGTTGGCGGGTTGCAGGGATGGGGGAGCCTGCTGGACGACTCGATTCATCGGCGAAACGGCCTTGCGGCCAAGGATGCTGGGCAAGGATCATAGTCCTTGCAAGTTACGGGCCCGCCCGCCAATGAAAAAGGCAGGGCGGGTCCGCCCTGCCTTTCGGGGAGGCCGCCGCGCTTACTTGGCCTTCGTCGCCTCGGACTTCATCGCCGAGTCTTCGGCCTTCATCTTGTCGTGCTTGGCGGACGACTTCTTCTTCGTCGTCTTCTTCGACGACGCGACCTTCTTCGACGCCTTCTTCGTGCTGTCGTGCTTCACCGAGTCGGACTTCATCGCGTCCGACTTCATCGCGTCCGACTTCATCGCGCCCGTCGACGGCGTGGTTTGCGCGAGCGCCATCGCCGACGTAACGGCGAAGGTACCCGCAATCAGCGTGGCAAGCAGTTTGTTCATGGTGGTTTCCCGTGGAGGTTGGTGGATTGGAATGGACTTGCGCGTTACTTCGCAGGCTTGCTATCGCCCGCCACCGCCTTCTTGTCCACGGCAGCGTGCTGCGAATTCTTCGCCTTCTTGGCCGTTTCCTTCTTGGCCCGTTCCTTCTTGGCCTTTTCCTGCTTGAGCTTCTCGCCGACGGAGATCGTCTTCGGCTTCGTCTTGCCGCTTGCAGCGGTCTTCTCCGCCGCGCCGGCCTTCGCTTCCGCCTTGGCGGGCGCCTCCGCCTTGGTGGCTGCCGTACCCTGCGCCGAGGCCGTGATGGCGAATGCGCTGGCAACGAGCGCGACCAACAGTTGCTTCATCGTTAACATTCCTTTGAGCGGGTATGTGTAGGGGAACTCGCGTGACGCCTGTCTTTCGCGTCGAGGCCATTAACGCCGACGTCGCGACCCCCGTTGACACCCCGGACGCGAGGCAGAGTCGAAGCGTCGGCGGGGACATCGGATCAGGGCCAGACTCGAATCGCCCCTCGGGTGGTCCGGAACACATTCGAACCTTGAAACGGGGGATTCGAGTCTGACTCCAATCAGCAAATCTTGAAGCGGGAGATTCGAGTCTGACCCCAATCAGCAGCTTCGACACCGGCTTGCTGTCGCCCGCCAGCGACAATGCCCCAGCGTCCCCGCGCTACCCGGAAGGGCCCGGCTCGCGCTGGAGCCATTGACGCAAAAGCGGCACGGTGATGCCGCGCCTGGTCGCGAGCGAATGCCGGTCGAGCGCCGCCAGCGTGGCGACGAGGCTCGGCATGTCGCGTCGACCGTGCGCGAGCAGGTATTCGATGACGTCGTCCGGCAAGCGGAAGCCGCGCTCGCGCGCGTAGGCGGCGAGCGCCTGCGGCTTGTCGGCGTCCGCGAGCGCGAGAACCTCGAGCACGAGCCCGAGCGCCAGGCGCGTGCGCAGGTCGTCGCGCAGCGCGAGCCGCGCGGGGGGCGTCGCCGCCGCGGCGAGCCATTGCCCAAGGCCTGCAAGCTGGTTGACGAGCGTGAAGAGCGTCGCCTGTGCCGAGGGGTCGGCGGTATCGATCGCGTCGACGATCAACAGGCTGGATGGCGCCAGTTCGCGCGCCGTCGCGAGGTCGTTCGGCGTCGCGCACAGAATCACGGGACGCCCGGCCGTCGCGGCCGCTTCCGCGGTCGCCTGCAAGAGATGGGACTTGCCGGCGCCCGGCGCGCCCCACAGCAGGACGCCCGTCTCGCGCGAGCGCCCCGTCGCCAGCGACGCCAGCGCCGCGAGCGCCTCGCGATTGCCGCCCGCGACGAAATTCGCGAACGTCGGGGGCTCGGGCCGGGCGAGGTCGAGGATCAGCTGCTCGCTCATCGCGGAGAAAATGCACGCCCCGCCAGCGGCGGCAAACCGTCAGTCGTCGCGATAGACGGGCGAATCGACGTAGGCGCGGCGCAGGTGACGCAGCCCCACGAGCAGCATCGCGGATACCGGGAGCGCCATCAGCACGCCGGCGAAGCCGAAGAGCTCGCCGAAAGCGAGCAGCGCGAAGATGACCGCGAGCGGGTGCAGGCCGATGCGGTCGCCGACGAGGAACGGCACGAGCACGTAGCTTTCGAGCAACTGCCCGATGCCGTAGACCGCCAGCACCGCGAAAAAGCCCGGCCAGCCATGGAAGTCGAGGATCGCCGCGGTGACGCCGAGCAAAAAGCCGAGCCCGAAGCCGACGTACGGGATGAACACCAGCACGCCGGTCAGGATGCCGATCGCGACCGCATGGTCGAGACGCACGACCGAAAGCGCGATCGCGTAATACGTCGCCAGCGCGATCATGACCATGAGCTGCCCGTGCAGGAATTCGGCGAGCACGCTGTCGACCTCGCGCGTGATCGACCGCACCTTCGGTCCCCAGCGCCGCGGCAGCAGGTCGTCCAGGCGACCGAGAATCATGTTCCAGTCGCGCAGCAGGTAGAACATCACGACCGGAATGAGCGCGAGGTTCACGAGCAGCGACAGGACGATCGCGCCGCCGGTCTTGACGCCGGAGAGCAGCCGCAGCGAGAACTGCTGCGCCTCCTTCGCATTGTCGGCGATGAACGCGCGAATCGAGTCGAAGTCGAGCGAGACGGCGAACCCGAACTTCTCCTCGATGAACGGCGCGACGCGATCGGTGAATTGCGCGACGAGATCGGGCAGGCGACGCGTAATCGACATCACCTCGCTTTGGACGAGCGGGATCAGCACGAGGAAGAGCGCCGCGAGCACGAGGCCGACGAAGAGGATGACGAGCAGCGTCGACAGCGCGCGCGGCATGCCGCGCTTCTCCGCGTAATTGACGGCTGGCGTCCCGAGGTAGGCGAGGATGGCGCCGATCAGGAACGGCGTCAGGACCGCGTCGAGCCAGCGCAGCGCGAGGAACACGACGAGCGCGGCGCCGACGATCCACAGATAGTGCTTGGGCGCGAGCGGATGCCGTCGCGGGGGCACGGCGAGCGCATCGCTCGATGGCGGGGCCGCCGGGGGCACGACGTCGTCGAGGACACTTCCGGGATCGGTCGGCGCACGGCCGGCTTCGCCCACGACGCGTGGATCGGCGGCAAGGCCGGCGTGCGGATCGGCGGGCGGCGGGCGAACGGCGCTCATCGGGGCCTGGAGTAGAATCGCGTGCGCAAAAAACGCTGCACTTTACCGCATTGTGCCGCCCGCATCCTCCCCCACCGCGCCGCTGTCCTACCGGGACGCGGGCGTCGACATCGACGCCGGCGACGCGCTCGTCGAGCGGATCAAGCCCCACGCGCGGCGAACGCTTCGTCCCGAAGTTCTCGCGGGCATCGGCGGCTTCGGCGCGCTGATCGAGATCGGAAACCGGTATCGCGAGCCGGTGCTGGTCGCCGGCACCGATGGCGTCGGCACGAAGATCGACCTCGCGCAGCGCCTCGGCCGCCACGGCACGATCGGCATCGACCTCGTCGCGATGAGCGTCAACGACATCCTCGTGCAGGGGGCCGAGCCGCTGTTCTTCCTCGATTATTACGTGTGCGAGCGCCTCGACGTCGACGTCGCAGCCAGCGTCGTCGAGGGGATCGCTGCGGGCTGCGAGATCGCCGGCTGCGCGTTGATCGGCGGCGAGACCGCCGAGCATCCGGGCACGTTCCCGAAGGACTCGTACGATCTCGCCGGCTTCGCCGTCGGCGTCGTCGAGAAGGCGCGCATCGTGGATGGGCGGCGGATCGTCGCCGGCGACCGGCTCGTCGGCATCGCGTCGAGCGGGCCGCATTCGAACGGCTTTTCGCTGATCCGCCGCATCGTCGAGGTTTCGCGCGCCGACCTCGAAGCCGCGTTCGCGCCGCCGTCGCCGCAAACGCTCGGCGACGCGTTGCTCACGCCGACGCGGATCTACGTCAAGCCCGTGCTCGGCATGCTGTCGCGCGTCGATGTCAAGGGGATGGCGCACATCACCGGCGGCGGGCTCGTTGAGAACGTGCCGCGCATGCTGCCCGAGCACCTGCAGGCGCGGATCGTGCGCACGACGTGGCCGCGCATGCCGATCTTCGAGTGGCTGCAGACGAGCGGCAACGTCGCCGACGACGAGATGCATCGCGTCTTCAACTGCGGCATCGGCATGGTGCTCGCCGTGGCGTCGAAGGACGTCGACGCGACGATCGCGCACCTAGCGGAAGCCGGCGAGACGGCATACGCAATCGGCGAGATCGTCGCGCGCGAAGGTGGCGCGCCGCGGGCGGTGGTGGTGTAGCGCGAGAAACGGCGTCAGGGCGAAAGCGGGCAATCGGGTTCGGAGCAAATCAGCGACCCGGCGACGCTTCCGATCTGCTCCGGCCCCGATTGGGCGTTTTTCTTACCCCTCCCTTCCCATGCTCGCCCGCATCACCGTCCTCATCTCCGGCCGCGGCTCGAACCTCGCCGCGCTGATCGACGCGGCGCACGCGGGCACGATCGACGGTGCGATCACGCAGGTGATCAGCAACCGTCCCGATGCCGCGGGGCTCGCGATCGCGGCGCGCAACGGCATCGCGACCGCCGTCGTCGATCATCGCGCCTTCACGACGCGCGACGCGTTCGACGCCGCGCTCGCCGACGCGATCGACCGCAGCGAGCCGGACCTGGTCGTCCTCGCCGGCTTCATGCGCATCCTCGGCGCGGACTTCGTCCGGCGCTATGAGGGCCGCATGATCAACATCCATCCGTCGCTGCTTCCGGCCTATCCGGGGACCGACACGCACCGGCGCGCGCTCGCCGACAACGTGGCGCGCCACGGCTGCAGCGTGCACTTCGTCACGCCCGACGTCGACGGCGGCCCGGTCATCGCGCAGGCCGACGTGCCGGTCCTGCCCGGCGACGATCCCGACACGCTCGCGGCGCGCGTGCTCGAGGTCGAGCATCGGCTGCTGCCGGCCGTCGTCGCCGATTT
>JBLMWW010000170.1:0-8786 GCA_050257435.1 Rudaea sp.
CTGATCTTCGTCGTCGGGACGCTCGTGATGCGCTCGGCCGGATGCGCGATGAACGACTGGGCCGATCGCGATTTCGATGCGCACGTCGCGCGCACCGCCAACCGGCCGCTCGCGCAAGGCATCATCGCGCCGTGGGAGGCGCTTGTCGTCGCCGCCGTGGGCGCGTTCCTCGCGTTCCTGCTCGTGCTCCTCACCAACCGCGCGACGCTGCTGTGGTCGATTCCGGCACTCGGGATCGCGATCGTCTATCCGTTCTTCAAGCGCTTCTTCGCGCTTCCGCAGGCGTTCCTCGGCGTCGCCTTTTCGTTCGGCATTCCGATGGCGTTCGCCGCGGTGCAGGACGGCGTGCCCGCGATCGCGTGGATCCTGCTCGCGATCAACCTCGCCTGGGTCGTCGCGTACGACACCGAATACGCGATGGTCGATCGCGCCGACGACGTGAAGATCGGCATCCGCACCTCGGCCCTCACGTTCGGCCGCGCCGACGTGCTCGCGGTCGGCATTTGCTATGCGGCGTACCTCGCCGGCATGGCATGGATTGGCCGGCACTATGCGCTCGGCGCGATCTACGCCGCGGCGCTCGTCGTCGCGCTCGGGCTCGCGCTGCATCACCTGTGGATCATCCGCACGCGCGAGCCTGCCGCGTGCTTCCGGGCCTTCCTCGGCAATCACTGGCTGGGCATGGTCGTGTTTCTCGGCGTCGCGCTCGATTACGCACTGCGCCTGCACCGTTGGCCGCGCGTCTGGTAACGAAATCCATCGGATCGGCGAGCGTGCCGCGCCGAAGAGGCCTGCCGCCGATCGTCGCGGCCGACGCGCGCGTGCTGATCCTCGGCAGCTTCCCGAGCGAGGCGTCGCTTGCGGCACGCCAGTACTACGCGCATCCGCGCAACCATTTCTGGCCGATCCTCGGTGCGGTGCTGCACGAGCCGCTCGCCGAGCTCCCCTATGCCGAACGCCTCGCCCGCGTGAAAGCGCATCGCGTCGCGATCTGGGACACGATCGTCGCGTGCGAGCGCGCGGGAAGCCTCGATGCGTCGATCCGCAATGCGGAGCGTGGCGAGGTGCGGCGCGTGCGGCGCGCGGCGCCGAACCTCGTCGCCGTGTGCTTCAACGGGCAGACCGCGGCTCGCGCGAAGCCGGTGTGGCTCGAGGCAGGCTACGAAACGATCGTGATGCCGTCGACGAGCCCGGCCTACACGTTGCCGATGGAGCGCAAGCTCGCCGCGTGGCGCGCGCTCGCGCGCTTTCTCGACGGCGGCGCCGCCGCGGCGCCGCCATCGCGCGCATGCCGTGTGGCGTGAACGTCGGCCCGCACGATTTCTCTCAATCGGTCACTGCTTAGGACAGGATCCCATGGACCTCGGATTGCGCGATCGGATCGTCGTCGTCACCGGCGCGAGCAAGGGCATCGGCTTCGCCTGCGCGCAGGCGTTCGCCGCGGAAGGCGCGCGCGTCGCGCTGATCTCGCGCAGCCAGGCGAATCTCGACGCGGCGCTCGCGAGGATTCGCCACGTCACGCATCGTCCGCAGGCGTTCGTCGCCGATCTTTCGGACGCTGCGCAGGCGCACGCGGCGATCGAATCCGTAGAGGCAACCCTCGGCCCCATCGACGTGCTCGTGAGCTCCGCCGGCGCCGCGCGCCGCTATCCGCCCGATGAGCTCGACGCCAGGGCCTGGCACGACGCGATGGACGCGAAGTTCTTCAGCTACATCCACCCGCTCGACGCGGTGGTGAAACGCATGGGCGCGCGCGGTCACGGCGCGGTGGTGAACATCATCGGCGCGGGCGGCAAGACGGCGAATCCGGTGCATCTTCCGGGCGGCGCGGCGAACGCGGCGCTGATGCTCGCGACGGCGGGGCTCGCGGTGGCGTACGGACCGAAGGGCGTGCGCATCAACGCGATCAACCCCGGCGGGACGTTGACGGGGCGCGTGCAGGAGGGACTCGCGGCGGAGTCGCGAATGAGCGGTCTTTCCGCGGAAGAGCTTCTCGAGCGCCAGCAGGCGCGCATTCCACTGCGCCGGCTCGGCACGCCGGAGGAGGTGGCGGAGGTCGTGCTGTTCCTCGCCTCGCCGCACGCGAGCTACGTGACGGGGGCGATCGTTCCGATGGACGGGGGCACGGCTGCGGTGATCTGAAGCGCCGCGCGGACTGCGCCGCGATTCACCGCGCCCGCACGAAGAACGACATCAGCGCACCGAAGGCCGCGGCGGCGGCGAGCACCATGATCGCGTGCTCGAAGCCTGCCGCAGGATCGAGCCCGCGCTCGCGGTCGAGCACCCATCCCACGAGCGGCTGGAGGATGCCGGTGCCGAGGAAGATGCCGGTGTTGACGAGCGCCGTCGCGATGCCGGAATGCTCGGGACGGTTCACCTCCTTGGCGATCGTCCACGACAGCGTGAACCCGGGAATGAGCAGACCCATGAGCAGGAACCAGGCGAGCGTCGCGGCGAGCGGCCAGCGCACGTGCAAAAGCCACGGCAGCCACGACAGCGCGAAGAGCACGGTGTAGACGCGCATCAGCCCGCGGCGGCTCCCCAACCGGTCCGACAGCACGCCGATCGCGAGCGCGCCGAACGCGACGCCGAGCAGGAGGACGCTCGCGTGCTCCGCGGCGGTCACGCGCGGCATCGCATAGGTCCGCTCGAGAAACGGCACCGCCCACAGGCCGGCGAATGCGAGGTAGCTGCCGCCGACGCCGACATTGACGAGGAACGCGGCCCACGTCGCGCGATTCGCGAGCACGTCGCGCAGCGCCTCGATCCAGTCGATGCGCCCCGCCGGCGCGGCGGCGCGCACCGGCGCGAAGCCGAGGTCCTCGGGCCGGTCGCGCACGCGCCACCACGCGCCGATGGCGAGCAGTGCGGAGACGAGCGCGAGCGCGACGAAGACACTGCGCCACGACGCGCGTGTGACGACCCATGCGAGCGGAGCCCCGGCGACGACCGCGCCGAGATTGCCGACGAACATCGTGATGCCGACGACCGTCGCGAAGCGCTCGGGCGGATACCACACCGCGCAGACCTTGAGGATCGCGATGAACGCCACCGACACGCCGACGCCGACGAGCGTGCGGCCGAGCGCGGCGATCTCCCACGCCGGCGCGATGCCGAAAAGCAGCGACCCGAGCGCGGCGATCAGCGAGCCGGCGGCGAGGATGCGCCGGGGCCCGAGCGTGTCGGCGAGGACGCCGACGGGAATCTGCAGGAGCGTATAGACGTAGAAATACGTTGCGGCGAGCGTGCCGAGGATCGCCCCGCCGATGTCGAACGCGCGGGTGAGCTCGCCGGCGATCGCCGCCGGTGCCGTGCGATGGAAGAACGACAGCAGGTAGCTCGCGAGCGCGATGCCGAAGATGGCACGCCGTGTCCCGGCGAAGCGGTCCTCGCGTGGTTCGGGAACGGCTCGAATGCGCGCCGGCGCGCGACCGCCGGGCGCCAAGCTATCCTGCCGGCTTCTTGTTCATCACGCTCGGCATCGGCCGGTTGATGGGGTTGATGACGTCGGGCTTGACCACCTCGACGTGCTCGGGGCGGTAGTCCTTGACCGGGATGTTGCTGCCGGTGCGATAGACCGGCTCTTCGCGGTACCCCGACTCCTTCTCCGGCGCTTCTGCGCACGCGCCAAGCAAAAGCGACAGTCCCAAGACGGCAAACCCGGTCTCGATGCGCTTGTTCATGACGGCTCCCTCGGACACGGCACTGGCATTATCCATGATTGGTCGGCGCCACTACGGGGTGCCGAGGCTACGCCCGCCACCGTTTCGTATTATGGCGCCGGGCACTCATCAACTGGAACACGTCTTCGCATGCCCTATGCCGACCTGCGCGACTTCATCGCGCAACTCGAAGCGTCCGGCGACTTGAAGCGCGTCGCCGCGCCGGTCGATCCGAGGCTCGAGATGACCGCGCTTTGCGATCGCGCGTTGCGCGCTCACGGGCCGGCGCTGCTGTTCGAGCGTCCCGTTAGCGATCGAAAGGGTCCGGACGGGCGTGTAATTCCGGTGCTCGGCAACCTGTTCGGAGCGCCGGAGCGCGTCGCGAAGGCGATGGGCGCCGAAGATACCGACTGGCGCGCTTCGCTGCGCGAGGTGGGTCGCCTGCTCGCTTTCCTCAAGGAACCCGAGCCGCCGAAGGGCCTCGCCGACGCGTGGCGCAACACGCGGCCCGTGCTCATGAAGGTGCTCGACATGGCGCCGAAGGAGCGCCGCGGCGGTGCGTGTCAGGAGGTGGTCTGGGAAGGCGCGGACGTGGATCTCGCGCGCCTGCCGATCCAGACCTGCTGGCCGGGCGACGCGGGACCGCTGATCACGTGGGGACTCACCGTGACGCGGGGTCCTCGCAAGAAGCGGCAGAACCTCGGCATCTACCGGCAGCAGGTGATCGCTCGCAACAAGGTCATCATGCGATGGCTCAGCACGAGAGGCGGCGCGCTCGATTTCCGCGACCATGCGCAGGCGTCGCCGGGGACGCCGTTTCCCGTCGCGGTCGCGCTCGGCGCCGACCCGGCGACGATCCTCGGCGCCGTCACGCCGGTGCCCGACACGATGTCGGAATACCAGTTCGCGGGATTATTGCGCGGAGCGCGCACCGAGATCGTGTCGTGCCTCACGCACGACCTGCAGGTGCCGGCGAGCGCGGAGATCGTGCTCGAGGGCTTCATCGCGCCGGACGCGAACGACCCGAGCGGCTACGAGACGGCGCTCGAAGGACCGTTCGGCGATCACACCGGCTACTACAACGAGACCGAGCGCTTTCCGGTGCTCACGCTCGACCGGATCACGCTGCGGCGCGATCCGATCTACCACTCGACGTACACCGGCAAGCCGCCCGACGAGCCGGCGATGCTCGGCGTCGCGCTGAACGAGGTGTTCGTGCCGCTCCTGACGCGCCAGTTCCCCGAGATCAGCGACTTCTATTTGCCGCCCGAAGGCTGCAGCTATCGGCTCGCCGTCGTGGCGATGCGCAAGCAATACCCCGGGCACGCGAAGCGCGTCATGTTCGGCATCTGGAGCTTCCTGCGCCAGTTCATGTACACGAAGATGATCGTCGTCACCGACGACGACGTGGACATCCGCGACTGGAAGGAGGTGATCTGGGCGCTGACGACGCGCGTCGATGCCGCGCGCGACGCGCTGATCGTCGAGAACACGCCGATCGATTATCTCGACTTCGCGTCGCCCGTCGCCGGGCTCGGCAGCAAGATCGGCATAGACGCCACGAACAAGTGGCCCGGCGAGACGTCGCGCAACTGGGGACGGCCGATCGCCATGGACGCCGCCGTCGCGGCGCGCGTCGAGGCGATCTGGAAGACGATCAGCGGCGGTTGATCAGCAGCCCGACGAGAAAGCCGACCGCCGCCGCGACGCCGATGGAACGCCACGGATTGTCGTGCACGTAATCGTCGGTGTAGCGCGCGGCGGCGCGCGCACGATCCACCGCTTCGCCCTCGAGCTCCTGCAGCCGCAGCTTGGCGGACAGCAGCTTCGCCTCGACCTGCGCGCGCAGATCCTTGGCGCGTTCGCCCGTCTCGTTGCCGGCGCGCCGCAGGAGATCCTCGGCTTCGGTGAGCATCGCGGAAAAATCGTCGAGCAGCGATTCGCGGGAGACGTTCATCGTCGACTCCTTCAGGCGGGTGTGGTCGTTTGACGCAGTGACTTCGCGTCGTCTACTCATTATAGCGGCGTCCGCGGCTTGCACCGGCCGGGCGAAGGTGATGAGATTCGCGCTTTGTCGAGCGATGGGAGGGACGTATGTCGACGCTTCACCTGCCGGCCCTGGATCCCGCAACCGTCCCCGAGCGGCGCGGAAGCGGGTATCCCGAACCGTTTCGCACGCGCATGGGTGAGCGCGTGAAGCGTCGCCTCGGAGAGGCGTGCGGCCTCATGCGCGTCGGCGTCAACCTCGTGACGCTCGGTCCCAACGGGCAGTCGGCGCTGCGCCACTGGCATTCGAAAGAGGAAGAGTTCGTCTACGTGCTCGACGGCGAGGTGGTGCTCGTGACCGACGTGGGCGAGCAGGTGCTGCGTGCGGGCGACTGCGCGGGCTATCCCGCGGGGCGGCCCGACGCCCATCACTTCGTCAACCGCAGCGCGGCACCCGCGAAGTACCTCGAAGTGGGCACGCGCGAGGTCGACGACGTTCCGCATTATCCCGACGACGACATCGTCTTCGTCGGCGACGCTCGCGACGGGTACTACGCGCACCGCGACGGACGCCGATACGAATGACGACTCTCGCGCGACGGCCCGGCGCTTGAGCCGCGCGCGTCGGCCCCCATTTGACGGGCTGGAGGTGCCGCCGACGCATCCACTGCGTTCGGCCGGCACGAGGCGGCGTTCGCAACCGGAGACCACGATGCCCGATTTTCCCCCTCCCGTATCGACGACGGCGCCGCCGCGGCAACCGCCGGCCACCGGCGCGATGGTGGCCTATATCCTGTTCGCCATCGCCGCGCTCGTGGGCTTCGCCGGCCACGGCTTTCTGAGCCTCGTCGGCATCATCGGAGTCGTCGTCGCCTACGTCTCGCGCGGCGATCTGCGCGGAACGTGGGCCGAGTCGCACCTCACGTGGCTGATCCGCACCTTCTGGTGGTCGCTGCTCTGGGACGCCATCGGCCTTCTCCTGCTGTTGGTGACGCTGTTCCTCGCGTATCCGCTCGCATGGGTGATCTGGGTCGCGACGGCGATCTGGGTCATCTACCGCGTCGTGCGCGGCTTCCTGCTGTTCAACGACCGCAGGCCGGTGCCGGGGATGTAACGTCGCACGCCAATCGGGGTCGGAGCAAATTCCCGCGATTTGCTCCGACCCCGTGGGTGTCAGTGCCGCTGCTGCGCGGGATCCCAGGTCGCCCCGTTGCGGTACACCCATCGCACGAGGAAGTCGAACGCGGGCCATGCCCGCGCCGCGTTGGCGTCGTTGACGATGGCGACGACGGTGAAGCGGCGCCCCGTCGCGTCGATCACGTATCCGGCGATCGCGCGCACGCCCTCGAGCGAGCCGGTCTTGAGGAGCGCGTGGCCGGCGATGTCGTCGTCCTGGAAGCGCCGCTCGACGGTGCCGTCGACGGCGGCGACGGCGAGCGAATCCGTGAATGGGTCGCGCACGTCGCTCGCGTTCGCGGCGATCAGCAGGCGATTGAGCGCGATGGCGCTCGCGCGCTCGCGCCGCGACAATCCCGATCCGTTCTCGACCACGAGCCCCGGCAGCGCGAGCTTGCGCCGCGCGAGCCAGCGCTTGATCGCGAGGGCGGCCTTCGCCTGCGTCGCGGGCGGCGGCGCGCTCGTCGTGGCGAGCGTGAGGAAGATCTGCCGCGCCATCACGTTGTTGGAGAGCTTGTTGACGTCGCGGACGATGTCCGCGAGCGGCGGCGATTCGAGCACCGCGAACGGCGTCGCGCCTTCCGGCACGCGATGCTCCTCGAGTCCGCCGGCAAAACGGCCTCCGGCGGCGCGGAAATACGTCTCGAAGATCGCGTGCACGTAGTGTGGATGGTCCAGCATCGAAATCCACCACTCGCGCTCGCCGCAGCTCGCGGGAAAGCTGCCGGCGAAGCGGATCGCCGCGTGATCGCCGCGATCGTCGACGAGCGGCGCCGCACGCGCGTGCCAGTCGTCGCACGCGTCGCCCGACAGCCGCGGCGGCGGACCGAGCGCCACGACGTCGAGCGGCGGCTCCGCGCGCACCGCGACGCTGGCGCCGTCCGCGTCCGGCGCGAGCGTCACCTTCAACGACTTGAAATTGACGAGCAGCGCATCCGGGCCGACGTTGTACGGCTTTTGCGGCTCGTGGTCGAATGCGGCGGCGTCGTACGGCGGCAGCGCGAAACGGCTGCGGTCGAGCACCAGGTCCCCGTCGATCGCGGCGAGTCCCTTTTCACGCAATTGGGCGATGAACGCCTGCCACTGCTCGACGGTGATCTTCGGATCGCCGTAGCCCTTGAGGAGCAGGTCGCCGTGCAGCTCGCCGTCGATCAGTGGCCCGCCCAGGTAGGCCTCGGTTCTCCAGCGGTACGCGGGCCCGAGGAGCTCGAGCGCGGCGAACGTCGTGACGAGCTTCATGACCGACGCAGGGCTGCGCGCGCGGTTCGCGTCGTACGCGAACAGCGGCCGCGGCTTCGCCGTGTCCTGGACGACGATCGCGACGTGGTTGAGCGGAATGCCGGCGTCGAGGAACGCGCGGCCGACCGCCCGCGGCAGCGCCGCGTGCGCGGCGAACGCGGCGCACGCGAGCGCGAGCCCGAGCCAGCGCAGCCGCAGCATGTCAGTGGCGCCGGGCCGCCCCAAGCCACTGACCAGCCCCCCGGGGGGCAGCGAGCGGAGCGAGCGTGGGGGGATGTTTCATCCTAGTGGCGCCGGGCCGCCCCAAGCCACTGACCAGCCCCCCGAGGGGCAGCGAGCGGAGCGAGCGTGGGGGGATGTTTCATGCTAGCAGGCGTCGATCGTCTCGACGGTGCGCGCGACGAGCAGCACGAATTCGTCATCGGTCAACGTATAAGGTGGCATGAAATAAACGGTGGCGCCGATCGGCCGCAGCACCAGCTCACGCGCCAATGCGGCCTGCGCGAACGCGCGCGCGAATCCGGGCTCGGTGCCGTCGACCTCGAATGCCACGATCATGCCGCATTGGCGCAAGCCGCGCACGCGGTGGTGCGCGGCGAGCGGCGCCGTCATCTCGCGCCAGCGCCGTGCCCTGTCGCGATTGGCGGCAATCACGTCGTCGTCGCGAAAGATGTCGAGCACCGCGAGCGCCGCACGGCACGCGAGCGCATTGCCGGTGTACGA
>JBLMWW010000171.1:0-3219 GCA_050257435.1 Rudaea sp.
GGGGTAATGGAGCTCGCGCCGGATACCCGCCGCCGCCATGCTCAAATCGGCGAAGTTCGCCGTATCCATAGCGTCCGAGTCGCGACGAAGGCGCGCCGTTACTCCCCGTTCGCGAGCTTCAGCGTCGTGTAGAACGCATTGTCGCCGCGGCGCACCTGCAGCGTCACCGCCGCGCCCTTGTCGAGCCTGCCGAGGTATTCGTTCACCTGCGCCGCGGATTTCGCCTCGATCGGCGTGCCCTTCTGGATGATCGCCAGGATGACGTCCCCCGGCTGGACGTTGCCACGCACGACGCCGACGACGTCCTCGACCAGCACGCCGCCGCTCTTGAGATTCAGCTCCTGGCGCTGCTCGTCGGTCAGGTCCGAGAGCACGAGGCCCATGCGGTTGGGCTTCGCCTTCTCCTTGGGGGCCGGCGAGCCGCCCTTGCGTGCCGCGGAGGCAGCGTTGTCCTCCTTGATCTCGGCGACGGTCACCGGGATGTCGCGCGACGCGCCCTTGCGCCACACGGTGAGCGTGATCTTCGTGCCGGGCCGAATCGCCGTGATGATGCGCGGCAGGTCGTTCGACGAGTGCACGTCGCGCCCGTCCACCTTCAGGATGATGTCACCCGACTCGATGCCGGCCTTGGCCGCGGGTCCGCCCGCCTCGACGTTGTTCACCAGCGCCCCGTTGGCCTGCTTGAGCCCGAACGCCTCCGCAGCCTCCTTGGTGAGCTCCTGGATCTGCACGCCGATGCGTCCGCGGGTCACGCGTCCCTTCTCCTTGAGCTGCGTCACCGCGTTCATCGCGATGTCGATCGGCACCGCGAACGCGAGGCCCATGTAGCCGCCCGTGCGCGAGTAGATGAGCGAATTGATGCCGACGACCTCGCCCTTCATGTTGAAGAGCGGCCCGCCCGAGTTGCCGGGATTGATCGCGACGTCGGTCTGGATGAACGGGACGAGGTTCTCCTGCGGCAGGTCACGGCCCTTCGCGCTCACGATGCCCGCGGTCATCGTGTTCTCGAGGCCGAAGGGCTTGCCGATCGCGACCACCCATTCGCCGACCTTGAGCCTGTCGGGGTCCCCGATGACCACGCGCGGGAGGTCCTTGGCGTCGATCTTGAGCAGCGCCACGTCGGTGCGCTTGTCCGTGCCGACGACCTTCGCGACGAATTCGCGCTTGTCCGAAAGCCGCACCGTCACCTCGTTCGCCTCGTCGACGACGTGGGCGTTCGTCACGATGTAGCCGTCCGGCGAAAGGATGAAGCCGGAACCGGTCGACTGCGTCTCGAACTCGCGCTGCCCGCCGGGCCCGTTGCGCGGGATCTGGCCGAAGCGGCGGAAAAACTCGTAGAACGGGTCGTCCTCGGAAATGTCCGGGAAGCGTTGCCGCCGCGCCTTTTGCGTAACGTCGATCGACACGACGGCCGGGCTCTGGCGCTCGTAGAGGTCGGTGAAATCGGGCAGGCTGCCCAGGCGTCCCTGCGCCTGCGCGGAAACGGGCGCGACGAGCGGCGACAGCGCGAAGAACACCGCCGCCATGCCGGTGGCAAGCGGCTTCGAAAGCGAGAACATGACGTTCCTCTGTTGTAGTGTGAGCGGGTGTTGCGGTCCGTGTCAGCGGTGCGTCACGGAGTTGGCGATCTGCCGCACGGTGGCGCTCGGCGTCTCGCCCATCACGGTGATGAGATGGTCGTCCTGCCTGACGCTATAGACGTTGAGGCCGCCTTGCTGCAGGAAGCCGGCAGGCGCCGACGCGGCGACCAGCGGCTCGACGAACACGCTGACCGAGACCAGCCCATCGGAAAATACCAGATGCGCGACCCGCTCGCGGTGGCCGCGCAACTTGCGATAGCCTTCCATGATCTTCGCGAAGCCGGGCGGCACGCGGTTCACGACCCAGCCCGTGTCCTGCAGCACGACGTCGCCCGACACGCTCTCCAGCACCTGCCAATCGCGCGGGACCGTCTGCCAGGTGGGCTCGATCATCGCGCGGTCGATCTTCGGATCGATCGTGAGATCGCTGAACGCGAACTGCTCGACGGCGGCGCCGTGCTCGTTCACCACGCGCGCCTTCAGGAGGAGCCCGGTCGCCACGTCGGACCAGAAGCGGTGGCCGTAGCGCAGCCCGTCGCGCGGCTCGAACACGACCATCTGCACCGGCCGGCCGCCGACGCGGTCCTCGCCGAGCACGCGGAACTCGTAGAAGCGCGACAGCGACTGCTGCTGCTCCGGCAGAAGCGACGGGAACACGTTGCGGAACGTCCCCGGCTCGACGCGCATCAGCTTGGCGTCCGGGTAGTAGCAGCGCACCTCGCCCTGGTCGCGGACGACCTCGCGCGCCGGGCCGTCGAGATTGACGAGCTTCGCGTATTCGCGGCCGCCGTCGTTGAGATGGGTGATCCGCGACGATTCGACGCGCGGCCCGATCTGGTAGACGATCGTGCCGACGTAGTCGAGCTTGCGCGCGGCCTCCGCGGCGCGCGTCAGCCAATCCATGGCATCGTCGGCGCGCGCCGTGGACGCGACGACCGCAAGTACGAAGACGGCCGGGACGAGCCGGCCGGCGAGGTTTCGGGAACGACGAGATGCGTGCTGCATCGGAGGCGCCGGGTCGATCGGATGCTCGGTCGACGACCGCCTCGTCATTCGCGGGCGGCGGGCCGCATCATCGGCGCCGTGGCGGCTGCGTCCCGCAGGTAGGGCCCGACGCCCTGCAGCGCGTTCGCCGGTGCGTATTCCTGGTGTGCGAGGAGGTAGTCGGCCGGGACCGTCAGCGGCCGGATCTGCGCCGCGCTCATCGTCCCCGCCTCGCGCGCCTTCGCGAAACCCGCCGGGACCTCGTCGATCATCGAATAGGCGGTATAGCCGACGACGGTGACCGCGGCGAGCGTCGCCGCCATCGCCCAAAGCCATGCGGCCGGACCGGCCGACGCGGCGGCGCGCAGGCGTGGCGCCACGACCGTCGGCTCTTCCGCGAGCTGCCGCGCCACGGCACTGCCGACGTTGCGCGTCACCGCGGTCTCGCCGCGCAGGGCATCGCCGATCGCGTGGTAACAGCTCCACGTGGCCATTGCCGCGTCGCCTTTCAGCGTGGCCCAAATGGCGTCCAATTCGTGCGCGTCGACCTCACCATCCATCAGACGCGAAATCTGCTCGTTCATCACCATCTCCGGTTCTCGTCGGTGCCGAGCAACGGCCGCAGTTCGGCCGCGATCGACTCCCGTGCGCGAAA
>JBLMWW010000172.1:0-9944 GCA_050257435.1 Rudaea sp.
CACCGGGGACATTGAGAGCCCCTGGCAACTCCGGGTAGCCGTCGTTATTCAGGTCGACGATTCCCGACGTAAAGGGGGCGTCATAGAGCGTGCGGCGCGCAAACGTAAGATCTGCCGCGGATTGAGTGGAGAGGGTCAGGAGGATCGTGAGCAGGACAAGGCGCAAGCAGTTCATCGCGGAGCTAGTCCAAGACCGCGATCTCGCGGACATCCTCGCCGTCCGGCCACCGCGTGCAGGTTCCCGCACCGTAGACAATGACCGGTTTACCTGCCGCTTCCGCCATCATCAGCAATGCAAGTTGCTGCTTCCCGGATACGGAAGTTTCATTGGCGATGACCCAGTATGGTTGCGAGGCGCAGGCCGGTAATGTGGATCGTACCCCCTGAATATAGAAGTAAACGATTCCGTCGGTCGCACGGATGTGCAGTCGGTCGACGGTGCCGATCTGACTCGACTGTGCGCGAGCCGAGCCGGCCGCTAGCAGAAGCATGAGGATCGCAACACGGAGTGCTATTAGAAGGTACATCTAAACGTTCATCATTCGTTGCTCGCATTGACGTGTCGTCCACGGGCACGTCATTGCCGTGCCGCGCGTAATCTAGCACAAGCAGAGCCATCCGGGTTCGATCTTTGTCTGCGCGCGCGGCAGACATACGCCGGTTGCGTCAATGCAACGCGGCTTCACGCCACCGGCGCATGCAGGAGCTTCAGGTTCCGGGGGCGACGCCCGTTCGGTAGGCCCAAAACTTCTCCAGGACGGTTCGCATTTCGCGCTCGTCGAGGATTCCCGGCTCTCCGATCTGCAGCGCCCGCCAGTACATCTCCGCGAGCGTTTCCACCTCAACGGCCAGCGCCAACGCCGCCTTGAGCGTCTCGCCGGTGGCGACCTGACCATGGTGGGCGAGCAGACACGCCTTCCGTCCTTCCAGCGCCTTCACCGCGTGATCGGACAGTTCCTGCGTGCCGAACGTCGCATATGGCGCGCACCGGATGTCGTCGCCGCCCGCCATCGCGATCATGTAGTGGAAGGCCGGGATGCCGCGATCGAGGCACGCGAGCGTCGTCGCGAACGGCGAGTGCGTGTGCACGATCGCGTTCACCTCCGGCCGCGCCGCGTAGATGTCGTGGTGGAAGCGCCATTCGGACGACGGCCGGCGCCGGCCCGTCGCCTTGCCGCCGAGATCGATGTGGACGATATCCTCCGCATGCGTCTCGTCGTACGGCAGTGCGCTCGGGGTGACCAGGAACCCGCGGTCGATGCGGGCGCTGACGTTGCCGGACTTGCCGCGATTGATGCCGAGCGCGTTCATTTCGCGCGCCGTCGCGACGACGGCGTGCCTCAGGTCGCGGGAATCGGGTGTGCTCACGAAAGGCGCTCCTCGAACAATTCGTGCAGCCGGGCGATGCTCGTCGCGACGCCTCGCTCGGTGATGTAGCCGGTCACGAGGCGCTGCGGCGTCACGTCGAACGCATAGTTGAGCGCCGGCGTGGCACGGCCGGCGACGACGACGCTCGCACTTTCGCCACCGGCATCGCGTCCGCGCACCTCCAGCACTTCGCGGCTCGAGCGCGCCTCGATCGGTATCCCGGCGCCCGATGCCGTATGCCAGTCGATCGTCGGGGAGGGCAGCGCGACGTAGAACGGTACGTCGTTGTCGCGCGCCGCGAGCGCCTTGTCGTACGTGCCGATCTTGTTGCACACGTCGCCGTTTCGCGCGACGCGGTCCGCGCCGACGATGACGATGTCGACGTCGCCGCGCTGCATCAGGAGGCCGCTTGCGCCGTCGACGATCAACGTATGGTGAATCCCGCGCTCGGCGAACTCCCACGCCGTGAGGTTCGCGCCCTGCAGGCGCGGGCGCGTTTCGCTCACCCATACGTGGATCGGGACTCCGGCTTCGTGCGCGAGGAAGATCGGCGCCGTCGCCGTGCCGAAGCCGCAGGTCGCCAGCGCGCCGGCGTTGCAATGCGTCATGACGTTCACGGGCCGGTCGCGGCCGCGCGCGAGGTCCGAAAGCAGCGCAAGCCCGTGGCGTCCGAGCGCCGCATTGATCGCGACGTCCTCGTCGCGGATCGTGTCCGCCTCGTCCCAGGCGGCGTCGGCGCGCCGCGCCGGCGGCATTCCGGACACGCGATCGCGCACGCGATCGAGCGCCCAGCGGAGGTTGACCGCCGTCGGCCGCGCCGCATCGAGCATCGCGTGCCCGCGCGCGAGCCCTTCGTCCGTCGGGTCCGCATCGAGCGCGAGCGCGAGCCCGTACGCACCCACGGCGCCGATGAGCGGGGCGCCGCGGACGATCATGTCGCGAATGGCCGCGGCGGCGCCGTTCGCGTCCGCAATGCGCAGGCGAGCGACCGTGTGCGGCAGCGCGCGCTGGTCGAGCACCTCGAGGTACCGCTCGCCCGCGGGATGCTCGAGCGCGCGGTAGCGGGCGTTGTCGAGCGGTGCCGATGCGATGTCCACGTCCTCCATTCTAGTGGAACGGTCCGCGCGCTACCGCCGAAACACCTGGACGAGGTTGTTGAAATCGTCCGTCCACAGCCGCCACTCGGGATGCTGCGGGATCGGCGTCGCGGCGTCGGCGATCCGGGGGCTCGCGAGCAGCGCGGCATTGCGCGAGACGAGCACCCAGTCGCTGCGGTTCGCGAGCGCGTTGTCGCCATCGTCGTGAATCCACACCGCTTCGACGTGGTGCGCCGCTGCGAGCGCGCCGACGACGGGCACGAGATCGAGGTAGCGGTTCGTGACGTGGAACGCGACGACGCCGTCCGGCTTGACGTGCTCGAGATACAGGCCCAGCGCCTCCGACGTGATGAGGTGAACGGGAATGGCGTCGCTCGAGAACGCGTCAACCGCCAGCACGTCGAGCTCGGCGGGCGCCTCGCGCTCGAGCGTCAGGCGCGCGTCGCCGAGCGGCGTTTCGATCCGCGCCTCGCTGTCGGCGAGGTAGCTGAACTCGGTCCTGGCGAGGCGGATGACCTCGGGGTTGATGTCGTAGAACCGGTACAGGTCGCCGGGCGTGCCATACGAGGCGAGCGTCCCGGTGCCGAGGCCGATCACGCCCACGCGCAGCGGGTCCTTGCGCGGGTGCAGCGTCTCCATGAGGCGCCCGATGCCCGAGGACGTCGTGTAATAGCTCGTCGGCAGATCGCGGAAGTTGGGCGCGAGATATTGCACGCCGTGCATGATCGTGCCGTGAACGAGCGAGCGGTGCAGGGTGACGCCGTCGCCGAATTCCTGCACGCGCAGTGCGCCGTAGAAGTTGCGGGCCGTAAGGATCGTCGAATCGTAGAACTCCTGCACCGCCCAGATCGCGCAACCCACCGTCGTCGCGAGCGACGCGAGCGCCAGCACCGCAAAGACGCGCGCATCGCGACGCACCTGCCACGCGAGGAGCACCGCCGCCGCGATCAGGCCGAGGGCGAGCTCGAAGTGCGCCGGCAGCACCAGCGGCGCGACGATGCCGACGAGCGCCGCGCCGGCCGCGCCGCCGAGCGACACCATGAGGTAGAAGCGCGTCAGGTGCCGCGCTTGGGGCTTGAGCCGTGCGAGCTCGCCATGGCAGAACATGCACGCGACGAAGAGCCCGATGCAGAAAACGGCGATCTGCAGCTCGATCTCGTGCGTCAGCCGCGGGTCGCCGAGCGACCACGCCATCACGCCGAGGAGCGCCGCGACGATCGGCAGCCATCCCTCCCGCGCGTACCAGCGCCGCCCCTCGAAGCAGAGGATGAAGGTGAGAAGGTAGAGCGTCAGCGGCACGATCCACAGGAGCGGCACCGCGGCGATGTTCTGCGTGATGTGGTTCGTGACCGCCAGCAGGAGCACGCTTCCGGTCGCCGCGAGCGCGCACCAGAGAAGATGACGCGCGAGGCCCGGCGGCGCAAGCGCCGACGAATGGGCGGACGACGGGCCGGGCCCCGGCGGGTCGGCCGCCGTACGATCGTCCACGCCAGCGCCGATCGGCGTGTGCGTCACGCGCAGGTTGCGCCACGCCGTCGCCGCGCACAGCGCGACGAACACGGCGTAGCCGGCCGACCATGCGATCGCCTGCAGCCGCGTGGGCACCCATGGCTCGATCGCGAACGGATACGCGACGAGGGCGGCGAGGGACGCGAGGTTCGACAGCGCGAAGAGCCGGTAGGGATTGCGGGCGGGAAAGCGATGCGCGAACCACGCCTGCAGGAGCGGGCTGGTCGTCGACAGCAGGAAGTACGGCAGGCCGATCGTGACCGCGAGGAGCCCGAGGATCAGCGCGGCGGGGTTTTCGCTGCCCGAAGGCTTCCAGAACGCGGCAGGCACGATCGGCAGCACCGCGAGGCTCGCGGCGAGGAGGAGCGCGTGCACGACCGTCTGGCGGCGCAGCGACAGTCGGCGCACGACGCCGTCGGAATACGCGTAGCCGGCGAGCAACGCCGCCTGGAAGAACACGAGGCACGTGGTCCACACCGCCGCCGACCCGCCGAACCACGGCAGGATCTGCTTCGCGATGATCGGCTGGACGAGGAAGAGCAGGAATGCGCTTGCGAAGATCGTCAGCGCGAAAAGGAGCATGGCGAGGGGCCTCTGCGACCGCCCGCGCCAGGTTGGACGACCGGTCGTGGCGCCGCGGGACGAGGCCGCATTTTAGTGGCCCGTCCCGCAACGACTTGTCCGAGGCGACGACGGGCGCCGCGGCGCCCGTCCACCTCTCCCATGACTCGAGCGAGCGTCTTCGCCGCTCGCCCCGCGTCTCGCGATGCTCGCCGCGCACGCTCAGATCGTCGATTGCGGGCGCAGATACTCCAGGCGGTCCATCGAACGGACCTTGATCTCGGTGACGTCCACGCCCTTCAGGACCTTGAGCGGGACATCGTCGCCCGCCTTTCGGTTCGACCACATGCGCTGGTAGAACTCGTCCTGCGAGCGTACCGGATCGGCACCCACGCCGAGGATGATGTCGCCGACCGCGAGTCCCGCCCGGTCGGCGGGACCGTCGGGCGACACGCGCGTCACGAACAGATGGCCCTGTACCTCGTCGGCCGCGATGCCGATCCACGGGCGCGCAGGTCCGGCGCGATGCCCCTGCCGCACGAGATCGCCGAGGATCGGCTTCAGCAGGTCGATCGGGACGAACACGTTCCCGGGAATCTTCGGGTCCCCGGTCGTCGCCTCGCGCACGATGAGCGAGCCGATGCCAAGCAGCTTGCCGTCGCGATCGATGAGCGCCGCGCCGCTCCAGTTTGCCGTCGGCGGGCTCGTGAACAAGGCATAGTCGAGCCGGTATTCCCAGTTGCCGGTGAACGGGCGCTTGGACACGATCCAGGCGAACGAGGCGTCATTGCGTCCGCCGGCGCTCGCAATCAGCACCGGCTCGTGCTCGGTGGTCTTGGCCGAATCTCCGAGCGGAACCGGCGTCGCGTCGAGCGGCACCAGCGTGCGCACGAGGCCGAATCCGCTCACGTGGTCGTAGCCGACCACGCGGGCAGGGAAGACGCGGCCCTTCGCGTCGGTCACTTTGACGTCATCCGCTTCCACGACCAGATAGCCGATGGTAAGCACGAGGCCGTCGGATCCGATGACTACGCCGGATCCTTCGCGCTCGGTGCCGAGCGTGTCGGCACTGCGCGCGTCGGGCACCGATCGCGTGGCGACCTTGACGATCGCGCCGAACAGCTTGTCGGCATCGAGCGTCGAAGCACTGGTGTCCCCGTTCGCGGGGGCGACCTGAGATTCGTCGTCGGCGTAGGCCGGGACGTCGACGACGAGCGCAAGTGCAGCGGCGAGCGCGACCTGGGACGCGAAGCGTATCGCGCGGCGGGGGAGGAACCGGCGTCTCATCTGAGCCTCCCAAAAATGGCTTCGACACCGAAGGTGGAGGCGCCGTTCTGCGGACGGGCCCCTGCGAGTGGCATCCTATAATGCGCCGAACATCGGGGTCCGCGTCGAACGCGTCTCGCACCGCGTCGCCCGCTCGTGCATCGGTGCGGACCGCAGCGCTGGCACCGAAGCAGGTCGCGCGGTTTCCCAGGCACCCATGACGACTCACCGCAAACGTCCCGAGGATCTCCGCTCGCACCGCTGGTATGGCGTGGCGGACCTGCGCTCGTTCGGCCACCGCTCGCGCTCGGCCCAGATGGGCTACTCGCGACGCGACTACCTCGGCAAGCCCGTCATCGCGATCGTCAACACCTGGAGCGAGATCAATCCCTGCCACACGCATTTTCGCCAGCGCGCCGAGGAGGTGAAGCGCGGGGTGTGGCAGGCGGGTGGCTTCCCCGTCGAGATACCGGCGATGACGCTGTCCGAGCCGTTCCAGAAGCCGACGACGATGCTCTACCGCAACCTGCTCGCGATGGAGACCGAGGAGCTCCTGCGCTCGTATCCCGCGGATGGCGCGGTGCTGATGGGCGGATGCGACAAGACGACGCCGGCGCTGCTGATGGGCGCCATCAGCATGAACCTGCCGGCGATCTTCCTGCCGGCGGGACCGATGTTGCGCGGCGACTGGCGCGGGCAGGCGCTCGGTTCCGGCTCGGATGCATGGAAGTACTGGGCGGAGAAGCGCGCCGGGCGCCTCTCCGAGGAAGCGTGGGAGGAGATCGAGAACGGCATCGCGCGCTCGGCGGGTCATTGCATGACGATGGGCACCGCCTCGACGATGACCTCGGCGGTCGAGGCGCTCGGCATGTGCCTTTCGGGTGCGGCATCGATCCCGGCGGCCGATTCGCGGCACGCGCGCATGGCGACGGCGACGGGCCGACGCATCGTCGACATGGTCTGGGAAGACGTCAAGCCGCGCGACCTCCTGACACCGGCGAGCTTCGACAACGCGATCACCACGGTGCTGGCGCTCGGCGGATCGACGAACGCGCTGGTGCACCTGATCGCGATGGCGCGCCGCGCCGGGATTGCGCTTTCGCTCGACCGTTTCGACGCGCTCTCGCGGCGCACGCCGCTCCTCGCCAACATCCGGCCCGCGGGCGAGTACCTGATGGAGGACTTCTTCTACGCGGGCGGATTGCGCGCGTTGATGGCGCGCATCGCCGACCTCCTCGCGCTCGACGCGCGCACCGTGGAGGGCAAATCCATGGGCGAGGCGCTCGCCGGCGCGGAAGTGTTCGACGACGAGGTCATCCTCCCTCGCGCACGACCGCTGGTCGGAAGCGGGAGCCTCGCGGTCCTGCGCGGCAATCTCGCCCCCGACGGGGCGGTGATCAAGCCCGGCGCGGCGGAGGCGCGCCTGCTGCGCCACCGTGGCCCGGCAGTGGTCTTCCAAGATTACGACGACATGGCGGCGCGCATCGACGATGCCGGGCTCCCGGTGACGGCGGAATCCGTGATCGTGCTGAAGCACGCAGGACCGCAGGGTGCGCCCGGCATGCCGGAGTGGGGGCAGCTCCCGATCCCGAAGAAGCTCCTCGAGCAGGGGGTGCGCGACATGGTGCGCATCTCGGACGCCCGGATGAGCGGCACGAGCTACGGCGCGTGCGTGCTTCACGTCGCGCCCGAGTCGTACGTCGGAGGGCCACTTGCGCTCGTGCGCGACGGCGACCCGATCGTGCTCGATGTGGGGGAGCGCCGCCTGCACCTCGACGTCGACGACGCCGAGCTCGCACGGCGGCGCGCGCAGTGGCGAAGGCCGCAGCCGCACTTCTCGCGCGGGTTCGGCGCGCTCTACCAGCAGCACATCACGCAGGCGAACGACGGCTGCGACTTCGATTTTCTCGAGGGAACCGCGGCAACACCCGATCCGGAGATCCACTGATGCGCAACGTGCCGGCCGCGGGGCTCGCGGCGCTCGTCGAGTCGATCATGCGCGGCGCGGGCTGCGGGGCGGCGGAGGCGCGGATCGTCGCGTCGCGCCTCGTCGACGCCAACTGCGCCGGCCACGAGTCGCACGGCGTGATCCGCGTCGCGAAATACCTGGATTGGGTGCGCGACGGCACGCTGGTGCCGAACGCCGCGCCGACGCTCGTCGCCGACGCTCCCGCGTTCGCGATCGTCGATGGCCATCGCGGTTTCGGCCAGGTGATCGGCGAGTACGCGACGCGACTCGGCATCGCGAAGGCGAAGACCGCGGGCGTCGCGATGATCGGCCTTCGCAACTGTGGTCACCTCGGACGTGTCGGCGACTGGGCGGAGATGGCGGCGGACGAGGGTTTGGTGTCGCTGCATTTCCTGAACACGTCCGGCGCACAGCGCGTCGCGCCTTTCGGCGGCAGCGATCGGCGCCTGTCGACGAACCCGATCTCGATCGGCGTCCCGGTCGCGGATGGCGATCCCGTAATCGTCGATCTGACGACGTCGACGGTCGCCGAAGGCAAGCTCATGGTCGCGATGAACAAGGGCGAGCCGGTGCCCGAAGGCTGGATCATCGATCGGCACGGCGCGCCGACGACCGATCCGCGTGCCTTCTACGACGGGGGTGCGCTCCTCACGATCGGCGCCCACAAGGGCTCGGCGCTGTCGATCGTCACCGATCTTCTGGCCGGCGCGGTCACGACGGGTCGCAGCTCGGATCCTGCGGACACGGTCCTGCGCAACAACATGCTGTCGATCTATATCGCGCCCGAGGTGTACGCGCCCGACGGCAGCGTCTTGCGCGAAGCGAAGCGACTGGTCGAATGGGTGAAGGCTTCGCCGGCGCGCACGCCGGACGCGCCCGTCCTGGCGCCCGGCGACATCGAGCGTCGCACGCGTGCCGAGCGAGCGCGAACCGGCGTGCCGATCGATGACAAGACGTGGTCGGACCTGCTCGCGGCCGCGCAATCGGTCGGCATCGAGCGCACGCAGGCGGAAACGCTGGTCGCGGACTGATCATGTCGACGAGCGAGCGCGATCTCTTTCCGGGGTTCACCGCGCTTCGCATCCGGACGTCGGAGACCGAGATCGTGTGCGCCGTCGGCGGCAACGGCCCGCCGGTGCTCATGCTGCACGGCTATCCGCAGACGCACGCGATGTGGCATCGCGTCGCGCCGGCGCTCGCGCGCGACCATACGGTCGTCTGCGCGGACCTGCGCGGTTATGGCGACTCGGGGAAGCCGCCATCCGACGCGACGCATGCCGCCTATTCCAAGCGTGCGATGGCGCGCGACATGGTCGAGCTGATGCGCGACCTCGGCCATCCGCGTTTTCGACTCGTCGGGCACGATCGCGGCGGCCGCGTCGCGCATCGGCTGTGCCTCGACCATCCGGACGCCGTCGCGCAGGTCGTCATGCTCGACATCTCGCCAACGAAGACCATGTACGCGCATACCGACCAGGCGTTCGCGACCGCCTACTACCACTGGTTCTTCCTGATCCAGCCCTTCGACCTGCCGGAGCGCCTGATCGGCGCGGATCCCGCGTATTACCTTCACCGCAAGCTTGGCGGCTGGGGCACCGGCCTCGCCCACTTCGACCCGAGAGCGCTCGCGGAATACGAGCGCTGCTTCGCCGACCCGGCGACGATCCACGCTACGTGCGAGGACTATCGGGCGGCGGCAACGATCGACCTCGAGCACGACACCGATGGCCGGCGCATCGGGTGTCCGCTGCTCGTGCTGTGGGGCGAGCGCGGCATCGTGCACCGGTTCTTCAATCCGCTGGACGACTGGGGTTCAGTCGGCGACGACGTGCGCGGCCGCGCGTTGCCGGCGGGGCATTACCTCGCGGAGGAAGTGCCCGACGAGACGCTGCAGGCGATGCGGGAATTCTTCGCGGCGGTGTGACGCCGGTGTCCCGAGCCGGTGTCGGAGGTGGAAATGTTGGCGCATGAACCTCCGCCGATAAGTCCACCTCCGACACCCGCCGACGGACACGAACACCGCCCGACGCAGAAAAACGGAAGGGGGCGCCCACCCGGGCGCCCCGCCCTGACCGTCGCGGCAGGCCGCTTCAGCGTCCGAGCTTTCCGATGATTCCGGCCATCTCGTCCTTGGAGAAAGCGCGCAGCGTCTGCGTCTTGACGTTGCCCTGTGC
>JBLMWW010000173.1:0-5278 GCA_050257435.1 Rudaea sp.
CGTCGTCGGGAATGCCGCTCGTTTCGCCGCCTGGTCGCGCGCGGTCCGATCGTTGCGGCCGTCGAAGGCCTCTCGTTTCGCCGGCGCGCCACGGCCGGCCGCACGCCGTCCCGCATGTTCGGCGCCGCGACGCCCGTTCAGGCGTGAATCGCCTCGTACTTCGCGAGAAGCTCGTCGCGCGATTCCCGGAAATCGGGGTGGTCGACGATGCAGTCGGCCGGGCACACGAGCTTGCATTGCGGCTCGTCCTCGGCGCCGACGCATTCCGTACAGCGGAGCGGATCGATCACGTAGATCGGATCGCCCACGCTGATCGCTTCGTTGGGACAGACGGGCTTGCATGCGTCGCAGGCCGTGCAGTTCTCGTTGATCAACAGCGCCATGGTCGTCTCCTCAGGCCGCCGCCCGCTGCGGCGCCTCGTTCAGCTTAGCGTGCCGGAAGGCACCCCAGAGCGCGGCGCCGATGGCGCCGGCGTAGATCGAATCCGGATGGCTCACCGCAGCGACCTGGACCTTCTCGTTCGCCATCTCCTCGCCGATCGCGGCGACGAGCCCCGTGTCGAGCGCGAGCCCGCCGGTGATGAGCGCCGTGCCCTGCTTGATGCCGGTGACCTTCAGCAGCTTGACGATCCGCGAGGCCATCGAGAGATGGATGCCCTTCAGCACGTCGGGGGTCGCGATGCCGCGCGACACCATATTGATCACGTCGGTCTCCGCGAGCACCGCGCAGATCGAGCTGCACTTCTCGGGATTCTTCGAGCTTTGCGACAGCGGGCCGATCTCCTCGACCGCGACGCCGAGATAGCGCGCGATGTTCTCGAGGAACTGCCCGGAGCCCGACGCGCACTGGCTCGTCATCTTGTAGGCGAGCACCTTGCCGCGCGCGTCGACGTAGATCGCGCGCCCGTTCAGCGCGCCGACGTCGACGACGGCGCTGATGCCCGGACGCAGGTACACGCCGCCGCGGGCGTGCGTCGTCATCGAGTAGAAGTGGCCGGTGGCGAACGGGACGTTCTCCCCTTCGCCGGTCGTCGCGACGTACGCGACGTCGTCGGCGCGCACGCCCGCGTCGTCGAGCACGCCCTGGTAGCCTTCGCGGGCGAGCTGCATCGGATCGCGGCGGCGGATGCGCTCGCAGCGCCGCGCGAGCCATTCCTGCCGGCCGCCCTCGACCTCGAACAGCACGCTCTTGACGGCGCCCGAGCCGATGTCCATGCCGATCGTGTAAGTCATCGTCTGCGGTCTCCTTCGTCTGTCGCCGCCGATGCTCGGCGCACGCCCGCGGCTCTCATCGCGCCTCCGCGACCTTGCCTTCCTCGATCACCGCGCGCCAGGCGAACATCGCGCCGCCGAGCGCACCGGTATAGATCGAGTCGGGATTGATGTTGAGCGTGATCTCGCCGTAGTTCTCGCGCACCAGGTCCTTCAGCGCCTTGACCGCCGCCTCGTTTTTCGCGACGCCGCCGGTGAACGTGAACTGATCGCGGATGCCGCCGGAGCGCGCGAGAATGGACATCGCGCGCAGCACGATCGCGCGATGCAGCCCGGCCATGATGTCCTCGCGCCGGTCGCCGAGCGCGAGGCGATCCCGCAGTTCCGCGCCGGCGAACACGGTGCAGGTGGAATTGATGCGGATCGTTCGCGTCGATTTCATCGCCAGCGGGCCGAGCTCGTGCAGGCCCATGTTCATCTCGTCGGCGATGTAGCCCAGGTAGCGGCCGCAGCCCGCGGCGCAACGGTCGTTCATCTGGAAGCTCTCGACGATGCCGTGCGGGTCGACCTGGATCGCCTTCGTATCCTGCCCGCCGATGTCGAGCACGGTCGCGGTCTTCGGATACATCACGTGCGCCCCGAGGCCGTGGCAGAGGATCTCCGATCGGATGTGCTCCTTCGAGAACGGCAGCCGCGCGCGCCCATAGCCCGTGCCGACGATGTAAGTCTCCTCCATCTCCGTGTCGAGGATGCCCTTGATCGGCGCCTCGACCGCGGCGCGCCGCTCCGCGCTCTGCGGAAGCTCGACGAAGGTGCGCTCGAGCGCGGACAAGAGGTGCGGCCGGATCGAGGCGTCGTAGACGCGGTTCTCGACCTCGATGATCGAGCGGTCGAAGACGTTGAGCAGGAAGTCGTAGGGGATGCCGGCGTCCTTCGCGACGGTCTCGCCGGCGGCGAGGTACTGGCTGCCGGCGATGTCGCGGAAGAAATCGGACTTGCGCTTGGCGCCGGGCGCGAAGAGCGCCGCGGCCCCGGCCTGCAGGCGCACGAACACTTCGCCGAGCGCCGCGCGGACGGCGGGTGCCTTGTCGCCGAAGCGCGTCGCGTCGACATTGCGACGGCACGTGTCCTCGAGATCCGCGAGCTGCTCCAGATATTGCTCGAGGCGGAAGTCCCGCTCGAGCTGGCCCAGGAACGCGTCGAGCGCGCCGTTCAGCGCTCCGGTACGGGCGAGCGCGTCGCGGAAGAGGTGAAAGCGCCCGTTCACGAGCGCCTCCTGCTTGGCGATCGCCGCCGCCGTGTCGTAGTTCGAGCGCGAATTCGTGATTCCGCGCCCGAGGACGTTCTGCTCGTCGTCCATCACGACGGCCTTCGTGGTGGTCGAGCCGAGGTCGATGCCGATGAAGCAACGCATGCGCGCCTCCGATCCGTGTCAGTGCGCCGTCGCGGCGGCGGCGCCGCGCTTCTGCTTCACCATCTGGAAATAGCTCTCCAGGCGGTTCTTGACGTTGGCGGCCGAGAAGTAGCGCGGATCGACGAGGTCGGTCTCGATGAACGCCGCGGGCTTCCCCGTCCGCTTCTCGACCTCCCGCAGGATCAGCAGCTGCCCCGCCGAGAAGCTGTTGCAGCTCTTGATCGAGTTGATGAGCAGCCCGTCCGCCTGGTACTCGTCGATGTAGCGGCAGATCATGTCGATGCGCGATGGCAGGTTGAGGTTGGTATAGCAGCCGAGGCAGTATTCCGCGAGCGATTCCAGCGGACGATCCGCGTCGTGGCGGAAGCCGAAGTCGTAGAGGCCGCCAACCTTCGCGTACGTCGAGCTCACCACCACTGCGCCTTCGTCGTAGAACATCTTCCAGAAGTCGCGGAAGCTCGTCCAGTTGGGCGGCCCCTCGACGACGAGGCGATACTTCTCCTCGCCCATGTCGCCGTCCGGCGTGACCGGCCCCTTGCCGTCCCGCACGCGCTGCTCGATCTCCTGGCGCAGCACGCGGTAATACTGCGTGGCCTCGGGCGTGCCGCGAAACGCCGTGAAGATCGGGCCGATGTAGTAGACGGCGCCGAAGTAGCCGTCGATCGGGGAGGGGCGGTGCTTGGCCGACTGCAGCACCGCCACCAGGTCTTCCTCGGCCTTCTGCGACTCCCTCATGTATTGGCGGAGCCGGTCGATGTCGAACTTCGTGCCCGACACGCGCTCGAGCGTGGGGATCACCGTTTCCTTGAGCTGCTTCACGACGTAGTCGCGCATGTTGGGCGCGATCTTCCCGTCGCCCTGGTAGGGGACGTGCAGCATGACCGTCTCGCAGCCGTACCTGTGGCGGATCAGCTCGAACCACTTCATGAACGTGAAGCAGCCGGTGTACGACAGGAGCAGGATGTCCGGGCGCGGCAGCACTTCGCCGGTCGGCCCGACCTCGCCGCCCATCATCATCCCGAGGTCCGCCTTCACGTACGTGCAGACGTCTTCGGACTGGCCGTCCCGCTCCGCGTCCATGATGAGCTTGCCGGACTTCTTGCGCAGCCCGTTCTGCAGCGCGTTCGTCTCCGGGAGGCTCCGCGCGAAGTCGAAGCACATCAGAAGCTCGTTCAGGTTGCCCGGAACGAACGTCGCCGACACCTTGCGGCCGGTCTCGCGCGCCGCGGCGAGCTCGTGGTAATTGCGATTGATGAGCTCCTTCTGGAGCCACATCGCGTCTTCCTTGACGACCTGCGGCTTCTTCGTCGACGCAGGCATCGGGGCGGGGGTCGTCATGGGGCGTTCTCCATCGTGGCGCGACGGCGCCGCGCACTGGCAGCGACCGGCGAGCGGGGCGAAAGCGCGCGCGGCTTCATGCGGCGCTCCAAAGCTTGATCGAATCGGCGAACGTCCCCGCCTGCTCGCGGATCGGCGCCATCTGCCCGGTGTTCTCGGCGTACTTGAACGCCGTGTAGGGCACCTTGTGCTTCGCGAGCACGTCCTGCAGCATCGGCCGCTCGAGGAGCGCCGGGTCGCAGAAGGACGGCGCCGCGAAGATCACGCCCTCGGCGCCGCGCGTCTTCACCTGCTTGAGCAGGAAGATGCCCTTGTCCTCGCGCTTCGCGTCGTAGCGCGCCGCGGTCTGCGACGAGCTGCGCAGGAACGCCTTCGACAGCGCCTCGAGCGGGTTGCCGTCGGTCGCCACGTCGTCGGTGAGCCAGCGGGTGACGAGCATGAAGTCGTCGTCGACGATGTAGCAGCCCGCCATCTCGATCGACTTGATGAGGCCGAGCGGCGGCTGCTCGCAGAACGAGCCGGTCATCACGATGCGCGCGTTGTCACGCTTCGGCCGCGCGGCCTGGTCGGCCGCCGCGATGTATTCGCGGATGAGCGCCGTGTGCTCCTCCGGCGGCAGGATCATGCCGGCACGCAGCACGAGGTAGACCTCCGACGTCGGCGCCTGCCACGGCTTTTCCGAGCGATACGCGTAGAGGTCGCGCACGGCGGCGCGGTTGTCGTTGTAGACGCGGATCGACGCCCGCAGCGCGTCGTCGTCGACCGGGCGGCCGGAGACGCGGCCGAGGTCGTCGCGCAGCACCTCGAGCTCGTGCAGGTAGAACGTCCCCCCGATCGCGTCCTCGTAGTTCTGCGGCACGTCGAAGTAGCGGACGTACTTGTCCTTGAACAGGATCTGCCACATCCCCGACAGATTGCGGATCACGTCGCAGATCGACGGGAACAGCATGCCGTCGAGACAGTCGAGGCGGCCGGTCAATCCGAGCTCGATCGTCGAGCGCGGGATGCGGCAGATGTAGCTCTGGTAGTAGGCGTCGCCCTGGATCACCTCGAGCTGGTCGCCGCCGCCAAGGATGCCGACCGGGAGCATGCCGGCCGCGTGCACGATCTCGCGCGGCACGTAGATCGGCATGTAGCCGATCGCCTTGCGGCCGGGCGCGACAGCCTTCCAGGCCTTGACGGCATTGAAGTCGAGATCGTCGAACAGCGCCTGGCAGCGTGCGACGATCGCGTGGACGGGCGAAACGGGATTCATCAGCGGTGCTCCCAGGTGGGCGGGCGCTTCGCGAGGAACGCGGCGATCCCCTCGTTCGC
>JBLMWW010000174.1:0-6840 GCA_050257435.1 Rudaea sp.
CCGAGCGGAGCGAGTGTCGCGGGATGCGCATCCTAGTCTCCATGGGCCGGCACCGGTGGATGCCCCGGCGTATGCGGCACGTGGTGCGAGGCATCGCGCACGTGCTTCACCTCCGCGAGGAGCTCGTCGTGGCTGCGCCGCTCGATGAGCCGCCGCTCGGCGATGACGCGGTAGAAGAGCGGCACGAAGAACACGGCGAGGAACGTCGCGGCGAGCATCCCGCCCATCACGCCGGTCCCCGTCGAATGGCGCGCACCCGCGCCGGCACCGGTCGAGAACGCGAGTGGCGACACGCCGAGGATGAACGCGAGCGAGGTCATCAGGATCGGCCGGAAGCGCAGCCGCGAGCCTTCGATCGCGGCGGCCGACGGCGAGAGGCCCTCGTGCGTCTTCAGCACGGCGAATTCCACGATCAGGATCGCGTTCTTCGCGGCGAGGCCGAGCAGCGTCACGAGGCCGATCTGGAAATACACGTCGTTGGTGAGGCCGCGCAGCCAGATCGCGGCCAGTGCGCCGAAGGTCCCGAACGGCAGGGCGAGGAGCACCGACAGCGGCAGCGACAGCCGCTCGTACTGCGCCGCGAGGATCAGGAACACCATGACGACGGCGAGGCCGAGCGCGAACGTGGCGGCGCCGCTCGATTTCTTCTCCTGGTACGACGTGCCGCCCCAGTCGTAGCTGAAATCCGCCGGCAGCACTTCTTTCGCGATCTGCTCGACGCGCGCGATCGCCTGTCCCGAGCTGTAGCCGGGCGCCGCCTGGCCGATGATCTTCACCGCCGGCAGGTTGTTGAAGCGGTCGAGCACGTCCGGGCCCGACGCATAGCGGACGGTCGCCACCGACGACAGCGGAATCATCTCGCCCTTCGCCGAGCGCACGTAGACCGCGCCGATGTCGTCGGGACGGTTGCGGTACGCGGGTTCCGCGGACATCAGCACCTGCCATGCGCGGCCGTACTTGTTGAAGTCGTTGACGTAGTAGGTGCCGAGCGTCGCCGACAGCGCCGCGAAGATGTCGTTGATCGGGATGCCGAGCGTCTTCGCCTTCTCGCGGTCGACGTCGACGGAGAGCTGCGGCACCGTCGCCCGCCACAGTGTCTGCGCGCCGGCGAGCTCCGGGTCGCGGTTGGCGCGCGCGAGGAACGCGTTCTTCACCTCGTCGAGGCGCTTCGCGCCGCCCTGGCCGCGGTTCTGGATATAGAACTCGAAGCCGCCGGCGGTGCCGAGCCCGAAGATCGGCGGCGGGTTGAACGCGAGGACGATCGCTTCCTTGATGTGGGCGGTCTTGGCGAAGAGCTCGCCGACGAGCTGCGGCGCCGTCACCGTCCGCTCGTCCCACGGCTTTTGCGTGACGAAGATCGTGGCGGCGTTGTTGCGGAAGCCGCCGCCGATGAAGTCGAAGCCGGTGAACGCGACGATGTCCTGGTTGTTCGGATTCGAGCGGATCGCCGCCGTCACCTCCGACACGACCTTGTCGGTGCGCTCGAGCGTCGCGCCGTCGGGGAGGATGACCGCGCTGATGTAGAAGCCCTGGTCCTCGTCGGGGACGAGGCTTCCCGGCGTGACGCGCCACAGCCACGCGGTGACCGCGACCATGCCGAGGAACAGCAGCATGCCGATGACGCCACGGCGCAGCATCCAGACGACGCCGTCGTTGTAGCGTGCGGTGACGCGCGCGAACCATTGGTTGAACCAGACGAAGAAGCGGTTCGGCGGCTCGTGGGGTCGCAGGATCAGCGCGCAAAGCGCCGGCGAAAGCGTCAGGGCGACGACGCCGGAAATGACCACGGCGATCGCGATCGTGACGGCGAACTGCCGGTAGAGCTCGCCGGCGAGGCCGCCCAGGAACGCGATCGGCACGAACACCGCGGTCAGCGTCAGAACGATCGCGATGATCGGCCCCGTCACCTCGCGCATCGCGCGAAGCGCCGCGTCGCGCGCGGGCAGCCGGTCCTCGCGCATGTGCCGCTCGACGTTTTCCAGCACGACGATCGCGTCGTCGACGACGATGCCGATCGACAGCACCATCGCGAAGAGCGTCAGCGTGTTGATCGTGTAGCCGAGCGCGTAGATGCCGGCGAACGCGCCGATCAGCGCGACCGGCACCGCGGCGAAGGGAATGATCGCGGCGCGCCATGTCTGGAGGAACAGATAGATGACGAGGAAGACGAGGATCATCGCCTCGCCGAGCGTCTTCAGCACCTCGCGGATCGAGACCTGCACGAACCGCGTCGTGTCGTACGGCACCGCGTACGCGAGGCCTTCGGGGAATCGCGTCGAGAGCGACGCCATCTCGGCGCGCACCGTTTGCGCGACTTCCAGCGCGTTCGCGCCGGGCGAGAGAAAAATCCCGACGAGCGTCGCGTCGCGCCCGTTGAATCGCCCCTTGAACTCGTAGTCCTTCGAGCCGAGCTCGACGCGGGCGACGTCGGCGAGCCGCACCGTGGAGCCGTCGGGGTTCGCGCGCACGATGATCTGGTCGAATTCCTTCGGGTCGGAAAGCCGGCCGCGCGTGGTGATCGTGTAGACGAGCGACTGGTTCGAAGGCGCCGGCGCCTGCCCGACCTTGCCGGCCGCGAACTGCGCGTTCTGCTCGTTGACCGCCGCGATGACGTCCGAGGGCGTCAGGCGCAGCTGCGCCAGGCGGTCGGGCTTGAGCCAGATCCGCATTGCGTAGTCGTGCGCGCCGAAGATCTGCACGTTCGTCGTGCCCGGCAGCCGCTTGAGCTGGTCGAGCACGTTGAGCGTCACGTAGTTCGACGTGTAGAGGTCGTCGAAGCGCCCGTCCGGCGAATAGAACGCGAGCACCTGCAGGAACGCCGAGCTGCCGCGCTCGACGGTCACGCCCTGCCGGCGCACTTCCTCCGGCAGGCGGGGCAGCACCTCGTTGACGCGGTTGTTGACGTTGACCGAGGCGATGTCGACGTTCGTGCCGATGTCGAACGTCACCTGGATCTGCACGACGCCGTTCGACGCCGACGACGAGCTCATGTAGATCATCCCCGGCACGCCATTGATCGCGTTCTCGAGCGGGGAGGCGACGGACTGCTCGAGCGTCTGCGCCGAGGCTCCGGGATAGACCGCCTGCACCGTCACGACCGGCGGGGCGATTTCGGGATATTGCGCGACCGGAAGCGAGCGCATCGCCGCGAGACCCGCGAGCACGATGAACGTCGCGATGACCGCGGCGAAAATGGGACGATCGATGAAAAAGCGCGAAAGCATGGCGTCTCCGCTACGGCTGTCCGGGCTAGCGCTTGGTCGCGGCCTGCCCGCCAGGGGGTGACGTGGCAGCCGCCTCCCGCGCGGCGCCCGGCGGGTCGATCGGTGCGCCGCCCGCCGGTGCGTTCGCGCCGGCCCCTTCGACGACGTGAATCGCGGCGCCCGGCATGATCTTGGCGACGCCGTTCACGATCACCTTGTCGCCGGGCGTAAGGCCGGACTCGATCACCCACTGGTTGCTGCCGTTCGCGTCGACCCAATCGCCGACCTGCACCGGGCGTGGCATCGCAACGTCCTTGCCGTCCTTGTCCTTGCCGGCGACGTAGACGAACTTGCCCTGCGGACCGTCGAGGACGGCCACCTGCGGCACGGCGAGCGCGTCCTCCCGCGTGGCGCCGCGCAGGACGACGCGCACGAACTGGCCGGGCTTGAGCGCCGCGTCGGCGTTGGGAACTTCGGCGCGCATCTCGTAGGTGCCCGTCGTCGGGTTGACGCGCGTGTCGGAGAAGTTGATGCGTCCCCGGCGCGGGAACGTCGACCCGTCCGACAGGACGATCGTCACCTCGTAGCGGTTGTCCTTGGGCAGCCGCAGCTGGCCTGCGGCGACCGCGCGGTTGAGGCGCAACTGCTCGTTCTCGGACACGTTGAACACGATCCAGATCGGATCGGTCTGGGAGATCGTCGTGAGCAGCGTCTCGTTGGCGGTCGCGAGGCTGCCCTCGGACTTCTGCGCGCGGCTCGAAAGCCCCGCGATCGGCGCGACGACCTTCGTGTAGCCGAGGTTCAGGCTGAGCTCCGCGAGCTTTGCCTGCGCGACCTTGACGCCGGCCGCGGCGAGGTCGGCGGCCGACGCGGCGTCGTCCGCCTCCTTCTGCCCGATCGCCTGGCGCTCGGCCAGTGGCTTCAGGCGCGCGGACTCGCGGTCGGCTTGCGCCTTCTGCGCCTCCGCACGCGCGAGATCCGCGCGAGCGGCGGCGACCTGCGCCTCGTAGGGGCGCGCGTCGATGACGAAGAGCGGCTGGCCCGCCTTGACGAACGAGCCTTCCTGGTAGAGCCGCTTCTCGATGATCCCGGTCACGCGGGCGCGGACCTCCACGTCCTTGGAACCCTGCGTCTGCCCGACGTACTGGAAGCTCACCGGAAACGTCCGCGGCTCGACCGCGCGGACCGTCACCTCGGCCGGGGGGAAGCCGTGGAAGCCCGCCGTTGGCGGCGGTCCCTTGCTGCAGGCGGCGACGGCAACGGTCGCGAGGACGGCGAGAAGGCGGCTGGCATGGCGCAGGGGAAGGGACATCGTGCGGCTCCAGGAGACGCGGCGCGGGCGGATGTTGCGGTGCGCCTTGTGCGAGCGGCTCAGGATACATACAATCGCGTCTGTTTGTAAAGTGGCCCGCACGATCCGCCCGGCAGTGGCCGGCGTACGGCGCCGGCGACGGGGGTCATGGAGCCCGCGCCGCACGCCCGCCGCGGCCGCGGGGCGAGTCGCGGCCGCCCCCGGCGAGGCGCGACCGCGCCGAAGGGTGACGACGGCCGATGCGGACGAGGGCGCGAACGAGGGATGGCGTGGCGAGACGGACCAAAGAAGAGGCGGCGATCACGCGCGAGCAGCTGCTCGACGCGGCCGAGCGCGTGTTTCGGGAGCGGGGGGTGGCGGGCAGCACGCTCGCGGAGGTGGCGGCCGCCGCCGGCGTAACGCGCGGAGCCGTCTACTGGCACTTCCGCGACAAGGCGGACCTGTATGCGGCGATGTGCGAGAGGGCGACGCTACCGCTCGAGTCGATGCTGCACGCCACGAGTGCGGCACGGCAGGACGATCCACTCGCCGCGCTGCGCGAACTCGCGCTCGGCGCGCTCATGCGCCTCGCCCGCGATTCGCATGCGCAGGCGGTGTTCGACCTCATGTTCCACGAGCGCGAGCGCGCCGCGGACCTCGCGCCGCTCGCCGAGCGCCGCCGCCGCGACCGCTGCCATGCGCTGTCGAAGGTCGAGATCGTGCTCGCACAGGCGGTCGATGCCGGCCAGTTGCCCGCGCACACCGACACCTCGCTCGCGGCGCTGACGCTTCACGCCTATATCCACGGCATCATGCACGAATGGCTGCTCGATCCGTCGGCGTTCGACCTTGCGGCGGTCGCGCCGGCGCTGGTCGACTCGATGCTTGCGGGATTGCGCGTTGCGCCGCCTTGCGATGCGCGCGTCGCCGGCGCCGCGGCTCGCTCGCTCGAGTCCGAGAAAACCGGCGCCGGAGAGGCATAATGAACGACCTGTGATGAGCGGAGCGGGCGATGGAGATCGAACGGGTTGGCGTCATCGGTGCCGGCACGATGGGCAACGGGATCGCGCAGGCGTGCGCGGTGGCGGGCATCGACGTCGTCATGGTGGACGTCGCGCAGCCGGCCGTCGATCGCGGCCTTGCGACGATCGCGTCGAGCCTCGAGCGGCTGCAGAAGAAGGACAAGATCACCGCCGAGGCGGGCCGCGCGGCGCTCGCGCGGGTGCGCGGTGGCATCGACTACGCCGATCTCGCAAATTGCCGGCTAGTGATCGAGGCGGCGACCGAGAATCTCGAGCTCAAGCTGCGTATCCTGAAGCAGGCCGATGGCGTCGCCCCGGCCGGTGCGATCCTCGCGACGAACACCTCGTCGATCTCGATTACGTCGCTCGCGGCCGTCGTCAAGGCGCCCGATCGGTTCCTCGGCATCCATTTCTTCAACCCGGTGCCCATGATGGCGCTGGTCGAGCTCGTGCGCGGCCTGCAGACGAGCGACGAAACGATCGCGGCGACTCAGGCGTTCGCGAAGCGCCTCGGCAAGACGCCGATCGTCGTGAAGAACAGCCCGGGTTTCGTCGTCAATCGCATCCTTTGCCCGATGATCAACGAGGCGATTTTCGCCTTGCAGGAGGGCCTCGCCTCCGCCGAGGACATCGACGACGGCATGCGCCTGGGCTGCAACCATCCGATCGGCCCGCTCGCGCTCGCCGACATGATCGGCCTCGACGTGCTGCTCGCGGTGATGAACGTCTTCTACGCCGATTTCAACGATCCGAAGTATCGGCCGGCGCCGCTGCTCAAGGAGCTGGTCGCGGCCGGCTATCTCGGCCGCAAGGCCAAGCGCGGGTTCTATCGCTACGACTGATGGGCCGCAATGGATCGGTCCATGGCCAACCGCAACCCGAGGATGCTGCGATGACGACGGATCCCGTGGCGCTCGACCGCATGTTCGAGGACGCGCTCAATGCGGGTGATCTCGATCGCCTCATGGCGCTCTACGAGCCCCAGGCGGCGCTGATGCCAATGCCGGGCACCGTCGTCACCGGAACGGCGGCGATCCGCGAGGCGCTCGCCGGCTTCATCGCGATGAAGCCGAAGATCGCGACGTCGGGCCGGCTCGTCGCGCAGGCCGGCGACATCGCGCTGCTCGCCAACGACTGGACGCTGGACGTGACGGGACCGGACGGCAAGCCCGGGAAGATGTCGGGCAGCGCGGTCGAGGTGGCCCGGCGCCAATCGGATGGGGGCTGGCTGTTCGTGCTGGACATGCCGTTCGGGACGCAGCCTGCAGCCTGACGTGACGCGCGCCGCCGCGCGCCGGGGGTGTCGTCCGCGCACGATTCGCGC
>JBLMWW010000175.1:0-18606 GCA_050257435.1 Rudaea sp.
GACGGCGAAGCCGATCTCCTTCGAGCCGTTGATCGCCGCGACGACGGTCTGCTCGCCTTCTTCCGCCCGGCGGAAGATGTTCTCGAGCACCACGATGGCGTCGTCGACGACGAGGCCGATCGCGAGCACCATCGACAGCAGCGTCAGCGTGTTGATCGTGAAGCCGAACGCATACATGATCCCGAACGCGCCGACCAGCGACACGGGGATCGTGACGATCGGGATGATCGTCGCGCGCAGGCTCCGGAGGAAGAAGAAGATCACCAGCACGACGAGCACCACCGCCTCGGCGATCGTACTGAAAACCGAGCTGATCGAGCGGTCGATGAACACCGACGTGTCGTAGGCGATGATCAGCTTCATGCCGGTCGGCAGTCCCTCGTTGATGCGCTCCACCTCCTTGCGCACCGCGTTGGAGAGCTCGAGCGGATTCGCGACCGCCTGCTTGACGACGCCGATGTTGAGCGATGGCTTGCCGTTGAAGCGCGAGATCGTGCGCTCGTCGACGGGGCCGATTTCCGCGTTGCCGATGTCGCGGATGCGCACCGGGTAGCCCGACACGTTGGCGACGATCAGGTCGTTGAACTGCTCCGGCGTGCGGACGTCGGTCTCGGCGACGACGGTGAACTCGCGTGCCGACGACTCGATGCGGCCCGCCGGGATCTCGGCGTTCTGGCGACGGATCGCGTCCTCGACGTCCTGCACGGTGAGCTTGTACCCGGCGAGCCGCGTGCGGTCGAGGTTGATGCGCATCGACACCTGCCGCTCGCCGAAGATGCGCACGTCGGCGGCCCCGGGCAGCACCGAGAGCCGCGGCTGCACGTAACGCTTGACGTAGTCGGAGGCGTCGAGCGGCGACAGCGACCCCGCCTCGACGGCGATGTAGATCACCGGATTCGCGTCGGCCTCCACCTTGGCGATGATCGGCTCGTCGATCGTGTCCGGCAGCTTGCCGCGGGCGCGCGCAACCTTGTCGCGCACGTCGGCGGCCGCCGAGTCCGGGTCGCGCTTCAGCGTGAAGCGGACGTTGATCAGGCTTCGCTCCGAGCGGCTCTGCGAGGTCATCAGCTCGACGCCCTCGATGCCGGCGAGCGAATCCTCGAGCGGCTTCGTCACCTGCGACTCGACGACCTCGGCCGAGGCGCCGCGATACGTCGTGTTGACGCTGACGACGGGCTCGTCGATCCGCGGGTACTCGCGCACCGACAGCCGCGTGTACGAGATCAGCCCGACGAGGACGATGATGAGCGACAGGACGGTCGCGAGGACCGGCCGCTTGATGCAGATCTCGGGGAGTTGCACTTTACGATTTGGGGGACGGCACCGCCGAGTTGTCGGCCTTGTTGCGCGGCGCGCGATCGGCGGCAGCCGCGGCACCGAGATTGGCGATCGTCACCGGCGCGCCGTCCCGCAGCTTCAACTGGCCGGCGGTGACGACGACGTCGTTCGCGCTCAGTCCCTTCAGCACCTCGACCTTGCCGTCGCGCCGCTGGCCGATGTCGATCTTGACCCGCGCGGCCTTGCCGTCGACGACGCGAAACACGTATTGCTCGTCGCCCTGCGGCACGATCGCCTGCTCGGGCACGACGAGCGCTTCCTTCGCGTCGCGCGTGATGAGCTTCACGCGCGCGAACATGCCCGGCCGCAGCGACGTGTCGGTATTGCGCACCACGGCCCGGATGACGATCGCGCGACCGGCCGCGTCGATCAGCGGATTGAGGGCGAGCACCTTGCCCTCGAAGCTCTTCCCCGGCAGCGCGTCGAGCGCGATGGTGAGCGTCTGGCCGACCTGTACCTGCGTGAGGTAGATCTCGGGCACCCGGAAGTCGACCTTCAGCGAATCGATCGCTTCGAGGTTGACGACGTCCTGGCCCTCCTTGACGTAATCGCCCACCGAAACGACGCGCAGGCCGATGACCCCCGAGAACGGCGCCTTGATCTCCGTCTTCGCGAGGCGCGCCGCCGCGAGCGCGACGGCCGCTTCGGCGACCCGCAGGTTGTTCTCCGCCTCGTCGCGCGCCTGCCCGGAGATGAAGTTCTGCTGCGACAGCTCGACCGCGCGGTTGTACTTGCTTTGAGCGAGCTTCAGGTTGGCGCGCGCCTGCTCGACCTCGGCGGCGTTGACGGCGGCATCGAGGCGGATGAGCGTCGCGCCCTTGGCGACGTGCTGGCCTTCCTGGAACAGGATGTCGCGGATGCGCCCCGCGACCTCGGGCCGGACGGTGACGGATTCGTCGGAGCGCAGGCTGCCCACCGCGGTGATCGTCTGCGGCAACGCCTGCACTGCCACCTTGGCCGTTTCGACGACCATCGGGGCCGGCGCGCCGGGCGGGCCCTTGCCCGGCGCGGTCGCAGCCGACGTCGCGGGCGCCGGCACGCCGGCCGGGACGCCGCGGTGGGTTCCCAGCCAGTAGCCACCCGCCGCAGCGACGCACACGACCGCCGTGGCGATGGCGATGGCGGATTTGCTCATAGTGGATTCCGGTCGCGCAAAGCGCTCGATAGATGGAGGCGCGGGTGCGCGATGGCAACCGGCGATTATGCGCCGTGCGCGCTCCGAGACGCAAACGCGATCGCGCCCACGAAGCCCCGCCGCGCCTCTCGAAGCGGCGCCGGGGAACTCGACGTTGCAACGGGATGTCTCGGCCGCGCTCGCCGTTTGCGCGACATGTGTCGTTTCAATTTGGACAAGTGTCGAGGTGGCGCCCAATGACGAGGGGCGCCGGATCGCCGAGGCGTTGGCCCGGGCTCAACGGAGACGCGTCAATACCCCGACTGCCAGCGCCACCCACGCGGCGATGAACGACACGCCGCCGAACGGCGTCACCAGGCCGAACGCGCGCGGCGCGCCGAGCGCGAGGAGATACAGGCTTCCCGAAAAGAGCGCGATGCCCGCCAGGAACAGATAGGCCGCCCAGTTGAGCGCGGCGCTGCCGCCGATCTGCAGCATCAGCACGCCGGCGACGAGCAGCGCGAGCGCATGAAGCGCGTGGTACGTGACTCCCGTCTGCCACACCGCGAGCATGTCGGGCGTCAGGCGCGCCTTCAACGCGTGCGCGCCGAATGCGCCGAGCGCGACCGCGAGGGCCATCAGCAACGCAGCGGCGGCGAGGGCGGTGCGTGGCGTCATTTCGTCTACACTAACGGCTCCGACACCGCGCCACCATAGCACCGTGACGATCGATCCCGCCAACGCCGGGCGCTTTGCCCCGACGCCGATCGTCGCCTGCGCGGGCTGACGCAACGAGCATCCATGGCCCTCTCCTCCGCTGCCCAGGCGGCCGTCGCCGCCGCGTCGCGCCGCGACGCCACGCCGAGCCGTGACGCGGCGACGATGCCGGTCACGCGGGCGCTCTTCGACGAGGTGATGGTCCCGTGCTTTGCGCCGGCGGAGTTCATTCCGGTGCGCGGCGAAGGCTCGCGCGTCTGGGATCAGGAAGGGCGGATGTACATCGATTTCGCGAGCGGCGTCGCGGTCACCGCGCTCGGACACTGCCACCCGGCGATGATCCGCGCGCTCGAGGACCAGGCGCGCACGATCTGGCACGTCTCGAACTGGTTCACGAACGAGCCTGCGCTGCGCCTCGCGAAGCGGCTCACCGACGCGACGTTCGCCGAGCGCGTGTTCTTCTGCAACTCCGGCGCGGAGGCGAACGAGGCGGCGCTCAAGCTCGCGCGTCGCTACGCGCACGATCGCTACGGCGCGCATCGCATGCGCGTGGTCTCGACGCTGAACGCATTCCACGGCCGAACGCTCTTCACGGTAACGGCGGGCGGCCAGGCGAAATACGCGACGGGCTTCGGGCCGAACCCCACCGGCTTCACGCACCTGCGCTACAACGACATCGCCGCGCTCGAAGCGGAATTCGCCGCGCATGGAGCGGAGATCTGCGCGGTGATCCTCGAGCCGATGCAGGGCGAGGGCGGCATGATGCCGGGACGACCCGAATACCTGCAGGCGGCGCGGCGGCTTTGCACCGAGCACGGGGCGCTGCTGATCCTCGACGAGATCCAGAGCGGCATGGGACGTACCGGCGCCCTGTTCTCGTACATGCAGAAGGGCATCGTTCCCGACATCCTGACGAGCGCGAAGGGCCTCGGCGGCGGATTCCCGATCGGCGCGATGCTGACCACGGCGGACGTCGCGAGCGCGTTCGCGGTCGGCGTGCACGGCACGACGTACGGCGGCAATCCGCTCGCCTGCGCGGTCGCCGGCGCGGTATTCGACGTCATCAACACCACCGAGGTGCTCGACGGCGTCAAGGCGCGCCATGCGCTCTTCATGGAGGGCCTGCGCGCCATCAACGCACGGCGCCCGGTGTTCGCCGACGTTCGCGGCGAAGGCGTGTGGATCGGCTGCGAGCTCGCGCACGCCTTCCGCGGCAAGGCGGCGGACGTGATGCGCGCAGCAGGCGACGCCGGCTTGCTCGTGCTGATGGCGGGCCCCGACGTGGTGCGGCTCGCGCCGTCGCTCGTGATCTCGCTCGACGAGATCCTCGAGGGCCTCGGGCGGCTCGAGACGGCCGTCAATCGCGCGCTGACGTAACGCGGGGCGGGTTCTTGCCCTGACCCCGAATGTTCTTCGTCCGTCCGATCGCCCACGGCGACTTGACAGCGGTCCTCGCGCTGTCCGAGCGAACCGGGAGCGGGCTCACCACGCTGCCAGCCGATCGCGACCGCCTGCTCGAGCGGATCGAGCGCTCGCTCGCGTCGTTCCAGGGCGCCACCGACAAGGCGAGCGCGTGCTACATGTTCGTCCTCGCCGAGACGGCCGCCGGCGGCGAGCGCGTCGTCGGCATCAGTGCGATCGAAGCCGCCGTCGGCCTCAAGGAGCCCTGGTACAACTACCACGTCGGCACGCTGGTCCACGCGTCGCACGCGCTCGACGTCTATACGGTGGCGCCGACGCTCTTCCTCTGCAACGACCACACGGGGCACACCGAGCTTTGCTCGTTGTTCCTCGACGAGCGCTACCGGACGGGCAAGAACGGGCCGCTGCTCGCGAAGAGCCGCCTGCTGTTCATTGCCGAATTCGAGCAGCTCTTCGCGCAGACCGTCATCGCCGAATTGCGCGGCCGGCTCGACGCCGACGGCAAGAGCCCGTTCTGGGAGGGCCTTGGCCGGCACTTCTTCGCGATGGAATTCTCGCGCGCCGACTATCTGACCGGCACCGGCCAGAAATCGTTCATCGCCGAGCTGATGCCGCGCCACCCGGTCTACGTCAATCTGCTTGCGCCCGCGGCGCGCGAGGCGATCGCCATGGTGCACGCCGACAGCGCCGCGGCGCGCGCGATGCTCGAGCAGGAGGGCTTCCGCTACGAGGGCTATGTCGACATCTTCGACGCCGGCCCCACCGTCGAATGCGCATGCAGCAACATCGACGCGATCCGCCGTGCGTCGGTCATGACGTGCACGCTGGGCGAGGAAGACCCGGTGCCGGACAGCCTCACCGACGACATCCTGTGGCTGGTCTGCAATCGCCAGTTCGCGACCTGGCGCGGGCTCGTCGCGGCGGCGCCGGCGCGCGTCGATCGGTTCCCGCTGCTGCCGTACGCCGCCGAGGCGCTCGGTGTCGCGGAGGGCGACACCGTGCGCGCGGTGCCGCTCGCGCCCGCGGACCGATGAACGACGCAGCGCAACGGACGATGGCGCCGCTCAACTTCGACGGGCTGCCCGGGCCGACGCACAACTATTCGGGGCTCGCGCGCGGCAACGTCGCCGCGCAGCGCCACGCGCAGCAGACGGCCAATCCCCGCGAAGCGGCGCTGCAGGGGCTCGCGAAAATGCGCGCGCTCGCCGCGCGGGGTTTCGCGCAGGCGGTGCTGCCGCCGCAGGAGCGGCCGGACGTGCAGGCGCTGCGCACGCTCGGCTTCACCGGCAGCGATCGCGACGTCATCGTGCGCGCTGGAAAGGAAGCGCCGGAGATTCTCGCCGCGTGCTCGTCGGCGGCATCGATGTGGGTGGCGAACGCGGCAACGGTGAGCGCGTCGGCCGATTGCGCCGATGGCCGCGTGCACGTCACGCCCGCGAACCTCGTCACGCACTTCCACCGCGCGATCGAGACGCCCACGACGACACGCGTCCTGCGTGCGATCTTCGCCGATACGGCGCGCTTTTGCGTGCACGACGCGCTGCCCCCGGCGCCGCAGTTCGGCGACGAGGGCGCGGCGAACCACACGCGCTTCGCGCCCGCCATCGATGCGCCGGGCGTCGAGTGGTTCGTATACGGCCGCCGCGGCTTCGGCGCGAGCACCGCGCCGGCGCGCTATCCCGCGCGGCAGACGCGCGAGGCGAGCGAAGCGATCGTGCGGCGGCACGGCCTGGATCCGGCGCGCGTCGTTTTCACCCAGCAGCTGCCGGAGGCGATCGACGCCGGCGTCTTTCACAACGACGTCATCGCGGTCGGCGAAGGAGCGTTCCTGTTCTGCCACGAGCGCGCGTTCGTCGACCAGACCGCGACGCTCGAGGCGCTCGCGGGCGCGGCCGGCCCGCGCTTCACGCCGGTCGTCGTGCGCGAGGACGAAGTGTCGCTCGCGGACGCCGTCGCGACATACCTCTTCAACAGCCAACTCCTGCCCTTGGCCGACGACCGCTTCCTGCTCGTCGCACCGGCCGAATGCGCGGCGCACCCGGCGACGTCGCGCCTGCTCGCGCGGCTCGTCGCCGAAGGCTCGCCGATCGCCGAAGTGCTCACGTTCGACTTGCGCCAGAGCATGCGTAACGGCGGCGGACCCGCGTGCCTGCGGCTGCGCGTCCCGCTCACGCCCCGGGAGCTGCGTGCGATCGCGGGGAACGTCGTGCTCGACGCCGCGCTCGACGCCGCGCTGGACACCTGGATCCGGCGCCACTATCGCGACCGGCTGGCGCCGTCCGATCTGCGCGATCCGTCGCTCCTCGACGAGGGCCGACGCGCGCTCGACGAGCTGACACGATTGTTGCGCCTCCCGGCGGTCTATCCATTTCAGCTATGAGCAACCGGCCCCGTTGGCGGGCGGCCAGCGTGGGATTAAGCTGTCGGTGGAGCGTGTTTACGAGAGGACGAAAGGAGTTCGCTCATGAACGCATCGACAATGGGTGTCCTCGGGCTCGCGGCGCTGCTTTGCGCCGGCTGCGCGACGCTGAACGGTCCGCAGGCCTACGCGAACGCCGAGGCCCAGCGCGAGGAATGCAAGGCGACGGTCGTGACCAACACGGCCGAGAGCATGCGCATGCAGAACCGCAAGGGACTGCAGACCGACGAGATGAAGCGAGCCGAAGGCGCGCTCGCGCTCGCGCGCATCAAGCAGAACGAGCCGGCGGCACTGCGTCAGCCGATTGCACCCGAGGAGAGCCTGACCAGCAAGACGCTGCGCGGGTGCTGAAAAGTCAAGATCGGGGTCGGACTCGAATCTCCGCGGTGCGAGTTGACGCGGAGATTCGAGTCTGACCCCGATCGGCCCCCTCCTGACGCCGAGATTCGAGTCTGACCCCGGTCGGCCCCGTCGGCCCGCTTTGCTCCGACCCCGGGTTACGTCGTCACTCCATGGCCACTGCCGGCAAGCGACGATGCAATCGCACCGGCGACCAGCGCATCGCGACGAGCGCGAGCGCGATGCCGAGCGAGCCGACGACCCAGAGCGTGTGACGCAGTCCGATAACGGTGGCGAGCGCGCCGCCCACCAATGAGCCGAGCGGCGCCGCGGCCACCGACAGGAAGCGCATCGTCGCCGTCATCCGTCCAAGCAGCCGGTCGGGTGTCAACGCCTGGCGCAAAGCGAGGTAGTTGATCGCGTAGAGCACGGCGCCGAAGTCGAACAGCAGCATTCCCGCGCCGAGCAGCACGGTGGCAAGCGACGTGGGCCCCCGGATCAGCCCGAACGCCTGCCAGCCGAACGCCGTCACCAAAAGCCCGTACACGATCGCCGCGCCCACGCCGAAGCGCGCCGACACCCGCTCCGCCGACGAGGCGGCGATCACGCAGCCCAGGCCACCGGCCATGTACGCCACGCCGATCGCGCCGGCCGACAGGCCGAGGTCACGCGTCGCGAACAGGATCAGCACCGCGACCTGCATGTGATGCAGCACCTGCCATGCGGCCGCGACGAGCGCGAGCGCGCGCAGCGTCTCGTTTTCGAAGACGAGCGCAAGCCCCTCGCGGATCTCGGCGCCCATCGAGCGCCGGGTCGAGCGCGGCGGCACGTCGTGCGGCACGCGCAGCCGACGCAGCATCAGCGCCGATGCGAAGAAGCCGAGCGCGTCGATGGCGATGGCGAACGGCGCCGTCAGGACCTGGATCAGCATGCCGGCGATGCCGGGGCCGATCAGCGCCGACGACGTCTCGCCGAGCGTGATCTTCGCGTTCGCCTCGACGAGCCGATCGCGTCCGGCCATCTGCGCGATCAGCACCTGGTACGCCGCGCCGCCGATCACGTTCTGCGTGCCGCAGAAGAACGCGACGGCGTAGAGGACCTCGACCGACAGCACGCCACGCCAGGCGCACGCCGGGATGGCGAGCAGCGCGACGGCGCGGCTCACGTCGGACGCGATGACGACCGGGAGCTTGCGCACGCGGTCGAGCAGCACGCCGGCGTGGAGCGACACGAGCGCGAACGGCAGCGTCTCGAGCGCCACCAGGATGCCCATCTGCAACGGCGTCGCGTGCAGCATCACCGCGGCGGTGAGCGGCAGCGCGAGGTTGGTGATCTGCGCGCCGAACGACGTCAGCGTGAGCGACACCCAGAGCCGGCGGAAATCGGCCACGCGCCAAAGCCCGCGCAGGCGCCGGCTGACGAAACGTGCGAACCGTTGGTGCGGTTTCATGCTTCTTCTCCCGGCCGCACGGATCGCGCGCGGCCGCCGATGTCGACATCGGCGGAAGCTTCGAAACGGAGGGATCGTGTCCCCGTCGTCGGATTCCGCCGTTCCCGGCGGAAATCCGCTCGGGATTACTTCAGGAAGTGCGCGGGCGATCGACGCCTGCGCCGGCACGCCCCGCGATCGCGCAAACGCCCATCCCCGCGCCGGTGGGCGCGTCGAGAGCGATCGCGAGCAGGAGGGACGTACGGGTCATGGCGCAGGCATGCGAGGAAATCGCCGTGGTGATGCGGAAGATTTTACTTGCGCCGCACCGGCACGGCAATGCGGATCGTCGCGACTCGCCCATCGCCGGCGACAGCGTGTCGCATTCGCGCGACGCCGCTGCGTTCAAGCGCCGCCGATGCAGCGCGCCGGAGGGGTTCGCTCGGCGGACGCCCCACGGGAGAATACGCCTCCGACACCTCGCTAGCGCGCGGCCACGCGCGCGGAATCGACGTCGACGTACTGCCAGGGATGCTCCCAGTACGCGTGCTTCTTGTAGCCGCGCACCCACGGCTGCACGAGCGTGTTCTCGATCGTGTAGACGTGCAGCACCCACGGGTTGTACGCGGCGACGAGCTCGGCCATGCGGGCGTAGAGGCGATCGCGCGCGGGGCCATCGGGGAGCATCCGTGACTGGCGATAAAGCTCGTCGTAGGCGGGCAGCGCGAAGCGCGAGTAATTCGTCTGCCCGATGTTGCCGCCGTAGAGCAGCTGGGCGAAGGCGTCGCCCTCACCGTAAGCGTTGATCCACCCGATCCGCCACATCTGCAGCTGCCCCACCTTGCCCATCTTGAGCAGGTCGGGCCACTTCTGCTTCATGAAGTCGACGCGGATGCCGATCGCCTTCAGGTTCCGCTGCCAGATCTCGTCGATCTCGCGGTCGCGCGTCGTGGGCGTGGAAGCCATCACGAGCGTCAGCGGCTTGCCGTCGGGCCGGTCGCGAAAGCCGTCGCCGTCGCGGTCGACGTAGCCGAACTTGTCCAGCAGCGCACGCGCCGCGGCGGGATCGTAGCGCGCGCCGATATTCAGCGTGTCGTCGTGGCCCGGCACGTTCGGCGGAATCGGCTGCGTCGCGGCGATCGCCTGTCCCTGGTAGACGACGCTGATGAGCTGCGGCGTGTCGAAGGCCAGCACGATCGCACGCCGCAGGGCGACCTTCTCCTTCGTGTACCCGCCGACGACCGGATCGTCCATGTTGAAGTACGCGTACTGCACAGCGGGCTGCGTCAGCCGCTGCAGCGTCACGCCGCGCGACGCGTACGGCGGCTTCAGGCGATTGGACGCATCGAGCGCATGATCGGTCAGCTCCTGCGGCAGGTTCACGTAGTCGAGCGCGCGGCTGTCGAAGGCGAGGAGCCGCGGATTCGACTCCTCCATGACCGCGATCTCGATCCGATCGACGAACGGCGTGCGCTTGCCGGCGAGCGCACCGAACTGCGTGCGGTCCGCCGCATCCACGGACTCGGGATAGCGTTCGTCGCGAAAGCCCGGGTTGGCCTCGAGCAGGATCTGCTGGCCGCGCCGCCACGACTTCAACACGAAGGGTCCGGTGCCCACGGGATGGTCCATCGTCCAGCCATTGTCGTCGCCGTAGCGCTCGACGACCTCGCGCGCGACCGCCGCCATCGGGCTCGAGCACAGGTACCCGAAGAGAATGTAGTCGGGCTCCTTCAAGTGCACGCGAATCGTGTAGCGATCGAGCGCGCGCAGGCCGTCGATCGGCGCGTCGTAGTCGAGCTTTCCGCCCTTCGCGGCGGCGATCACGGCGTCGGCGCCGACGACCTTGCCCTGCAGGTACCACGAGAACGGCGAGCGGACACGCGGATCGAGCAGACGCTTCCACGCGTAGACGTAGTCGTTTGCGACCAGCTCGCGCGGCTTGCCGCCGAACACCGGATCGTCGGCGAAACGAATCCCCGGCCGGACGCGGATCGTCCAGGTGCGGCCGCCGTCGTCGACCTGCGGCAACGCGGCGGCGGTGCGCGGCACGCGCTTGTAGGGGCGCGCGAGGTAGTCGAAGCCGTAGAGCGGCTCGAAGATCGCGCGCTGCACGTGGTCGGAGTAGAGATCGCTGGTGGCCTGCGGATCGAAGCCGGTCTCCGCAACGGGAAAGGCGACGCGCAGCGTCTTCACCGGCGTCCCGTTACGCGCCTGCGCGAAGACGCCGGGTGCGATGAGCACGAGCGGCGCACCGAGCAGCATTCCGCCCGCCGCGAGGAAGCGCCGCCGCGCGACACGCGTCCTCGTGCCGTGCGCGGCAGCGCCCGCTGGCGCATCCGCCGCACGGCGGTCACGCACGCTCATGGCGACGAGATCGACGCGCGCGCGTCCGGGTGCGCAGCGCTGGCTGCGCCGGATCCCGCCGCGCCGGTGCCGCCACGCTCGACGTCGAGATACGCGAACGGATACTGGAACGTCGGGTTGTACTTGAAGCCGCGCAGCCACGGCTGCACCAGCACGCTTTCGTAGCGAAACGCGGTCAGCACCCACGGTGCGTAAGCGTTGACGATCTCGGACATGCTGCGCTCGATGGCGAGGCGCGCCGGGCCGTCGGGCATCGCGCGCGCACGTTCGTAGAGTCGGTCGTACTCGGGCAATCGGAACCGCGCGAGATTCGAGAAGCCCGCGTTCCTGCCGTAGAGCAGGCCGAAGAAGCCGAAGCCGTTGGGGGTCGAGTTGATGTTGCCGAGCTGCCACATCTGCAGCTGGCCGAGGCGCGCGGCCTTGAGGAGGTCCGGCCACTTCTGCTTGATGAACTCGACGCGAATGCCGAGCCCGTTCAAGCTGCGCTTCCAGAGCTCCTCCGATTCGCGATCCTGCGCGGTCGTCCCCGACGCCATGCGCAGCACGAGCGCGGCGCCGTCGGGAAGCTCGCGGAAGCCGTCGCCGTTGCGATCGACGTAGCCGAAACGCGTGAGCAGCGCCTTCGCCTCGGCGGGATCGAAGCGGATACGTCCGTCGTACGCCGGGTCGTGGCCGGTCATGTTCGGCGGCACGACCTGCGTTGCAGGCAGGCCCTGGTTCTGGCGCACCACACGGATCTCCTCGCCGACGTCGTAGCCCATGGCGATCGCGCGCCGCAGCGCAATCTGCGCGGGCGCATAGCCGCCGACGACCGGATCCTCCATGTTGAAATACGCGTAGGAGATCGCGGGCTGCACGTCGCGCGCGAGGCGCACGCCCATCTTCGCGAACTCGGGCTGCAATCGGTCGTGCGCGTCGAGGACCTTGGTGACGAGCGGAATCGGCACCGCGACGAAGTCGAGCTGCTTCTGCTGGAAGGCGAGAAGGCGCGGCCGCGCCTCCTCGATGACGCTGATCTCGACGCGCGGCAGCAGCGGGAGTTTGCGCCCCGCGAGACCGGCGGTGAGCGCCTTGTCCGCCGCCGTCGCCGGCGCGGGATAGCGCTCGTCGCGATAACCTGGATTGGCTTCGAGGATGATGCGCTGGCCGCGGCGCCAGTCGGCGAGGCGGTAGGGGCCGGTGCCGACCGGGTTCGCCATGGCCCACCCGCTGCCATCGGCGTGCGCCTCGATCACTTCGCGGGCGACCCCGGAAAGCGACGTCGTCGTGAGGTTCGAGAGGAGCTCGTAGTCGGCGAACACCAGCTCGAAGCGCAGCGTATGGCGATCGATCGCCCGCAACCCTTCGATCGGCGCGTCGTAATCGAAGCGGCCGGTCTCCTTCGCCTTCGCGACGACCGCATCGGCGCCAACGAAGCGCCCGTCGACCATCTGCAACGAGTTCGAGCGCATTCTCGGATCGAGGATGCGCTTGATCGCGTAGACGTAATCCTCGGCTCCGAGCTCGCGCCGCCGACCCTTGAATACCGGATCGTCGGCGAAGTAGATGCCCTTGCGCACGTGGATCGTCCACGTCATGCCGTCGGCCGAGATCTCCGGCATCCCGGCCGCGGTGTTCGGCACGATCCGATAGGGACGTGCGAGATAGTCGTAGCGATAGAGCGGGTCGAAGATCGCCCGATTGACGTAGTTGGAGTACGCGTCGCCCGCCGCCTGCGGATCGAAGCCCGTTTCGGCGACCGGGAAGGCCACGCGCAACGTCTTCGGCACGGGAGCGGCGGCGTCGACGACCGTCACGAACGCCAACAGCAGCGCCGCGACCGCCCGCGCCGCGCGCACGGAAGGCACCGCGAGGCGACGCATCACAACGCTTTCGCGACGTCGTCTTCCAATGATTCCGGCGTATCGTTCGGCGCGAAGCGGGCGACGACGCGACCGTCGCGATCGACCAGGAACTTGGTGAAGTTCCACTTGATCGCCTCGGTGCCGAGAAGCCCGGGCCTTTCGTGCTTGAGATAGCGATAGAGCGGCGCCGTGGCGTCGCCGTTCACGTCGATCTTCGCGAACATCGGGAACGTCACGTCGTAGTTCGTCTGGCAGAACGTGGCGATCTCCTGCTCGTTGCCGGGCTCCTGCGCGCCGAACTGGTTGCAGGGAAAGCCGAGGATCTCGAGGCCGCGGTCGTGGTACTTCCGGTAGAGCGCCTCGAGTCCCTTGTACTGCGGCGTGAACCCGCACTTGCTCGCGGTGTTCACGACGAGCAGCACCTTGCCCTTGAAGCGGTCGAGCCTGACCGGCTTGCCCTCGATGTCGTCGACGGTGAAGTCGTAGATCGTGGCCATCGCGGATCCTCGTCGTGGCGGCTTCGCGTTATGGTACGCCTGTCACATCGAGGAGCGGCGACGATGGCCCGGGTGCCAAGCGCAGGTATCCTTCTCTATCGGCGTGCCGGCGATCGCGTGGAGGTGCTGCTCGTGCACCCCGGCGGCCCGTACTGGGCGAAAAAGGACGACGGCGCGTGGTCGATTCCGAAGGGCGAGTTCGACGCCGCCGAGCCCGCCGCGGATGCCGCCCGGCGCGAATTCGCGGAGGAGACGGGCGTGACGTTGGCGGGCGAGCTCGTCGCGCTCGCGCCGGTGCGCCAACCCAGCGGCAAGGTCGTGCATCCCTTCGCCGTCGCGGGCGATCTCGATCCGGCGTCGATCGCGAGCAACACCTTCGCGCTCGAATGGCCGCCGCGCTCGGGCAGGAAGGAGACGTTCCCCGAGATCGATCGCGCCGCGTGGTTCACCATCGACGAGGCGCGGCGCAAGATCGTCAAGGGCCAGCGGCCGATCCTCGACGAGTTCGCCGCGCGCTTCGAATCGGGGTCGGAGCAGAAACCGCAAATCGGGGTCAGAGCGAATTAGCCCGTTTCGGGTCGGAGACGCGCAAACCTTGCATGCACCTCCGACGCCGGCTTCAGCGGGCGAGCGCGATCTCCACGCGGCGGTTGCGCCGGCCTTCGCTCTTGATCTTCAGCACGCGGATCGCGCCGATCTCCGCAATGTTGCGCACGTGCGTCCCGCCGCATGGCTGGAGGTCGATGCCGGGGATGCGCAACAGGCGTACGCGGCCCGCGCCGCGCGGCGGCTGCACGCTCATCGTCTTCACGAGCTCGGGTCGCGCATCGAGCTCGTCGTCGGTGATCCAGACGGATTCCGTCTCGATGCCCCGGGCGATCAGCGCGTTCGTTTCGCGTTCGATCTTCGTCGCATCGAGCAGGCTCATGTCGATGTCGAAGTCGAGCCGCGCCTTGTCCGGCGCGATGTTGCCGCCGGTGACCGGCGCGACGACGACGCACGAAAGCACGTGCAGCGCCGTGTGCAGGCGCATGAGCGCGTAGCGGCGCGGCCAGTCGATCTCGAGCGCGAGCGTCTCGCCGACCCCGGGCAAGGGCGCGCCGGCCGCGAGAACGTGCACGACGCTGTCGATCGTGACGCCCTTGCGCGTATCCGCGACCGCGATCCGCTCGCCGCTCCCGCGCACCAGCGCGCCGGTGTCGCCCATCTGGCCGCCGCCTTGCGGATAGAAGATCGTGCGATCGAGCTCGATCCCCTGCGCGCCGACGGCGACGACGCGCGCCGTCGCCGTGCGCAGGTACGCATCGTCACGAAAGAGCAGCTCCGCCATGGCGTCTACCTTCAACTCACCGTGTCGTCGTCGTGCGGGCCGCCACGGCTCCGAAGCCCCCGCCGCCCGGCGTCTCGACGACGAAGACGTCGCCCGCGTTCATCTCGACCTTGAACGTCGCGCCGTACGACTCCCGCGCTCCGTCGACGCGCTCCACCCAGTTGCGGCCCGGCGCCCCGGGCTCGCCGCCGGCGACACCGAACGGCGCGATGCGCCGGTGGTTGGCGAGCATCACGGCCGTCATCGGCTCGAGGAAGCGCACGCGACGAATCGCGCCGTCGCCGCCGCGGCTCGCGCCCGCGCCGCCGCTCCCGTGCCGGATCGAGAACGCTTCGAGCCGCACCGGGAAGCGCCATTCCAGCACCTCCGGATCGGTCAGGCGCGAATTGGTCATGTGCGTCTGCACGACGCTCGCGCCGTCGAAGCCCGGTCCCGCGCCTGCGCCGCCGGCAATCGTCTCGTAATACTGGTAGCGCGCGTTGCCGAAGGTGAAATTGTTCATGGTGCCCTGCGACGCGGCGAGCACGCCGAGCGCGCCGTAAAGCGTGTCCGTCACCACCTGCGACGTCTCGACGTTCCCGGCCACCACCGCCGCCGGGTAGCGGGGATTGAGCATCGAGCCCTCCGGAATGACGATCGCGAGCGGCTCGAGGCACCCTGCGTTCATCGGGATCTCGTCGTCGACGAGCGTACGGAATACGTACAGGACCGCGGCCTTGCACACGGCGGAAGGCGCGTTGAAGTTGTTCGGCTGCTGCGCACTCGTCCCGGTGAAGTCGATCGTCGCTGCGCGCCTGGCGCGATCGACGGCGATCGACACGCGCACGACCGCGCCGTTGTCCATCTCGTAGGCGAAGCTGCCGTCGCGCAGCGCCCCGACCACACGCCGTACCGCCTCCTCGGCGTTGTTCTGCACGTGCCGCATATACGCGCGCACGACCGGCAGCCCGAAATGCGCCGTCATCTTCGCGAGCTCCTCGCTGCCCTTCGCGCATGCCGCCACCTGCGCGCGCAGGTCGGCGACGTTCTGCTCGACGTTGCGCACCGGATAGCGCCCCGAGCCGAGGATCTCTCGCATCTCGGCCTCGAGGAAGCGGCCGTGCGCGACGAGCGGCACGTCGTCGAGCAGGACCCCTTCCTCGTCGACGTGCGAAGACGACGGCGGCATCGACCCGGGCGTGACGCCGCCGATGTCCGCGTGATGGCCGCGCGAGGCGACGAAGAATTCCGGCGCGCGCGCCTGCTTCGCATCGGCGCCCGCCTCGTCCCCCTCGAGGAACACCGGCGCGATCACCGTCACGTCGGGCAGATGCGTGCCGCCGTTGTACGGCGCATTCAGCACGAACACGTCGCCCGGCGTCATCGTTCCCCTGCGCCGCGCGATGATCGTCTTGACGCTCTCGCCCATCGACCCGAGGTGCACGGGCATGTGCGGCGCGTTGGCGATCAGACTCCCGTCGGCGTCGAACACCGCGCAGGAGAAATCGAGCCGCTCCTTGATGTTGACGGAATACGACGTGTTCGCGAGCGTCACGCCCATCTGCTCGGCGATGGCCATGAACAGATTGTTGAAGACCTCGAGCATCACCGGATCGGCGTCGGTGCCGATCGCCTTGGCCCGCTCGATCGGCACGACGCGCTCGAGGACGAGGTGGTCGCGCGCCGTGAGCGTGGCGCGCCATCCCGGCTCGATCACCGTGGTCGCGTTCTGCTCGCGGACGATCGCCGGGCCGTCGATCGCGTCGCCGGGGCGCAGGTCCTCGCGCGCGAAGATGGCGGCGCCGCGCCACGCGCCCACCGTGAAGATCCGCCGCGAGCGAATCGGGACGAGATCGCCCGCGCGCTGCGCGAAGTCCGGGCGCTCGTCGCGCACCTCCTGCGGCGTGCCGATCGCCTCGAGCGCGATCGCCTCGACGACGAGCGGCTTGCCCGGCATCAGGAAACCGTACTGCTGGCGGTAGCGGCGCTCGAACTCGCGCTGCACCTCGTCGCTGCCCGCCCCCATCGGCACCGGAAGCGTCGTGTCGGTCCCTTCGTACTTGAGCTGCAGCGTGCGCTCGCAGCGTATGCGGTCGGCGGGGACACCTTGCGCCCGTACGTCGTCCCGCCCCGCCTCCTCGAGCGCGGCGAATGCTTCGCGCGCCGCGTCGAGCGCCGCGGGCGAAAGGCGCGCCTCGATCGCCTGCTGCCGCAGCGCGCGGATGTCGGCGAGTCCCATGCCGTACGCGGACAAGACGCCGGCCAGCGGATGAATGAAGACGCGCGACATGCCGAGCGCGTCGGCGACGCGGCATGCGTGCTGACCGCCGGCCCCGCCGAACGAGCACAGCGTGTAACCGGTGACGTCGTAGCCGCGCTGCACGGAAATGTGCTTGATCGCGTTCGCCATGTTCTCGACGGCGATGTCGAGGAAGCCGTCGGCGACTTCCTCCGGCGTCCGGACGAGGCCCGTGCGCGCGTGAATTTCGTCGGCGAGTGCGGTGAATTTTTCGTGGACGACCGCCGCGTCGAGCGACGCGTCGCCGCTTGGGCCGAACACCTTGGGAAAGAGCTCCGGGTCGAGCTTGCCGACCATCACGTTGCAGTCGGTGACGGTGAGCGGACCGCCGCGACGGTAGCTCGCGGGACCGGGATTGGCACCGGCCGACTGCGGACCGACGCGCAGCCGCGCACCGTCGAACGTGCAGATGGAGCCGCCGCCCGCGGCAACCGTGTGAACGCTCATCATGGGCGCCCGGAGCCGCACGCCGGCGACTTCGGTCACGAATGCGCGCTCGTATTCGCCCGCCCAGTGCGTGACGTCGGTCGACGTGCCGCCCATGTCGAAGCCGATGATCCGGTCGAAGCCGGCGAGCCGCGACACCTGCACGGCGCCGACGATGCCGCCCGCGGGGCCGGAGAGGATCGCGTCCTTCCCCTGGAAGCGATGCGCGTCGGTGAGGCCGCCGGAGGATTGCATGAACTGCAGGCGAAACCCCGGATCGACGATCGAGGATTCAGGATCGAGGATCGAGGATTTAGGATCGAGGCGCCCGGAATGAATGTGTGCGCCGGCGTCTCCGTCCGGCACCGCCGCCCCCTCCCCCCTCGCCCCTCGCCCCTCGCCCCTCGTAAGATCCCTTTCCACCTCGTCCACGTACCGCCGCAGGATCGGTGACAGGTACGCGTCGACGACGGTCGTGTCGCCGCGCGAGACGAGCTTCATCAGGGGGCTCACCTCGTGGGAAACCGAGACCTGCGGAAAGCCGATCGCCCGCGCGAGATCGGCGACCGCGCGTTCGTGCTGCGGATAGCGATAGCCGTGCATCAGGACGACCGCAACGGCGCGAATGCCCTCCGCGTATGCGTCGCGCAACGCCGGCTCGAGTGCGGCGACGTCGAGCGGATGCACGATGTCGCCGTGCGCGCCGATGCGCTCGTCGACCTCGACGACGCGCTCGTACAGCAGCGTCGGCAGCTCGATCCTGCGCACGAAGAGCTTCGGCCGGTTCTGGTAGGCGATGCGCAGGGCGTCGCCAAAACCGCGGGTGATCACCAGCGCGGTGCGCTCGCCGGTCCGCTCGAGCAGCGCGTTCGTCGCGACGGTGGTGCCCATCTTCACGGCCTCGATCGCGTGCATGGGAATCGGCGCCCCGGACGCGAGCCCGAGCAATTCGCGAATGCCGTGCACCGCCGCGTCGCGGTAGCGCTCCGGGTTGTCCGAGAGGAGCTTGTGCGTGACGAGCGAGCCGTCGGGGCGCCGCGCGACGATGTCGGTGAAGGTGCCGCCGCGATCGATCCAGAATTGCCACAT
>JBLMWW010000176.1:0-27189 GCA_050257435.1 Rudaea sp.
TCGGGGGCGTCGGCGACGCCCATCCGCTCCTCGGCGAGCGCCTGGACGGCGCGGGCATGCTCGAGCGCCGTGGGGATCGCCAGCAGCGACGGCTGATTCGCAGCGATCGCGGCGGTGGCCGCCTGCGCGAGTTGTCCCTCGGTCATCCCGTCGCCACCGGGCTCGCGTTTGAGCACCGCTTCGGCATTGCGCACGCTGATGCCGCCGACCGGCGTCGCGATCAACGTCGCGGCGCGCAGGTCCTTGAGAACGCCGGCATCGTCGGCGAGGCCCGCGAGCGCGTTCGAGCGCATGATCGGGTCGGCTTCGCCGTCGAGCACCAGCCTCGGATGGGCATCGTCCCAGTGCTCGTCCAGCAGTCGCCGCGCGAGCGCGAGGCCCTCGACGAACCCCGCCAGGCCCTGCTCGTGCGTCAGCGCGCGCGTCAGCAGCAACGTGACGCGAAGGTCCTTGGTCCGCTCGAGCAGCCGGGTCGATTGCTCGAGCACGCCCTTCCAGTCGGGCTCCTCCGCCGGGATGATGGTGTCGCCGAACTGCTGCTCGGGCTTGCCCACGCCGGCGGCCATCAACGCCATGAACGCGTCGTCGTACTCGAGGTTCGGGCCGCAGGGCGGCTCGACCTCGGTGTCGCGAAGCCAGTCGTCGACGCTCATTGGACGTTAGGGACGTTCATCGGCTGCGTTGCGGTGCGGGCCGCAGCCCGCGCGAAGGTCGAGTCCAGGGCACTCTAGCGCCTTCCCGGGGACGCGTCATCGTCGTGCGGATTTTTCGCCTACGGATCCGTCCCGCCCGCGCCGTGCCGCCCCATTCTCGTCGCTGTCCTTTGGCGACACAAGAACGATCCGTCGTCCGGGAGAGCCGCGCGATGCGAAGCCCGGCGCCGCGCGCTCACTTGCCGAAGCGCAATTCGACGTCCCGCGCCGCGCCGCCATCGAGGCTCACCTCGGTCGCGACCGTCGGCGGGTGCGCGTCCGAATTGCGCGCCTCGATGCGATGCCGCCCCGGCGACAACGGCACTTCGCGCACCGGCGGGCTCGGCCCGATCAGTGCGCCGTCGACGTAGACGTAGCCGAACGGCCGCACGCGCACGCGCACGAGCGCCTGGCCGGCCGGCGGCGACGCGGCGCTTTCCGTCACCGAGACGGGGCCGGCCGGCGCGGCGGTCAGCGGCGGCATGGACGAGGACGCTTGGGGCGCCGTCGCGGCGGCGGTCGTCGGACGGGCCGACGCGATCTTCGCGCGCTCCTCGGCGCGCTCGAGCGCCTTCGCGCGCGCGGCCGCCGTGCGGGCATGCGGCGACTTCGGATACTGGCGCTCGAAGGCGAGAAAGTCGGCGACGTTGCCGCTGTCCCGGATCGCGGCCCAGCGGCGGTCGTCCTCGGCAATGGGCGCCACGCGCGGCGGCGTTTCGCTCGCAGGACGCTTGGCGGGACCGGCGGCTTCGCTCGCCTTTGCCGCATTCGGCGACGTCTTCACAGGCGGCGCTTCGCTCGGCGCCGGCTCCGGTGCCTGCGGCCCGGGTGCGCTTTCGGTGCGGGCGGCAGGCGCCGCTTGCGATGCCGGCGGCGGAAGGGTCGACTTGCCGGTGCCCGGCGGCGCGGCCGATGCCACCGAAGCGCCGTTGCCGGCCGATGCGGTCGATGGCGACGCAGGCGTCGCGGCCGTCGCGCCCGCCGACGCTGCGCTGCTCGTCGCGAGCGAGGAATCGGCCGGCGCCTGTGCCAACGCGGGTTTCGCCGCTTCGCTCGCTTTCGGAGCCGGCGCCGGCACACGGTCGACCGGTGCTTCCTGCGCAGGAGCAGGCGGCATCGAGGAATGGCTTGCGCCTGGCGCGTTCGCCTGCGAAACGACCGCGGTCGATGGCGCGCGCGTGCGCTCGAACACGACGAGCGAGGCGACGGCGACGATCGCGACTGCGACGGCTGCGAGCACCGGCGGACGCGTCACGAGCGCGCGCCACGACGCCGACCGTGCCGACGCCGGCGCGCGCTGAGCGTCCGCACGCCCTTCGACGCGTGGCGCGTCCGCCGGAGGACGGCGCAAGCCCGGAACGAGCACCGTACGATCGCTTTCGGCGACGGCCGCTTCGTCGCCCGCGTCGGTGCGGGCGGCAGACGCCACGGTCGTCTCGGCCTCGCGCTCGCGTTGAAGCGGCACCGTCGCGGGCGGTGCGGTACGCGGCGCACGCGCTGCGTCGGGCGGTGCGGTACGCGGCGCACGCGCTGCGTCGGGCGGCGTCCGGGCACTCTCGCGCCATGTCGTATCGGCGCCGCGATGCGCGGCGGGTTGCACGCCGAGTTGCAGCCGCCACTGCGCGATCGACTGCGGCCGCTCCTCGGGACGCACGCCGAGGCCGCGATCGATCGCGGCGAGGAATTCCGGGCTGTATCCGGCCAAGCCGCGCGATGCGAGCGGCTCCAGGGGATCCTTGATGACGCGCGCCACCGCAGTGGGCGGTGGTTTGCGCACGATGGCGCCATAGAGCACCGCCGCGAGCGCGTAGACGTCGGTCCACGGACCCTGCTTCAGGTCCGCCTCGTCCGCGTACTGCTCGATCGGCGCGTACCCGGGCTTGAGGATCACCGTGAACGCCTGCGTCATGTCGCCGATCGTGCGCCGCGCCGCGCCGAAGTCGAGCAGCACCGGCGCGCCGTTGTCGAGGATCTGGATGTTGTCGGGTGCGATGTCGCGGTGGTAGCAGCGATGGCGATGCAGCAGCTCGAGCGCGTCGAGCAGCGGCGCGAGGAGCTCGCACAACCACTCCTGCGTCGCCTGCTCGGGATGCTCGCGGAGGATCTGCTTGAGCGTGCGTCCGTCGTAGTACGGCATCGCCATGTAGGCGGTGCCGTTCGCCTCCCAGAACCGGTACACCTTGACGAGCGACGGGTGGTCGAACTGGGCGAGCAGCCGCGCCTCGTTGATGAAGCTGCGCAGCCCCGCCTCGAACGTCTCCTGGTGCTGGGCCGAGCGCACGGCCACCGTATGGTCGCCGCGCCGGCTCGCGAGCGCGCTCGGGATGTATTCCTTGAGCGCGATGGAGCGGTGCAGCGTGTGATCGAACGCGAGGTAGACGACGGAAAACCCGCCCTCGCCGATGACGCGCGTGATCTCGAACTCGTGGATGCGCGTGCCGAGCGGCAGCGCGTTGCTGGACAGGACCGCCGGTCCGTCCCCCCCGCCCGCGTCCGAAGGCACCGTCGCTTCCGCCGACATGTCTTTCGTCGAAAAATGCGCCGCGAAGAAAATCCCGCTACGCCCGCACGATGGGCGCGGCACGCGCCGCGACGAGTCGCGCGCGCCACGCCGGACGACTATACACGCGACGAACGCACGCGGGGATGCTAGTCCGGCGTGCCGCTCCCCGCATGCGCGTCGCGCGCATCGCCGAACAAGGTCAGGAACAGCGCCGCGTCGAGCGCACCCGCGTGCGTGAACCCGCTCTGCACGCGCCCCGGGCGCGCGGCGCTCCACCAGTAGCTCGTCGTGCCGCCGGGCTCGAACACGCGCGCGAGGTCGGGCCAGGGAAACGCGGAATCCGCACCGAGCGGAACCGTCGCGAGGTCGTTGTCGATCGCCGCGTCGCCGAGCACGGCGGCAATGTCGGAGAGATCGTCAACGGGCGCCTCTTCGCCGCGCACGAACTGTGCGGTGAGCGTCGACAACTGCCGGTCGAGATCGTCGGCACCCACCGGCGAGCGGATCGCACCGTCGACCAGCGCCGCGAGACCGGCGCAATACGCCGGCAACGACGCGATGCGCGAGAGCGCGCCGCGGCCACCCGGAAGCTGCACGATCACGCACATGGGAAAGCGCCGGCCGACGCGGTCGTGGCTCGCCGCGACGACCGCAAGGCACGCATCGGGCGCGAGGATGCGTGACGGGATGAGCGCGTTCCAGACGGGCGCTGCGGCGTAGCGCCCCTGCCAGGCATCGGGCGCGCGCTCGCGCAGCGCGGTCATCCCGGCCTGCAGCCAGAGATCGAGGCGATCGACCAGCGCCTTGGGCAAGCGGCGCGACACGAAGTCGCCGGTGGACGGCCGCTTGCCGTACCACCCGAACGCGATGTCGTCGGTCGTCGCCATGAAAGCGCGTGCCGCGCTCACCGCGCCGGACACCGGAAGCGCTCGAGCGCCGGCAGGTTCAGCGGGTTGGCGACGCTTTGCGCCGTCACCTCGAACTCGGCCTTGTGCCCGTCGAGGGCGAACGTCGCGCGAAACGCCTCGGGCCGGCCGGTGCCGGCGATCTGTGCGCGACGAAACAGCCGGTGCAGCGCCCATGCGCCGGTCGTCTCGATCGGCGCCGCCGTGCCGGCGGGCAGGAATTGCAGCCGTACGACATGGGCGTTGCCGCTGCCCGGCCAACGGATCGTGCGCGGGCCGGGGGTCGCGCCGGTGAACGAAAGCTGTTGCCCGTCGATGGTGAGCGCGACCTCCTTGATCGCGGGATCGATCGCGCGCGCCCGGACGTCCACCTGGAACGACGGCTCGCCGCTGCCGCTCGCGAAATAGGCGTCGCGGATCTCGGCCGCCTGCGCGAACGTCTCGAGGCCGGGCACCGTGCGCACGCCGCTGCCCTGCTTGAGCGACCACGGACGCGTCGACATGTCGACCTTGTCGGCGAGGTTCGTCTTGAAGTATTCGTCGAACACGCCGTTCGGCCGGAACAGGCTCGCGAAGTCGCCGAGGCCGACGTCGGCGGTTGCGTCGCGGAAGAACGGGAAGCGCCCGTCGATGCGCCGATGGCACGGGTCGCCGACCGCGCCGCCGATGCTGGCGCTGATCGTGCTCCGCGCGATCTCGCTCGCCTGCCCGGATCCGGCACCTGCGACCTGAACGAGCATCCGCCGCACGAACTCGGGATCGGTCGAGGACTGCGCCGCGACGAGCGGTTCGCGCGAGGGTGGCGTGAGATTGGCCTCGCGCGCGCTCTGGAGCCGGATGAAGTAGTCCGACAGCGCCTTGAACGTCGCCACCGTATCGTCGATCGGCGGCTTGCCCTGTCCCGTCTGCGTGACGAGCCGGCGCAAATCGGCGAATTGCGCGTCGACGATCTGCTCGGGCGCGTTCGCACGCGCATCGGTGGAGCTCGCACCCGACAAATCGATCGACGTGCGGCTGCGCGCGATCTCCTTGCCCCTGTTGACGATCGCGCCCGCCGCGCTTTGCACGATCGAATCGCTCTTCGCCTTGTCGTCGGGCAGCAGGGTCGTCTCGCGCACGATCGCGCGGACCAGCACGGGTAGCGGCGATTCGGGACTGCCGAGGATCCGCGTGACGCGGATGCTGTCGCCGATCGTCGGCATCGGGCGCAGCCTTATGTCGTCGATGAACTTCTTCCATTCGACGACGTACTCGTTCATGTACAGCTCCTTGACCTGGCGCACGAGCCGCGCGTCGAAGCGATCGCGCAGCGACGCCGCCTGCTGCGCCACCCCGTCCGGACCCTCGCCCAGCACCCATGCCTCCTCGCCGCCGAGCGAGAGCGCGAGCTTGTCGGCTTCCTTGCTGAAGCCGTCCCGGTAGCCGGCGAACGTGAAGAGACCCGGGACGCCGCGGAGCTCCGTCTCGCCGCTCGCGCGCGTGAACACCTCGTGCCCGTTGTCGCCCTCGTTCTCCGAAAGCTTGAAGTCGCGGAAGTTGCGGCTCGCGAGCTCGGCCTTGATCCGCTTGTAGATGCGCTCGGCCGGCGAGACCTTCGCGAGATGCTCGCGCGCCTCGCGCACGAGCCCAGCGTCGCGCACGAAGGGCGAGGAGACGGGCTTGGCATCGAAGAGCGCGTGCAGGTGCTCATCGAGCGTGTCGCGCACGTCCTTGCGCTGGCCGCCTCCTGCCTGGTAGTCGGCGGCGAGATCGGCGCCAAGCGATGCCACGAGGTCCTTCGCCGCGTAGTGCTGCGGATCGTGCAGCATCAGATACGCCTTGAGCCGGCGGTAGGCGAGCCCGAGATCGTCGCGTGCGACCGCGTCGCGCAGCGCGGCCTCGGCGTACGCGGCGACCCGCGGCAGGAACGCGTCGTGCAGCAGCCCGCGGTACGTCGCGTCGGCCGCGGCGTCCGCCTTGCGGCCCTGGTAGAGGCCGAAGCGGTACGAGAGCGGCGGCGCGTCCACGGCGAACGCCGGCGGCGTCGCCACCTGGCGCGTCTCGTCGAGGATCGGCAGGAGCCCGAGGACGCTCGCATCGGGCGCCGACTTCGCCGCGGCATCGCGCAGCTCGCCCGCGCGCGCGCCGACGCTCGCGAGGTACGCGGCATTGTTGCGGTAGCTCGCGATCCACGCGACCGTTGCGCCGACGAGCAGCAATGCCGCGCAGGCGTAACCCGCGATGCGCACCATGTTGGTGAGCCGCTCGCGGCGCCAATCCCGCCCGGCAAGATGCGCCTCCGCGAAGATGACGCGCTCCATGAGCTTCTGCAGGAAGTAGCTCTTCCCCGTCGGCGAAAGCGCCGGCGTGCCGACGCCGCTGTCGACATGGAACTTGCGCTCGAGCGCGCCGAGCACGCGGTCGAACGGCGTGCCTTCCTGCGTCCCGCTCGTGAAGTAGACGCCGCGCATGAGCGGCGCGTCGCGGAACTTCGACGTCGCGAAGAGCGGCGCGAGAAACTCCTCGAGCAGCTCCTCGAGCCCGGCGAATTGCTGGGGGAACGCGTAGGCGCGCGCGCGCGACTGCAGGTCGTGCTTGGCGAGCAGCAGCTCGGGAATCGCGCCGTAGAGCCGGCGCGTGAGGAGCTCGAATTCGGACCGGAAGCTCGCGGCGAATTCGGGGGCGTTCGCGGCATCCGGCGCGTACGGGAACGTGAAGCCCCACACCTGCGCGCGCTCGTCGCGCGTGAGGGTCTCGAAATAATCCGTGAAACCGGCCAGCAGATCGACCTTGGTGACCAGCACGTACACCGGGAACTGGATGCCGAGCGCCGCACGCAGCTCCTCGAGGCGCTGCTTCAGCACCGACACGTGCTGCAGGCGCTCCGCCGCGCTTTGCGACAACAGCTCGGCGACGCTCACCGTCAGCAGCACGCCGTTGATCGGCTGGCGTGGCCGGAACTGCCGCAGCAGCTTGAGGAAGCCCTCCCATTCGGCCTTGTCGACGACGTCGTTGCTATCCTGCGTCGTGTAGCGGCCGGCGGTGTCGATCAGCACCGCCTCGTTCGTGAACCACCAGTCGCAGTTGCGCGTGCCGCCGACGCCGCGGATCGCCGCCTTGCCGAACTGCTCGGCGAGCGGGAACTGCAACCCCGAGTTGACGAGCGCCGTCGTCTTGCCGGAGCCGGGCGAGCCGACGAACATGTACCAGGGAAGCTGGTAGACGTACTGCCCGCCGAGGCGCGCGAGCGGGCCGGTTTCCTTGCCGCCGAGCTTGGCGCTCTTCAGGACGCCGAGCGCCGACTGGAAGCGCTTGCGAAGCTCCGTCACTTCCTCGGCATGATCCTCGCCCGGCGCCGCCGGCGCGGCCGGCGGCTTCGCGAGATGGCTGAGCAGCCGGGCGTTCATGTCCTTGGCGCGCCACCAGCGCACGACGAGCCACAGCGCGTACAGCGCGAACAGGACGGCGATGACCGTCCATTGCGCGCGGTCGGTGCCGAGCGGCCGCCAATCGTCGAAGGCAAGGCTCGCGCCGCGCCACCACACGAGGAACGACACGAGGACGACGGCGACGAAGAGCCAGAAGGCCCGGCTGCGCAGCCAGGTGGTCGGCAGCCTCATCGCGGTGCGTTCAGTTGGCGCGCGATCTCCGCCGGCGCGAGCTCGAGCGTGATCTCGACGCGGCGATTGCGCGCGCGGTTCTCGGGGCTCGTGTTCGGCACGAGGGGATCGGCCTCGCCCCGCCCTTCGGCGCGTACGCGCCCGCGCTCGCGCATGTCCTGCTCGAGGAGCCTCTTGACCGCGTCGGCGCGGGCCTGCGAAAGATCGACGTTCGACTGGAAGCGGCGCGTGTTGATGCGCACGTCGTCGGTATAGCCGCGCACGACGACGTCGCCGCTCACCTCGTCGAGCGCCTTCGCGACGCGCCGCAGCGTCGGCAGGAACGACGGCTTGATGTCGGGCGAGCCGGAGTCGAACAGCGACTCGCCGAGCAGCGTCACCTTGCTCGACGTGTCGCCGTCGTCGACCTCGACCAGGTGCTGGTCGATCTCCGGCTGCAGGAACTGCCGCAGTCGAGGCGGCGGAGGCGGCGCCGGGCGTGCGGGCGCGGGCGGCGGCGGCAGCTTGATCGAGTAGATCGACGCGATCACCGGATCGGACTGACTCGCGAGGCGCAGGTGGAACCACGAATAGATCGCGACGGCGACGAAGAGCGCGAGGAGACCGACGATCCACAACGGCACGAGCCGCAGCCCGCGCCGCCCCGTATCGGGCGCGCCCTTCCAATGTTGCGCGAGCGCCGGCTCGACCTCGCCGCGTGCGGTGCGGATGATGTCGACCAGGCGCCGGCGCAGCGTTTCGAGCTGCGAGCGCCCGTTGTCGACGATGCGGTAGCGGCCCTCGAAGCCGAGCGCGAGGCACGCGTTCATGAGCTCGAGGAGCTCGATGTGCTGCTGCGGGTTCTGCGCGAGCCGCGACAGGAGCTGGAAGAACTTCTCGCCGCCCCACGCCTCGTTGTGAAACGTGACGAGCAGGCTGTTCTTGCTCCAGACGCCCGAGCCCCCCCACGGCGTCTGCGCGACGGTCTCGTCGAGCGCGGTGCACAGGCAGTAGCGCGCACCGATGATCGTCTCGTTGCGGATCCCCGCCTGCTTCGCGCGCGCCTCGAATTGCTGGACCTGCGCGACCAGGTATTCCCGCAACGCCGCGGGATCCGCATGCACCGGCATCGCACGCAGCTGGGGAATCAGGTTCAAAAGCGGGTTCGCGGCGGCGAGGAGCGGCGAGCTGCCGTGGACGACGTCCTCGATGCCCGAAGCGAGCCGCGCCTCCGCGGCAGGCGGCGCCAGGACGTCGACGGGAGGCGGATCGTTCGGCATGCCGCCGATTATCGGCTCATCGGCGGATTACCGGGAGAGCGCGCCGCGCACCGGGTGGCGCCGCCGCCGGCCGTTCCTCCGCAGCGCGCACCGCGCGTTCCGTGTTCCTGCGCACGAAACGCCGCCTACCGCCGTATCGCCCAGAACTCGAGCTTGAGCTCGGGGAACTCGCCCGCGATGTGCATGCCCATGCCACCCGAGCGATCGAGCTGCTTCCACAGTTCGTGCGTCGTGTCGAGCTCGAAATAGTTGTAGCCGGCGTTGTAGGGAAGCTGGCGCGGCGCGACCGGCAACGGACGCAGCCCCACCCCCGGCAGATGCAGGTTCACGAGGTCGCGCAGCTTTTCGACCGGCCCGATCTTGACCTGCGCGGGGAAGCGCGCGCGCACGACCTCGGGCGGAATCGCCGCCGACACCGCGAGCACGAAGCTCGCGGTGCGCACGAGATCGGGCGACGGCATGATGGCGACGCGCACGCCGTGACTGCGATCCTGCAGCTCGATCGCGATCGCGCCCTGCTCCAGCACCATCGACAGCGATGTGCGCAGGTCGGCCATCAGCGGCAGGAAGCACTGCGACAGGTTGTCGTGGTCGTACTCGGGATACGTGCCCGGCCGCCGGCCGGCGCGGGTGTGGGTGCACAGGTCCCCCGCGAGTTGCAGCATGCCCGCGAACAGGCGCTCGGGATGCAACGTCGGCACGGTGCTCCAGTGCCGCACGACGGGCTCCCAGCGGTTGACGAGCTCGAGCATCAGGAAATCGCCGACTTCGCTGATGCCGCCCTTGCCCGGATGCGAGAAGCGCGCGGCGAGCGCCTCGCCGCGCTGGTGCAGGAGCGCGAGCAGCTCCTGCGTGAAGTTCTGCAGCACGTCGTGCAGCCCGGACGCAAGAATCGGCGGGATGAACATCCGGTCGACGACGACCTGGTTGTCGGCGCGCCGCTCGACGACGCGTGCGAGCTTGAGTGCGATCGACGCGTCGGTGACGTCGGACGCCCGCTGGATGCGCAGTCGCATGTCGCCGAGCTGCAGGACCGCCGGCTCGCCGCCCGTCGAATTCGCGTCCGGGACCTCCGCCTCCTGCACGCGGTAGCGCGCCAGCGACTGCGGCGCATCCTCGAAGGTGACGGCCTCGGCCTGCTGGCGCGAAAGCGGCAGCGACAGGCAGATCAGCTGATCCTTGTCCGTGGGCAGGACGTCGAGCGGCTCGGGCGCGGCGCCGTGTGCGGGCACGTTGAACGGCGTGCCGTCGGGCAGGATGCCCTGTGCCGCCGCGATCGCGATGCGACCGAGCGCGAGCGCGTCGGCGTCGAGCCGCAGCTCGCGAAAGCCCCAGAAGAAGCCCTCCATCGGGAGCGCGCGGGCGTGCGCATAGAACTCGAGGTAGCGGTCCTGCTGCTGGAAGTGCTGCGGCCGGAGGAACATCCCCTCCGACCACACGACCTTGCTGCTCCATGCCATGCGCGCTCCCTCGCCGGCCTCGCTACAAGCCGACGCCACCGGCTACGATCGATCGTCGTGTCGCCGACCCATCGCGTGGCGGGCCGAGCGTGTCCGGCGCGTAGTTTGCCAAGGTGGCGCGCGCGTGGGAATACGCCTCATCGGTTCGGTCGCTCGCCCGTGCGGCACGGCCCGGGAATCACACCCGCCGCGCGAGCTCGGCGGCGGCGCCGATGTACGCAGCCGGCGTGAGCGCGAGGAGCCGGGCCCTCGCGTCGCCGGGTAACGCGAGCGTCTCGATGAACGCGCGCAGCGTCTCGCGCGTCATCCCCGACTTGCCGCGCGTAAGCGCCTTCAGTTGCTCGTACGGCTCGGGCAAGCCGTAGCGCCGCATGACCGTCTGGATCGCCTCCGCGAGCACTTCCCAGTTCGCGTCCAGATCGGCCGCGATGCGTTCGGGATCCGCCTCGAGCTTCGCAAGGCCCTGCCGCAGCGCCGCGAAGCCAAGCAGCGAATGCCCGAGCGCGACGCCGAGGTTGCGCAGCACCGTCGAATCGGTCAGGTCACGCTGGAAGCGCGAGACCGGAAGCTTTTCCGCGAGATGGCGCAACAAAGCGTTCGCGATGCCGAGGTTGCCTTCCGAATTCTCGAAGTCGATCGGATTGACCTTGTGCGGCATCGTCGACGAGCCGACTTCGCCTTCGCGCATCCGCTGCCGGAAGTAGCCGAGCGATACGTAGCCCCAGACGTCGCGATCGAGGTCGACGAGAATCGTGTTGGCGCGCGCGAGCGCGTCGCAGTATTCCGCGATGCCGTCGTGCGGCTCGATCTGCGTCGTGTAGGGGCTGAACTCGAGGCCGAGGCCCGCGACCGTGCGCGCGGCGAGCTTTTCCCACGCGACGTCCGGATAGGCGATCAGGTGCGCGTTGTAGTTCCCCACCGCGCCGTTCATCTTGCCCTTGATCGGAAGCTTCGCGAACCCTGCGATCTGCCGCTCCAGCCGCGCGCAGACGTTCGCGAGCTCCTTGCCGAGCGTCGTCGGCGTCGCCGGCTGGCCATGCGTGCGCGCGAGCATCGGCAGTTCGGCGTGGCGATGCGCGAGCGCGCGCAGGTCGCCGGCGATCGACTCGAGCGCGGGCACGAGCACGCGCGCGCGCGCGTCTGCGAGCGCGATGCCGTAGGCGAGGTTGTTGACGTCCTCGGAGGTGCAGGCGAAGTGGATGAACTCGGCGACGCGCGCGATCTCCGGCATGCCCGCGAAGCGCTCCTTCATCCAGTATTCGACGGCCTTGACGTCGTGGTTCGTCGTGCCCTCGATCGCCTTGACGCGGGCCGCGTCCTCCTCGGAGAACCGATCGGCCGCCTGCGCCAGCGCGCGCTGCGCGGCATCGGAGAACGCCGGGACCTCGGCGATGGCCGGCTCCGCGGCGAGCGCCTGAAGCCAGGCGATCTCGACGCGCACCCGCTCGCGGATCAGGCCGAATTCGCTGAACGCGCCGCGCAGTGCGTCGACCTTCTGCGCGTAGCGCCCGTCGAGCGGCGACAACGCGGTGAGGCGGGCTTTTTCGGCGGCGTCCATGTGTCGCGGAGGGGCGATCGAGTGTAGCACGCGAAGCGCGCGCATCCGGTTGGCCGCAGTGCGCGGTTTCCCCTGACGCGAACGCCCTGGGAAGGCGAAAAAGCGCGCAACCGCGATGCTATAATCCGCGTCCCCTTCCCGACCCCATTCGCCTGCGCATTCCGTGCTGAATCTGATCGCCTCGCAAACGAGCCCGTATGCGCGCAAGGTGCGTGTCGCGCTCGCCGAGAAAAAGATCGAATACCAGATGATCGAGTCGTCCGGGTGGAACCCCGGCAACCCGCTGCACGAGTGGAATCCGCTGGGCAAGCTGCCCGTCCTGATCCTCGACGACGGCACGCATCTCTACGATTCGCGCGTCATCGTCGAATACCTCGATCTCGTGAGTCCCGTCTCGCGGCTCATTCCCGAGCCCGCACGGCAACGCATCGCGGTGAAGAAGTGGGAGGCGCTCGCCGACGGCGTCTGCGACGCGGCGTCGGCGATCGTCGTCGAGCGGCGGCGCCCCGCCGAGCGGCAAAGCGAGGAATGGGTCGCGCGGCAGCGGCGCAAGATCGAGGAAGGCGTCGCCGAGTTCGCGCGCGAGCTGGGCGAGCGGGCATGGTGCTACGGCGAGGCGTGGTCGCTCGCCGACATCGCCACGGGCTGCGCGCTCGGCTACCTCGACCTTCGCCATCCACAGCTCGACTGGCGCGACCTTTATCCGAATCTCGCGCGTTTCGCCGACAAGCTCGGCAAGCGGCCGTCGTTCGCCGACACCAGGCCGCCGCAATAGGCCCCTGTCGCGGCGCGACGCCGCGTCAATGCTCCGGGCGCTCGACCGCCGTGAGCCCGGCCACGAGGTGTTTCTGCAGGACGAGGAACAGCGCGACCGGCGGCAGCGCGGCGACGAGCGCCGCCGCGCACATCAGGTTCCACGCCGTCTGGTACATGCCGCGCAACGACTGCAGGCCCGCGGTGAGCGGCCGGATCCCGTCCGATTGCACGAGGACGAGCGACCAGAAGTAGTCGTTCCAAACGAACGTGAAGATCAGGACGGCGATCGCGGCCATCGCCGGCCGCACGAGCGGCAGCGCGATACGCCAGAAGATCGTCAGTTCGGACGCGCCCTCCACGCGCGCCGCGTCGAACACGCTGTCGGGCAGCTCCCGGATGAAGTTGCGCATGAACAGGGTCGCGAATCCCGTCTGGAACGCCGTGTGGAACACGATCAGCGCAAGCCGCGTGTCGTAGAGGCGAAACTCGATCATCAGGTCGCGCACCGGGATCATCAGCACCTGCGCCGGCACGAGATTGCCCGCGACGAAGAGCATCAGGAGGACGCGATTGCCGGGGAACGCGTGCCTGGCGAGCGCGAAGCCCGCCATCGACGCGACGAGCACGGTGCCGCAGATCGCGGGCACGGTGATCAGGAAGCTGTTCACGACGAACGCGCCGATCGGCGATCCGGTCAGGACCGCGCGCAGGTTCGCGAGCGGCTGCGGCGCGACCGGCATGCTCCAGTAGGCGCCGCGATTGATCTCCTCCATCGAGCGCATCGCCGTCACCGCCACGCCCGCGAGCGGCAGCAGCCAGACGGCGAGCAGCGCGAGCACGCCGGCCGCATAGGCGGCGCGCAATGCCGGCGAACTCCGCGCGATCGATGCGGGGAACGTCACGCCGCCTCCCGGCGAAAGAGCCGCCACAGCATCAGGCCGATGATCGTGCTCATGAGCGCGAGCAGCACGACGGCGATCGCCGCCCCGTATCCGTAGCGGAGGCTGCCGAACGTCTGCTCGTACATGTAATACGCCAGCACCGTCGAGCTGCCGTAGGGGCCGCCGCCCGTCATGATGATCACGTAATCGAAGCTGCGCAGCGCCGACACGGCGCATACCATCGCCACGATGAATTGCACGGGGCGAAGCTGCGGCAGGACGACGCGACGGAACACCTGCCACCCGCTGGCGCCGTCGACGCGCGCGGCGTCGATGGCGCCCGTCGGCATCGCCGCGAGCCCGGCCAGGTAGAGGATCATGCAGTAGGCGATCTGCGGCCAGAGGCCGGCGGCGACCATCGTATAAAGCGCGAGCCGCTCGCTCTCGAGCGGCGCGACCGGCGGCAGGCCCGCGAGTTCGAGCAGCCGCCCGAACAGCCCGAAGCGGGAGTTGAAGAACCAGCCGAACACGAGCCCGACGACGATCTGGCTGATCACGAACGGCATGAAGAAGAGCGCGCGCACCGCGCGCATGCCGGGCAGCGACTGATTGAGCAGGAGTGCGAGTGCCAAGCCGGCGACGGGCGCGACGAGATAGCATGCGAGCCAGCGCAGGTTGTTCGCGAGCGCGGTGGCAAACACCGGATCGGCGAAGAGCTCGCGGTAATTGCGCAGGCCGACCCACGTGCGCGGCCCGACGCCGTCCCAGTCGTACATCGAGAGCGCCAGCGTGCGGCCGATCGGGTAGAGCACGAAGAGCGCGAAGAGGAGCGCCGCCGGCGCGAGCAGGATCAGCGTGGCGATGCCGCCGCGACGGCCGCGGCCGGCGGGCCTGCGCGCGCCGGCGGCGCGCGTTGCGGCGGGCCCGGCGCTATCGCGCAAGCGCCGCGGCCGTCGGCACGCCGTAGATACGCGTGCGGGCGCGCTCGATCGCCTCCAGCACCGCCGGAAGCCGGTCGGGCTTCAACATGAATTCCTGGAAGCCCTTCATCGCGACGTTGGCGAGGTCCTCGCTCGTGTCGCGATCGAAGAACTGCGACAGGCCGTCGGCGCCTTCGAGAAGCTGCCGGCCCTCGACCAGGAACCGGTCGTCGGCGATCGCCGCCCGACGGTTCACGGGGATCTGCAGCATCCCGCGGTTCAGCGCCTCCTGCACGTCGGCGCGAAGCACGAACGCGAGGAATGCCCGCGCATCCGCCTTGTTGCGCGCGCGCGCCGGAACGTGAAGCGTGTTCATCGGCGCCTCCTCGTAGCGGCCGATGCCGGGCTCGATCACCGGAAACGGCGCGAACGCCATGCGCGCGCGGACGTCCCCCGGGAAGTTCGCGACAATGTAGTTGCCGATCAGCATCATCGCCGCGTCGCCGTTGTAGAGAAGCGCCTGGCTTTCCTGCCACGACATCGAAGCATGATCGCGGCTGAAGCAGCCGCGATCGACGAGCTCGCGCCAGCGCTCGAACACCCGCCGCACCCGCGCGTCGGTGTACGCGACCCGGCCTTCCATGAGCGCGCGGTGAAACGCGAGGCCGTTCTGCCGCAGATCCAGGTAGTCGAACCACGCCGCAGCGGGCCACAGGTCGCGCGTGCCGATCGCGAACGGCTCGACGTGCCGCGCCTTGAGACGCTCGCACGCGGTCACGAGCTCGTCCCATCGGCGGGGCGGCGCTGCGATCCCCGCCGCCTCGAGGATGTCGCTTCGCAGGTAGAAGCCGATCTGGTAGTACTGGTACGGAATGCCGTACTGGCGGCCGTCGACGCCGACGAGATCGAGCGCCGCCGCAGGCAGCGCTGCGCGCACCGCGGGGGTGTAGAGATCGCTCACGTCGTCGAGCAGGCCCGGCGTGACGAACTGGCGCATCCGCTGGCCCGCGAACCAGAACACGACGTCGGGCGGCGCGCCGGTGAGCCAGTTACGAATCGCCTTCTTGTAGCTCTCGTGGTCGTAGAGGTTGAACGCGACCCGCACGTCGGGGTGCTCGCGCTCGAACTGCCGCACCGCCGCCTGCCAGGCGGCCCGCGGCGCCGGATCGGACGTGTTCGCGTTGACGACGAGCGTGCGGGCGGCGTGCGCGGACCAGGCAACGCACAGGAAAGCCGCGAGGACGAGCAACCTGGGAAGCCTATCCGTCATGGGGCAAGTCCGGTACGATCGAATCGTACCCGATACCCGCGTAACGGTCGCTTCGCATGAACGATGACGGCCCCACGGCCAGGATGCGTCACCGACCGCGCGGCGGCGCGCGCGATCCCGTCGACCTGACCGATCACCTGTTCCATCGCGATGCCCTGGCGCTCGCCGAGCAGTCGGCCGGGATCGGGGTGTGGAGCATCGATCTCCTGACCGGGCGCGCACGCGGCACCGCGCAGTTCTTCCGCATCATGGGGCTGCCGCCCATGAGTGGCGAGGTGCCGCTCGAGACGGTCCGGGCGCTGCGCCATCCGGACGACCGCGCGCGCGTGCTCGCCGGCTTTCGCAAAGCGCTCGAGGACGGCACGGACACGTACGAGATCGAATACCGGATCCTTCATCCGGAGCGCGGCGTTCGCTGGATCTTCGGCCGCGGCCGGGTGGTGCGCGACGAGCACGGCACGCCGGTGCGCTACAGCGGCGTCGACATCGACATCACCGACCGGAAGGCCGCCGAGGCCGAGCTCGCCTCGGCGAAGGAGGCGCTCCAGCGGCTGAACGAAGCGCTCGAAGCGCGCGTGCGCGAGCGCACCGCGGCGCTCGAGGCGGAGGCGGAGCGGCGCGCGCAGGCCGAGGCGCGGCTTTACCAGGCGCAGAAGATGGAGGCGGTCGGCCAGCTCACCGGTGGGCTCGCGCACGACTTCAACAACATCCTGCAGGTGATCGTCGGCAACCTGCAGATCATCGCGCGCCTGGTCGAGCGCGATGCCGGCACGGGGGATGGGGGCAGATCGCGGGAGCAGCTCCAAGCCGCCATCGCCACTGCACAGCGCGCCTCCCAGAGCGCGCGCGAGCTCGTGCTGCGGATGCTGGCGTTCAGCCGGCTGCAGAACCTCGCACCCACGGTGCTCGACGTCAACAAGCTGATCGCCGGCATGCGGGATATGATCGCGCGCACGCTCGGCGAGACGATCGACGTGGACGTGCGATCCGCCGATGGCTTGTGGCCGACGTCCGCGGATCGCAACCAGCTCGAGACGGCGCTTCTCAACCTCGTCGTGAACGCGCGCGACGCCATGCCCGGCGGCGGATCGGTCACGATCGAAACCCGCAACGTCGAGATCGGCGCCGGCGATGCCGACGAGATCCCCGCCGGCGCCTACGTCATGCTGTCGGTGGCGGACACCGGATGCGGGATCGGCGCCGACATCCTGCCCAGGGTGTTCGAGCCGTTCTTCACCACGAAGGACGCCGGCAGGGGATCGGGGCTTGGCTTGTCGATGGTGTACGGCTTCGTGTCGCAGTCGGGCGGTCACGTGCGGATCGCAAGCCGCGAGGCCGCGGGCACGCGCGTGTGCATCTACCTGCCGCGCGCCAGCGAGGCGACACCGATCGAGCCCGAGGCCGGGTTCGCTGCCGGGTGCGGCGCCGACGACGCGGGCGCGGTGCCGCGCGCGCGACGGGGCGAGACGATCCTGCTCGTCGAGGACCACGAGGACGTGCGGCGCCTGGGCATCCAGGCGCTCGAGCAGCTCGGTTATCGCGTCCTGCACGCGCCGGACGGACGCTCGGCGTTGCGCATGCTCGACGAGGGGCAGCAGGCGCGGATCGACCTCTTGTTCACCGATGTCGTGCTGCCGGGCGGCATGACCGGCTACGAGCTCGCGCGCGCGGCCCGGGCCCGGCGCCCCAGCCTGCCGACGCTCTTCACGAGCGGCTATGCGCCGGGCAAGGCCAGCGCGGCGGGACCGGTGGACACGGATACGCCGCTCTTGTCGAAGCCGTATGGCGTCGAAGCGCTCGCCTGCGCGATCCGGCGCGCGATCGACGCGCGCGCCGGCTCGGACACGACCTGACTACAGGGACTGCTTGAGCTGCTCGAGAATCGCCGGATTCTCGAGCGTCGAGATGTCCTGCGTGATCTCCTCGCTCTTCGCGATCGAGCGCAGGAGCCGGCGCATGATCTTGCCGGAGCGCGTCTTCGGCAGGTTGTCGCCGAAGCGGATGTCCTTCGGCTTCGCGATCGGCCCGATCTCCTTGCCGACCCAGTCGCGCAGCTGCTTCGCGATCTGCTCGGCCTCCGCGCCGCTCGGTCGCGCGCGCTTCAGCACGACGAAGGCGCAAATCGCCTCGCCCGTGAGGTCGTCCGGGCGGCCGACGACTGCGGCCTCGGCGACGATCGGATTGGCGACGAGCGCCGACTCGATCTCCATCGTGCCAAGCCGGTGCCCGGAGACGTTCAGCACGTCGTCGATGCGGCCGACGATCTTGAAATAACCGCGGTCGACGTCGCGCACGGCGCCGTCGCCGGCCAGGTACAGCCTGCCGCCGAGCTCGTCGGGGAAGTACGACTTGACGTAACGATCCGGGTCGCCCCAGATGGTGCGGATCATCGCCGGCCACGGGCGCTTGATGACGAGCATGCCGCCGTGTCCATTCGGCACGTCGTGGCCGGTTTCGTCGACGATCGCCGCCATGATGCCCGGCAAGGGCAGCGTGCACGATCCCGGCACGAGCGGCGTCACGCCGGGCAGCGGCGTGATCATGTGCCCGCCCGTTTCCGTTTGCCACCAGGTGTCGACGACGGGGCACCGCTCGCGCCCGACCTGCGTGTAGTACCACATCCACGCCTCGGGATTGATCGGCTCGCCGACGGTGCCGAGCACGCGCAGGCACGACAGGTCGAAGTTCGCGGGCGCCGTGTCGGGATTGACGTTGTTCGCCTTGATGAGCGAGCGGATCGCCGTCGGCGCCGTATAGAAGACGTTGACGCGGTGCTTCTCGATCGTCTTCCAGAAGCGGCCCGCGTCCGGGTACGTCGGGACGCCCTCGAACACGATCTCGGTCGCGCCGCACGCCAGCGGGCCGTAGGTGATGTAGCTGTGCCCGGTCACCCAGCCGATGTCGGCGGTGCACCAGAAGACGTCGCTCGGCTTCACGTCGAACACCCAATCGACCGTCAGCGCGCACCACAGCAGGTAGCCGGCGGAGCTGTGCTGCACGCCCTTGGGCTTCCCCGTCGAGCCGGACGTGTAGAGGATGAAGAGCGGATGCTCGGCGCCGACCCACTCGGGCTCGCAGGTGTCCGCCTGCCGCGCAACGAGCTCGTGCATCCACACGTCGCGTCCGCTCTCGAACGGCGCTTCGTTGCCGGTGCGCCGGTAGACGACGACGTGGCGCATCGCCTCGCACCCTCCCATCGCGAGGGCCTCGTCGACGATGGACTTGAGCGGAAGCGGCCTGCCGCCGCGCATCTGCTCGTCCGCGGTGATGACCGCCACCGCCCCCGCGTCGACGATGCGCTCCTGCAGCGATTTCGCCGAGAAGCCGCCGAACACCACCGAGTGCGTCGCGCCGATCCGCGCGCACGCCTGCATCGCCACGACGCCTTCGATCGACATCGGCATGTAGATGACGACGCGGTCGCCCTTCTTCACGCCGAGCGAGCGCAGGCCGTTCGCGAGGCGGCACACGCGCGCGAGAAGCTCGCGATACGTGACGCGCGTCACGGCGCCGTCGTCGGCCTCGAAGACGATCGCGACCTTGTCGCCGTGGCCCTTCTCGATGTTGCGGTCGAGACAGTTGTACGAGACGTTGATCTCGCCATCCTCGAACCAGCGGTAGAACGGCGCCCGGCTCTCGTCCAGCACCTTGGTGAACGGCTTGCGCCAGGCGAGCGTTTCGCGCGCGAGGTCGCCCCAGAAGCCCTCGAAGTCGCGCGCGGCCTTCGCGTTCATCGCGTCGAAATCGGCCCTCTTGACGTTCGCCTGCGCGACGAACGCGGGCGACGGCTCGAACACGCGACCTTCGGTCATGACGGACTGGATCGGCGACGACATCGCAATTCCTCCCAGGAAGACGGGCCGCCGGTCGAGCCCCGGCGCATGGGCCAAGTCTACCGAAGGCGGCCGCTCACGCCAACGACGCCCGCACGCTGCGCCCGCACAGCGCCGATGTCCGCAAGGCGCGCAGGGGCAATCGGAGCGCGGCGAAGGCGCGCATGCCGGATGTTAGACTGCGTAGTTCTCACTCCCAAAAACAAGACGCTCTTCTACCAGACGACGATTCACATCGCGTTCCTGGTCCCGGCGATGGCGATCGCGGCGGTCGACCGCATCGCGCCCACCCCGCCGCACCTCCGGGACATGAACCGCGACGACCACTGACGAGGCGGCGCATGGCCACGATCGCGCAGGAGGACCTGATCCAGAGCGTCGCCGACGCGCTGCAGTTCATCTCGTACTACCATCCGGCGGATTTCGTCGAGGCGCTCGGCGAGGCGTACGCAGCCGAGCAATCCCCCGCGGCGAAGGACGCGATCGCGCAGATCCTCGCCAACTCGCGGATGTGCGCGGAAGGACACCGTCCGATCTGCCAGGACACGGGCATCGTCGTGGCGTTCGTGCGCGTGGGGATGGACGCGCGCTTTCCCGACGCGACGATGGGCATCGCCGACATGGTCCACGAGGGCGTGCGCCGCGCGTATCTCGATCCGGATAACCGTCTGCGCGCGTCGATCCTGCGCGACCCGGCCGGCAGCCGCACCAACACGAAGGACAACACGCCCGCCGTCGTGCATTTCGATCTCGTGCCCGGCGCAACGGTCGACGTCCGGATCGCCGCGAAGGGCGGCGGATCGGAGAACAAGGCCAGGTTCGCGATGCTGAACCCGTCCGACTCGATCGTCGACTGGGTGCTCGCGACCGTGCCGGCGATGGGCGCCGGCTGGTGCCCGCCTGGGATGCTCGGGCTCGGCATCGGCGGCAGCGCCGAGAAGGCCATGGTCCTCGCGAAGGAAGCGCTGATGGCGCCGATCGACATGCACGAGCTCAAGCGCCGTGGCGCGTCGAATCGCCTCGAGGAGCTGCGGATCGAGCTCTACGACAAGGTCAACGCGCTCGGCATCGGCGCGCAGGGGCTCGGCGGATTGTCGACGGTGCTCGACGTCAAGATCCTCGACTATCCGACGCACGCCGCGAGCCTCCCGGTCGCGATGATCCCCAATTGCGCCGCGACGCGGCACGCGCATTTCACGCTCGACGGCAGCGGCGCGGCGAAGCTCGCGCCGCCGCGGCTTGCCGACTGGCCGGACGTGCAGTGGTCGCCGTCGCCAAAGGCGCGGCGCGTCGACGTGAACGCGTTGACGCCGGCCGAGGTGGCGAGCTGGGAGCCCGGCGAGCGCCTGCTCCTCACCGGGCGCATCCTGACCGGGCGCGACGCCGCGCACAAGCGCATCGCGGACATGCTCGCGCGCGGCGAGCCGCTACCCGTCGACTTCACCAATCGCATCATCTATTACGTCGGCCCGGTCGAGCCGGTGCGTGACGAGGTCGTCGGCCCCGCGGGCCCGACCACCGCCACGCGGATGGACAAGTTCACCGAGACGATGCTCGGCAAGACGGGCCTGATCGCGATGATCGGAAAGGCGGAACGCGGGCCCGCGGCGATCGAAGCGATCAGGCGGCACCACGCGGCATACCTGATGGCCGTGGGCGGCGCCGCGTATCTCGTGTCGAAGGCGATCCGCAACGCGCGCGTGGTCGCGTTCGCCGACCTCGGCATGGAGGCGATCTACGAGTTCGACGTCGTCGACATGCCGGTCACCGTCGCGGTCGACGCGACGGGGCAATCGGTGCACGAGAGCGGTCCGCGCGAGTGGCGGCAGCGGATCGCTGAGATTCCGGTCACGTCGGCCTGATCGCGCCCATCCGCCCGCGCACGCGGGAGGATCGCGCGGGCCCGACGGGGCTCGCCGTGACGCCGTGAAGGCGCACGAGGCCGCCCGTCAGCGCCTCGATCACCGTGCGTCCGGGTCGCTCGACGGTGAACTGCGATGCCGGGCGGAGGATATGGTCGCAGGCGTCGCGCTCCTGCGTAATCCACACCATGGCCGTAGCGGCGACGATGCGGCAGTGACGGGCATCGTCGAGCGTCAGCGTTTGCCCGGGCCGGAGTGCGACGGTGAGGCAGCCTGCGCCGTGCGTGTCTTCCATGCGGTGATGATGCGCCTTGACGCCGCATGCATGGTTCGTCTACGATCGAACCGTGAGCGACGGGCCGAACATCGTGCGCATCGCCGCGCTCCTCGGCGATCGGGCGCGGGCCGAGATGCTGACCGCATTGCTCGGCGGGCAGGCTCTTACCGCGACCGAGCTCGCACGCGTGGCCGGAGTCACGAAACAGACCGCGAGCGCGCATCTGTCGCGCCTGGTCGAGGCGCGCCTCGTGGCCGTCGAAGCGCAGGGACGCCACCGGTACTTCCGCCTCGCGGACGACGACGTCGCGCAGCTGCTCGAAAGCCTGATGGGCGTCGCATATCGCACCGGCGCGCTGCGATTGCGCTCGAGCCCGCGCGATCCCGCGCTGCGCAAGGCGCGTGTCTGCTACGACCACCTCGCGGGCGACCTCGGCGTCCTGGCGTTCGACGCGTTCGAGAAGCGGCGCTGGCTGCGGCATGACGAGCGCGGACTGCGCCTGTCGCCGTCCGGCGAGCGCTTCTGCACCGAGCTCGGCATCGAGGTCGCGGCGCTCCAAGGGCGCCGCCCGCTCTGCCGCGCCTGCCTCGACTGGAGCGCGCGCCGGCATCACCTCGCCGGGCAGGTGGGCGCAGCGCTCCTCGAGCGCTGCTATCGGCTCGGCTGGGCGAGGCGACGCAAGGGCACGCGCGTCGTCGACTTCCATCCGCGCGGCGAGCGCGAATTCCGCGCGATGTTCGACTAAGAGCGCTTCGACATGCCGTCGGACGCGAGAGATGCGCGCAACGCGTCTCGGAGCGAGTCGCGACAACTCATCCGAGGTCGGCCGGCAGATCGACGTCGCGTACCACACCGGTGTCCGTGACCTCGATCAGGGTCACCCGCTCGCGCTCGATGACCGCCCGCGCCCCCGTGTCGCCGCGAAGCGCCGCGAGCGCGGCGTAGTGCCGGCGGCCAAAGCCGACCGGATGCCCGCGCACGCCGCGATGGATCGGGGCCACGATGTCCGATCCGTCCGAGAGCGCGGCGGCGACTTTTGCAATGGTCGACGCGGCGATCCATGGCATGTCGGCGAGCGCGATGATCCATCCCTCCGCCTCGCGCGTCGCGGCAACGCCGCACGCGAGGCTCGCCCCCATCCCCTCGTCGGCGCGCTCGCACTCGACGACGCGCAAGCCGGTAACGCTCAGCGCCGCGGAAAGCCTGGTATCGCCCGGCCGCACGACGGCGATCGATTCCGGAAGCGCGGCGACGAGATGACGCGCCGCCGCGACGCCGATCGGCGTGCCGGGCGGCACATCGGGCGCACCGTCGACGAGTGGCGCCAGCAGCTTGTCGCCGCCGAAGCGCGTTGCACGCCCGGCGGCGAGCAGGATGCCGACAATGGTCATGCGCGTGTGTCGCTAACGCCGTTGCGCGTGCGTGCCGCAGCGTATCGGCTATTCCGGCAGCAGCCTGAAGCGGCCTTCCTCGACGGTCACGAGCACGCGCGCGCGCTCGTCCATGCCGTTGTGGTTGGCCGGCGACATGTTGAATACCCCCTGGCAGCCGACGACCTCCTTTTCCTCCTCGAGCGCGTCGCGCAGCGCGACGCGGAATGCCTCGGTGCCGGGTTTCGCGGCCTTCAGCGCGACCGGAATCGCGCGCTCGAGCAGGAGCCCGGCATCCCACGTGTTCGCGCCGAACGTCGCCGGCTTCGTGCCGAACTGCTTCTCGTACGCGGCGATGTAGGCCTGCGCGACCTTTCTGGTCGGATTCGAAGCGGGGATCTCGTCGATGACGAGCATCGGGCCCGCCGCGAGCACGGTGCCCTCGACCTTGTCCTTGCCGAGCTTGATGAAGTCGTCGGTGGCGACGGCGTGCGTCTGATAGATCGTGCCCGTGAATCCCTGCTGGCGCAGCGTTGCCTGCGGCAACACCGCGGGGCCGCCGACCGCGGCGACCAGCATCGCATCGGGCTTCGCCGCGATGAGCTTCAGCGTCTGGCCGGTGACGCTCTGGTCGGTGCGCGCGTAACGCTCCACCGCGACGATCTTCACGCCGGACTTCTCGCCGAGCGTGCCGAAGACCTTGAGCCAGTTCTCGCCGTAGGGATCGTTGAAGCCGATGAAGCCGACGCTCTTCACGCCGTGCTTCGTCATGTGCTGCAAAAGCGCCGCAGCGATGAGGTCGTCGTTTTGCGTCGTCTTGTAGACCCAGCGCTTCTTCGCGTCGAGCGGCTCGACGACGGCCGACGTGCCGACCGTCGCCATCAGCGGCACCTTCGCCTCGGCGACGATGTCCAGGATCGCGAACGCGTTCGGCGTCGTCGACGGACCGATCAGCGCGTCGACGTGGTGCTCCTGGATCAGCTTCTTGACGTTCTGCACGGCGCGCGTGGCGTCGCCGCCGTCCTCGAGCGAAAAGTATTCGACGCTCGCGCTGCCGATGGTGCGCGGCAGGATGTCACCGGTGTTCTTTTGCGGGATGCCGATGGCCGAGGTCGGGCCCGTGGCAGACACCATCAGGCCGATGCGGATCTGGGCGTCGGCAGGCATGGCAATCGACAGCAACAACGCGAAGAGAACGACGATTCGGGCACGCACGCTGACTCCGGGAGGACGGCCAAGGGGTTGCGATCGCGGATGCGCGGCCGTACAGTGTCCCGTACGTCGGTTGACAAGGAGCACGCGATGCGTCGCAGACTCTATTTCATCATGCCGGACGTTCCGAGCGCGCGCAAAATGATGGACGACCTCCTTCTCGCGCGCGTCGAAGAGCGCCACATCCATTTCCTCGCACGCCGCGGCACCCCGATGGACGGCCTCCACGAGGCGAACCATCTGCAGAAATCCGACCTGGTGCACGGCGCGCAGGTAGGCCTCGCGCTGGGGGCGCTGCTCGGATTCATCCTCGGCGCCGTGCTCGTCATGACGACGGTGACCGACGATCGCTGGCAGATCGTCATCGTTCTCGGCGCCGGGCTGATCGGCGCGCTGTTCGGCGCTTGGGTCGCGAGCATGGTCGGCAGCTCGGTGCCCAATTCGCGCCTCACGCAGTTCGGGAAGGCGATCGAGGAAGGGAAGCTGCTCTTGATGGTGGACGTGCCCGAGCACCGCGTGAGCGAGGTGCACGACCTCATCGCGGCGCGGCATCCGGAAGCGGAGGATCGCGGGATCGATCCGCACATCCCGGCGTTTCCATAAAAAGCGCGCCGCCGCGAATATCACGCGGCGGCGCGCTTCACTGTGCCGCGGAGCGTCTCACAGCCTCCGCTTCGACGGCTCTCAGCTCCTGTACGACGAGAACTCGTCGTAGCTCAGGACCCCGTCGTGGTTGCGGTCGATCCGGCTCATGTCGCGGGCCAGCGCGCGATCGTGCATGATCTCGTTCCGCGTCAGGCGACCGTTGCTGTCGGTATCGAGAAGACCGAAGAGGTGTTGCTGCGCCGACCGCTCGTCGGCGCTCGCGCCGTGCGACGTGTTGTTGTCGACGGGGTAGCCGTTCGCGGTCGACGGGGTGTCGAACGCGGGTCTCGGCTGAACGCGGTCGTTCGCGCTGCTTGGGTTGACTCCGTCGTTCATGCGGGCTGCGTCGTAGCCGTTGTTCAAGCGGCTTCCGTTGTACGAGTCGTTCGCGTCGTTCGCGCCAGACGTACCGATGGTGTGCGTCCGACCCGCGCCCTGAACCAGCGGACGCGGCGACAGCGTTTCGGTGCCGACAGCCTGCCCGTCCGCCGTCTCCTGCTCGTCGAACGCGGTCGAGTTGACGCTGTTCGCTGCGTTCGGGGCCTTGGGTCCGTTTGCGCTCGTGTCGGCTTCGTTCAGCATCGGCTCGGTTCCGACCGGGCGTCCGACGATCGTCGATTGCGTGTCGAATCTCGCCGGCGCGCGCGGCGTGATGCCGCTCGCCTGCGTGCTCGTACCCGGCGCGATGCCGGGGCTTGTCTGCTCGGTCCGACTTGCCATCGGCGTCTGCGATTCGTCGCTCACGGCGTTGCCATACGAATTGGCCGCGGCCGTCGCCGACGTCGCCGCGGCGATCGCGAATGCGAGAGGAGCGAGGTGATGGCGGAGGTGCATGTGAATCTCCTTTCCGTTCGATTGATTGTCGTGGTTGTTCGCGTCTCCCAGCGTTCGATTATGCGCAGATCTGCGCTTGGCGACCGTCGCCGATCGCCCGCGATTGGCTTCAGGCATGCGCGCGGTTGCGCGTCGGACATGTCCTACCCGAGCGCCCCAAGAGTTTCTACCCGATCCGGGCCGAGGTTTCGGTCGCGCGGAACGTCGGTTCCTTGCGGTTCGGGGCTACCGGCCCCCGAACAATCAACTTCCGAAGAAGTCCTTGACTTTGTCGAAGAACGTCTTTGCGCGCGGGTTGTGCGCATCGGGGTCCTGCTGGCTGATCTCCTCGAACTCGTGCAACAGCTCTTTCTGCCGCGCCGTCAGCTTGACGGGCGTCTCGAGCGCGACGTGGCAATAGAGGTCACCGGTCACCGACCCGCGCACCGGTCGAATGCCCTTGTTGCGCAGGCGGAACACCTGCCCCGTCTGGGTCTCGGGCGGAATGCGCAGTTTTGCATGGCCGTCGAGCGTCGGGATCTCGATCTCGCCGCCAAGCGCCGCCGTGGTGAAGCTGATCGGCATCTCGCAATGGAGATCGGCGCCTTCGCGCTGGAATACCGGATGCGGCTTCAGCGTGACGACGACGTAGAGGTCGCCCGGAGGGCCGCCGTTGACGCCGGCCTCGCCCTCGCCGGAGAGACGAATGCGGTCGTCCTGGTCGACGCCGGCCGGGATCTTCACCGACAGCGTCTTGTGCTTGCGTACGCGACCCGCGCCATTGCACGTCGGGCACGGCTCGGGAACGACCTTGCCCGTGCCGCGGCACTGCGGGCACGTCTGCTGGATCGAGAAGAAGCCCTGCGAGACCCGCACCTCGCCGCGGCCATGGCACGTGGGACACGTCTGCGGTTGCGTGCCGGGCTTGGCGCCACTGCCGTGACAGGTGCCGCATTCCTCCATCGTCGGAATGCGGATCTTGACCTCGGTGCCGTGCGCGGCGTCCTCGAGCGAGAGCTCGAGGTTGTACCGCAGGTCCGCGCCGCGATACACGCCGCTGCGCGAGCCGCCGCGCGCCTGCCCGAAAATCTCGCCGAAGATGTCGCCGAATGCATCGGCGAAGCCGCCGAAGCCTTCCGCGCCCCGCGCGCCCGCCGCACCGAATCCCATCGAAGGATCGACGCCCGCGTGCCCGAACTGGTCGTACGCCGCGCGCTTGCGCGCGTCGGACAGCACCTCGTAGGCCTCCTTGGCCTCCTTGAACTTGTCCTCGGCGTCCTTATCCGGATTGCGATCCGGATGGTGCTTCATCGCAAGCTTGCGATACGCCTTCTTGATCTCGTCCTCGGACGCGTCGCGCGAGACGCCGAGAAT
>JBLMWW010000177.1:0-27372 GCA_050257435.1 Rudaea sp.
GGCGTTTGTCGCCGTCGTCATCGTCGTCCTGGCCCTCATCGGAGCGGTCTACTGGATCTCCTCGGAGCAGGAGCGCAGCGCCACGCAGGTCGCGCACACGCAGGAAGTGATCGCGAGCGTCGCGACCGGCCGCGCGCTCCTGCTCGACATCCAGAACGGGTACCGTGGATACGTCCTCACCGGACGGGAGGCGTATCGCGAGGCGTCCGACGGCAAGATCGATGAGCTCCGGCGCACGATCGCGACCCTGCGCTCGCTAACCGCGAACGAATTCGGCCAACAGGCCCGCCTGCAGGAGTTCGAGGGTTCGCTGAAGCCGTGGATCGAAACGATGCAGCGTGTCGCCACGACACGCTCGATCGCCGGTTTCCCCGCGGCGCAACAGCTCGTCATGAGCGACCTGCCCCGGCAGCAGACGCTGCCGCTGCGCGCCATCCTCGACCAGGTCGAGCAGGAGGAGCGCACATTGCTTGGGGCCTACGAGAGCGATCGCGCGGCCCGGCTGCGGGCATTCTGGGGCCTGCTCAGCGTTCTCGTCGGCGTGATGCTCGCCGCCATCGGCGTCGCGTTCATCCACCTGCGCGGCCGGCAGCGCGAGCAGGAGCGGCTGCTGCAAAGCGAGCAGCGCTTCCACCTGCTCGCGCAGAACGTCGTCGACTACGCGATCTTCCTGCTGGATCCGCAGGGGCACGTCGTGAGCTGGAGCGCGGGAGCCGAGCGCATGACCGGCTACACCGAGGACGAGATCATGGGCCGGCACCTGTCGGTCTTCTATACGCAAGAAGATCGCGACGCCGGCAAGCCCGATCGCGAGCTCGCGCTCGCGTCTTCGAACGGGCGCTTCGAGGAGGAGGGTTGGCGGCTGCGCAAGGACGGCACGCCCTATTGGACCAGCGTGGTCAGCACGGCCTTGCGCGACCGGGCCGGCGCGGTGATCGGCTTCGGGAAATTGACGCACGATCTGACGGAGCGGCGGCGGCACGAGGAGGCACTGCTCGCCGAAGTCGATGAGCGCCGCGCCGTCGAAGCGCAACTGCACGAGCTCAACGCGTCACTCGAGCGTACCGTGGCGGCCCGGACAGCGGAGCTCACCTCGACGAACGCGGAGCTCGCCGCCGCCCGGGATCGGCTGGAAGACCTGTGGAAGCAGCTCGTCGCGGCGCAGGAGGACGAGCGGCGCCGCATCTCCCGCGAGTTGCACGACGAGACCGGCGGCACGCTGAGCCTCATCAGGCTGCGACTCGACGACGCGCTGCGCAGCAGCGAGCGGCGCGTCGGGCACATCGAGGAATGCACGCGGATGGTCGACAGCGCCGTGCGGCAGATCCGCTCCGTGGCGCGCAACCTCCGTCCGTCGGTGCTCGACGACCTCGGCCTCGCCGATGCGCTCGAAAGCGTCCTCGAGCAGCATGCCGAAGCGTCGGGATGGCACACGCAGATGAGCGCCGATCCAATCGGCCGCCTGTCGCCCGAGCTCGAGACCACCTGCTTCCGCATCGGGCAGGAAGCGCTCACCAATGTCGCTCGCCATGCGAAGGCAACGTTCGTCGAGATCGGCCTGCATGCGAGCAACGATGCGCTGGAGCTCGTCGTGCGGGACAACGGCGCCGGATTCGATTCCACGGAGGCGAGGTCGTCCGACATGCGCCGCAGGCACTTCGGTCTCGTCTCGATGTCCGAGCGGGCGAATCTCGCCGGCGGGAGGCTCGAGGTCGAGAGCGCGCCGGGACAGGGCACGCGCCTGCGCGTGACTTTGCCGCTTGCCGCTACCGGCTGACATTGCGGGAGCCCAGCTGGCGACGGATGTCGCAGACCGAAATGCGTACCCCCACCGCGCCGCCGACAAAAAAAGGCCCCGCCGAAGCGGGGCCGTCAGTACTGTATCAATCAGGAGGAGAGAATTGATACAGAGGAGACCATCACCTAGTCTCGCCAGCTAATTGGGGACCGCGAAGGGACGGTTCAAGTCCCTTCGTGGCGCCTTGCCCCGCGAGTCGCACGTGGGTTCGTCCGCTTGCATCAGCTCGCGCGCTTCGCCTTGCCTCCGTTGCCCGCGGCCTTCGTTGCCGACGTGGTTGCGGCGCGTACGCTCGCATCCGCGAGGTCCACGACCTGGCGCGTCGCCCTCTGGAACTGGTCGAACGCGGCGGTCGAAGCCGCGAACGTCGACTTCAGCGCGTTGACCGCGGCGTCCGAGCCGGCGGGTGCCGATTGACTCGCCTTCTCGACCCACGACGCGACGCCCTTCGTGTACGTCTTCCACGCCTCTTCGGCGAGCGCCGACATTTCGGCCTGCGCTTCCGACGAGAGTTCGTAGAGCGTGCGCGAATACCCGGTCGCGCTCTGCATGCCGACTTCCGCGATCTTGGCACGCAGCGCGAGCAGCTCCTGCACGTCCTTGGCCGACGCGGCGGCTTGAGCGCCTTCGACGGCCTGCGCGATCGCAAGCTTCGCGGCGTTGATGTTCAGGTTGACCAGCTTTTCGGCGTTCTCGATCGACAGCGAGGCGAACTTGATCGCGTTCGACACGTTGGCCTGGTTGAATTCCGCGAATTGTTCCGAAGCGTTGTACATGGTTTGCCCTTTCAGTGGCGGGTCCGTGACCCGTTGCCGGGCAGGACCGGTACTATCGCCCTTCCTACCCTAGGATCGGTGCGCCTCAGGGCCCGGTTTCGGGCGCCTTTGCTGCACCGCACAAAGCCATTCTAGGGATGAGGAAGCGCGAAGTCAAGCCTTTTTTGTGCAGCGCAGCATACTCCTCCGAGCAGGTCGGGACCGGCCTTCCAAAGAGCCGACAAATCAGGCAGTTATAATGAGCGGCCCCCACGAGGAAGCCCCGCGATGGCGTCCGAAATCCGCACCATCAAGAAGTACCCGAACCGCCGCCTGTACGACACGGCCAACAGCGGCTACATCACGCTCGCCGACGTCAAGCAGATGGTGCTGGAGGGCGTGGTCTTCCAGGTCGTGGACGCCAAGACAGGCGAGGACCTGACGCGCGCGATCCTGCTGCAAATCATCCTCGACGAGGAGTCGGGCGGCCTGCCGATGTTCAGCTCGGATATGCTCGCGCAGATGATTCGCTTCTACGGCACGGCGCAGCAGACGATCATCGGCCAGTACATCGAACAGAACGTGCAGGCGTTCCTCGCCATCCAGAAGAAGCTGCAGGAACAGGCGAAGCAGGTGTACGGCGACAAGATGATGCTGACGCCCGAGCTCTGGAAGCAATTCATGCAGATGCAGGCGCCGGCCATGCAGGGCATGCTCGGCAACTACCTCGAGCAGAGCGCGAAGCTCTTCATCGACATGCAGCAGCGGATGCAGGACCAGACGCGCGGCATGTTCTCGACCTTCCCGTTTCCGACGTTCGCCGCGCCGCCGCAAACGCCGCCGGACGACGAAAAGAAGCGATAGCACTCGGGCGGGTTGAACCCACGGGCGCGCGCCGCCACATGGCATGAGCTTGCGCGCCGGCGTTCGGGCCGTCCGCGCCTCGCATCCTGCCTTCGAACCTCGCACACCAATGCCCTCGTCGCTTCGCACCTCGAAGGCACCGGCGCCGCGCGTGGGATTCGTTTCGCTCGGCTGTCCGAAGGCGCTGGTGGACTCCGAGCAGATCCTCACGCAGCTGCGCGCCGAAGGCTACGCGACCGCATCGTCGTACGACGGCGCGGACCTCGTCGTCGTCAACACCTGCGGCTTCATCGACGCCGCCGTCGCCGAATCGCTCGACGCGATCGGCGAGGCACTGAACGAGAACGGCAAGGTGGTGGTGACCGGCTGCCTGGGTGCCAAGGGCCGCGGCGACTTCGTGCGCGGGGCGCATCCACGCGTCCTCGCCGTCACCGGGCCGCACGCGACGGCGGAGGTCATGGCCGCCGTGCACGCGCATCTGCCGAAGCCGCACGATCCCTTCGTCGATCTCGTGCCGCCGCAGGGGATCAAGCTGACGCCGCGCCACTACGCGTACCTCAAGATCAGCGAGGGCTGCAATCATCGCTGCACGTTCTGCATCATCCCGTCGATGCGCGGCGATCTCGCGTCGCGCCCGCTCGGCGACGTGCTCGCCGAGGCGGAGCGGCTGCTTCGCGCCGGCGTGCGCGAGCTCCTCGTCGTGTCCCAGGACACGAGTGCCTACGGCGTCGACGTGCGCTATCGAACCGGCTTCTGGCAGGGGCGTCCGATGAAGACGCGCATGCTCGAGCTCGCGCGCGAGCTCGATGCGCTGGCGCGCTCGCACCGCGCGTGGGTCCGCCTGCATTACGTCTACCCATACCCGAACGTCGACGACGTCGTACCGCTGATGACGCGCACGCCGGCCGACGGTGGCCTGCTCCCCTATCTCGACATCCCCTTCCAGCACGCCAGCCCGCGCATCCTGCGACTGATGAAGCGGCCCGCCGCGCCCGAGAAGGTGCTCGACCGGGTGCGGGCGTGGCGCGCGTCGATGCCCGGCTTGACGCTGCGCAGCACGTTCATCGTCGGCTTCCCCGGCGAGACCGATCGGGAATTCGAGGAGCTCCTGGCGTTCCTGCAGGAAGCGCAGCTCGATCGGGTGGGCTGCTTCGCGTATTCGCCGGTCGAAGGCGCCGCGGCGAACGCGCTGCCCGACCCGGTGCCGGACCCGGTCAAGGAAGAGCGCCGGGCGCGTTTCATGAGCGTGCAGGCCGACGTCAGCGCCGCGCGCCTGCGCGCGAAGGTCGGGCGCGTCCTGGACGTCGTCGTCGATGCGACGGACGGCGACACCGCCATCGCGCGCTCGACGGCCGACGCGCCCGAGATCGACGGCATCGTCAACCTGCACGGCGCGGGCGACCTCGCGCCGGGTCGGTTCGCACGCGTGCGCGTCACCTCCGCGGACGCGCATGATCTCGAGGCGGTGCTGGCGGAATAGCCCCGCGGGGACAAAGCAAATCAGCGCTTCGGCAGCCGCACTTGCGCGAGATCGGCCGCGAGCGCCCCGACGATTTGCGCGAACGCCTTGTTCAACGCCTCCGCGTACGCCGCTGCGCTCGTATCGCGCATCGGCACGCTCTGCCGGTATTCATGCGTCCAGACCGGTGTCTGCTCGGTGCCGCCGCCCGCAGTGAGGTAATAGCTGACGTCGAGTTTCGCCGCCGGCTTGCCCGCCTCGCGCATGTCGGCGTAAAGCGCCGATGCGAAGCCGTCGAGCACCCACTCGGCATCGAGCGCCGTGCCCGGTCCCGCGACGCGCGAAAATACTTTCGCGTGCTGCAGGCCGCGCGCCGTCTGCTCGGTCAGCATCGCCGACGGCGGAACGAGGAATTCGACGTAGTAGTCGTTCTCGAAGCGCAAGTCGCTCGTGCGATAGACGAACGTCTTGCCGCGAAACGGCGCGGCGACGTTCACCGCACCGACGCGAAGGGCCACCGGCTGAGGGTGCGCGACCGGCGGGGGCGCCGGTGCCTCCAGAAGAAACGTCTGCCGCACCGGCGCGGGCCGCGTGAGCGACGCACATCCCGCGAGGACGGCGAGCAGCGGCACCAGGAGCGCGATCCGATTCGCCTGCAGCCACGGAAAAAACGCGATCGGACACCGCTTCCCCGCCCATCCGTTGATGCGCCGCGCCTGCGCGCGGAAACGGTATCCGACTTCATTCATGGCGTGGGCCCCACCGGCGCCGGCGGCGCGCCGAACAGCAGGTTGGACGGGTAGCGCTTCGCGTCCTCGGTGAGATCGCGCAGATTGTCCGTGATCTCGCGCAGGTTCTCGAACGTCGTGCCGAGGTTCGCCTCGCCGGAGCCGAAGATGCGATCGAGGCGGCTCAACGTGCGCTCGAGATGCGCGATCGACTTCGGCAGGCGCGGATCGCTCACGAGCTCGCGCACGCTGGAGAGCGCGGCGGACGTGTCGCCGGGCAGCTTGGCGAGCGCCGGGTTGGCGAGAAACGCCTTGAGCTCGCCGTTCGTCTGCCGCAGCTCGGCAAGGAGTCCCGCCGCTTCGTCGGACAGCTTCTTCGTCTTCAACCCGTCGAGCGTCGCGTCGATCTTCGCGAACGTGCGCTCGGCCCGCTGCGTGATCGACGCCGTATCGAGGCTCGAGACGCGCTCGTTCGTCGTCACGAGCAGCCGGTTCAGGTTGGCGATCGTGCCCTCGATGTCAAGGCGGTGCAGCCGGTCGAGGATCTCCGACGCCGCGCTCACGAACGTGGTGATCGTCGACGGCGTGCTCGGGATGTAGATGTTGTCGGGCACCCAGTCGATCGGAAGCACCGGCGCGGGCAGCTGGTCGACGTAGTCGAGCTCGAGATAGTTGGTGCCGGTGATCCCCTGGGGCGCGAGATGGACGCGCAGGCCACGCTCGACCTCGATCTTGCTCGACTCGGGCGTGGCGATGTCGTTCGCCGCCCTGCCGCCGACGAGCCGCGGCTGGATCTGCGCTTCGACCAGCACGTAGCGCTTGCGCTGGTTCATCGGCTTGTCCTGCTCGTACTGAACGTAGGTGAAGCTGATGCGCGTGACCTCGCCGATCGTGACGCCGCGGTATTTCATCTTCGAGCCGATGTCGAGGCCCTGCACCGACTCGTTGAAATAGGTCTCGATCGTCGTGCGCGGCTTGAGCCAGCGCCCGGTGCCGATGACGAGCAGCACCGCGATGGCGGCGAGCACGGCGCCGATGACGAAGAGGCCGAGCTTGAAATAGTTCGCCTTCTGCGCCATTCAGGCCGCCACCACCGGCTCGGCTTCGCGGTTGAAGAACTGGCGCACCCACGGGTCGGGGCTCTCGTCGCGCAGCTTGCGCGGATCGCCCTGCGCCACGATGCCCTTCGCGCGCCGGTCGAGCATGATGACGCGATCGGCGATCGCGAAGATGCTCGGAAGCTCGTGCGTGACGACGACGAACGTGACGCCGAGGCTCCGCGCGAGCCGCTTGATCAGCGCGTCGATCTCCGCCGAGGTGATCGGATCGAGCCCCGCCGACGGCTCGTCGAGGAACAGGATCATCGGGTCGAGCGCCATCGCACGCGCGATCGCCGCGCGCTTTTGCATGCCGCCCGAGATCTCGGCCGGCAGATGCCCGGTGAAGAGCCCGAGACCGACGAGCGAGAGCTTCATCCGCGCGATCAGCTCGATCTCTCCGGACTCGAGGTCCGTGTACTCCTCGAGCGGCAGCCGCACGTTCTCGGCGAGCGTCATCGACCCGAACAAAGCGCCCGACTGGTACATCACGCCGATCTTGCGCAGGATCGCCCGCCGCGCGTCGCCGGTCGCCGCGACGATGTCGTCGCCGTCGATCAGCACGCTCCCGGCGATTGGCGGGTTGAGCCCGATCATGTGCTTGAGAAGCGTGCTCTTGCCGCTGCCCGATCCCCCCAGGATCACGAAGATCTCGCCGCGTCGCACGTCGAAGCTCGCGTGCTCGAGCAGCACCAGGTCACCATAGCCGACCGCGAGGTCGCGCACCTGGATGATCGCTTCGGAGTCGTCGCTCATGTCAGTCGGTCCACGGCGCGGGGCGGGGCCGCCCCAAGCCACTGACGCGCCGCCCGGGGGACAGCGAGCGCAGCGAGCGTAGGGGCGTTCATCCTAGATATCGAGCAGGTAATAGAGGATGGCAAAGACGCCGTCGACGGCGACGAGCAGCACGATGCCGGAGACGACCGCGCGCGTTGCCGCCTCGCCCACGGCGGATGCGCCCGCGCTGGTCTGCAAGCCGCGCAGGCAGCCGATGCCGGCGATCAGCACCGCGAACACGAACGACTTGACGAAGCCCGCCATGAAATCCGAGTAGTCGACGATGCTCTCGACCTCGTGGATGAACGTCACGTACGGGATCGAGAAGCTCTGCAGCGTGATGGCGCCACCCACGAGGCTGATCAGGTCCGCGAAGAGCGTCAGGAGCGGCGTCATCAGCAGCGCGGCGATGATACGCGGCGTCACGAGGAAGCGCACGGGATCGAGCCCCATCGTCGTCAGTGCGTCGACTTCCTGATTCACGGTCATCGTCCCGATCTCCGCGGCAAACGCCGCACCGGAGCGGCCGGCGAGGAGGATCGCCGTCATCAACGGCCCGAGCTCGCGCAGCATCGCGAGCCCGATCAGGTCCGCCACGAAGATTTCCGCGCCGAAGCGGCGCATGGGGATCGCCGACTGGAACGCGAGGATCACGCCGAGCAGAAACGAGATGAGCGCGACGATCGGCAGCGCGTCGGCGCCGACACGCTCGCAGATCCGCCAGACGTCCTTCCAGCGGACGCTGCCCGGATGGAGCAACGCGTGCACGAGCGCCGCGGCGGTCTCGCCGATGAACACGATCTGCTCGCGCAGATCGTCGCCCATCCCGGCGGCGATGATGCCGACTTCCTCGACCGCCGAGACGCGCTTGCGCGGCGGGTCGCGCTCGTGGAGCTCACGGACGTCGAACTGCTGGAGCAGCGTCTCGAAGCGCGGCGCGAGGTTGGCGACCTGCACCTCCCCCGCACTGCGCTGGCGAATCCAGTCGACGAGGAGCGCGATCCCGGCGCCGTCGCAATAGTCGACGTTGGCGGCGTCGACCACGACCGGCCGCCCGGAGGCGGCAGCGATCGCTGCCCGCCCCTGCGACCAGATGCGCCGGATCGTCGTCGCCTCGAGGCGCCCCGCCAGGGCCATGACGCGTCGGCCGTCGGGGGTGTCCGAAATCGCGAGCGACGCCATCAACGACGACGGCCCGGGGAAGTCCCCGGCGGCGGGCGCATGCGCATGCGTTCAAGCTTAGCACGCGCACTCCTGCGGACTCCCGCTCCCCGGGGCTCCCCCTCCTGCCGCCTCGCGCTCCTGCGGGCTCCCGCGCCCGCGAGCCTGCTGCCGCCGGCCGGTGCGGTCCCGTGGGGTCTTCGTCGTCGGCACCCGGCACCCCCGGCGCCCATCCCCGCAACCTCATTCAACGGTGCCCCGAACCCCGCGCAGGGAATCCTGCTTCGTGCGGCGCGTCAAAGCACTATCAAGTCACCAGGAGGTGATCGACATGAAGGACAAACGCTGGCAAGACTGGCTCAACCTGCTGCTCGGCATCTGGCTGTTCATATCCCCGTGGGTGATCGGCTTTGCGGGCGCCGAAACGGCGGCGTCGTGGAACGCATGGATCCTCGGCGTCGCGATCGTCGTATTCTCGGCGATCGCGGTATCGATGCCGCAGGCGTGGGAGGAAGTGATCAACATCCTCCTCGGCATCTGGCTGGTCGTTTCGTCGTGGGTGATCGGGGTTACGAGCCGTGCGGCCGAAACGAACGCGGTCATCGTGGGCCTGCTCGTCATCCTCTTCGCTGCCTGGGCGATGGCGATGCGCCGTGGCGCCGACGAGGGCATCACGAGCACTTCCTGACCCGGCAACGGCGGCCGCTGCGGGGCGGCCGCCTGCTGCGGCGACCCGAAACGGGGCGATCGACCGCACGCTGGCTGGTTGCGCGTGAGGTGCCTTGATCTCGTTGCCGATTCGCCGACGAGCGGGCGCTTCCTGCCGGCGAAGCGCCGTCGAGGCGCGTCCCGAATTCGACGCCGCGCGTCCCGGCGTCTCGCTTCAACCGCCGAGTCCGCCCCCCGCCTGATCTCCGGCACCTCCCGCGGGCCATCGTAACGGCCGCGGAGGGCGCGTTGCGCGCGGCGCGCCGCTCTCCCCGATAATCCGCGGCATGTCGCGTCTTCCCGCCCGCGTGCCCGCAGCCGCTCCGCCGCGCCTTGCGCTCACCGGCATCACCAAGCACTACCCGGGAGTGCTGGCGAACGACCGTGTGGACATCGAAGTCCTGCCCGGCGAGATCCATGCCGTACTGGGCGAGAACGGCGCGGGGAAGTCGACGCTGATGAGAATCATCTACGGCATCGTGCGGCCCGATGCCGGGACGATCCGCTGGGACGGCGAGCCCGTGCACATTGCGCATCCGGCGCAGGCGCGGCGCCTCGGGATCGGCATGGTGTTCCAGCACTTCGCGCTGTTCGAGACGCTGACCGTGGCCGACAACATCCGCCTCGCGCTGCCGCCCTCCGCCGCTGCGGGGCTCGCACAGCGCGTCCGGGACGTTTCGGGGCGTTACGGACTTCCTCTCGATCCGGCGCGTCGCGTGCACACGATGTCGGTCGGCTTGCGCCAGCGCGTCGAGATCGTGCGTTGCCTGTTGCAGGCGCCACGCCTTCTGATCATGGACGAGCCGACGTCCGTGCTCGCGCCCGACGCCGTGGCCCGCCTGTTCGAGACGCTGCGCACGCTCGCGGCGGAAGGCTGCAGCATCCTGTACGTCAGCCACAAGCTCGACGAGATCCGCGCGCTGTGCGACCGCGCGACGATCTTGCGCGACGGGCACGTCGCCGGCGTGTGCGACCCGCGCCGGGAAACGACCGCAGCGCTCGCACGCATGATGATCGGCGGCGATTTGCCGCATCCCGTGCACCGCGACGCGCACGCCGCCGGGCCCGCGCTCGTCGTCGACACGCTCGACGTCCCGGCGGGCAGCCCGTTTGCCACGGCGCTGTGCGGGATCTCCTTCGACGTGCGCGCCGGCGAGATCGTCGGCATCGCGGGCGTTTCCGGCAACGGCCAGGATGTTCTCTTCGAGGCGCTCTCCGGCGAGCGCACGGTCGCGCGCGCCGAGGCGGTGAGGCTTGGCGATACGCCGGTGGGAAGCATGGGCGTCTGGCAGCGGCGCGCCCTCCGCCTGGCGTGCATTCCGGAGGAGCGCCTCGGCCGCGGCGCAGTCCCCGAGATGTCACTTGCCGAGAATGCTTTCTTGACGGCACCCCGGCGCGATTTCGTCGCGCGCGGATTCGTGCGGATGCGCGCGGTACGCCGCTATGCGCGCGAGACGATCGATGCGTTCTGCGTCAAGGCGCCGGGGCCCGATACGCCCGCGCGGAGCCTCTCCGGCGGCAATTTGCAGAAGTTCATCGTCGGACGCGAAATCCGCCAGCGGCCCAAGGTGCTGGTCGCCGCGCAGCCCACGTGGGGCGTCGACGTGGGCGCCTCCGCGCAGATCCGCCAGGCCTTGCTCGACCTGCGCGACGGCGGCGCCGCGGTGCTCGTCATCTCCGACGACCTCGACGAGCTCTTCGAGATCTGCGATCGCCTCGGTGTGATGGCGCAGGGGCGGCTGTCGCCGCCGCGAGCCTTGCGCGTGACGAGTGCCGAGGAGATCGGCCTGTTGATGGCGGGAGCGCAGCCGGCCGTGCGCGCGGAATCGCGCGCATGAGGCTCGTCCTCGAGGCGCGGCCTCTCCCCTCGCGGCTCGCCGCGTTGACGTCGCCGCTTCTCGCGACGCTCGCGACGATCGTCGTCGGCTACGTCGTGTTCGCGGCCTTCGGCAAGGACGCGCCCCGCGCGCTCGTGGCCTTCTTCGTCGCGCCGGTCGCGACGCGCTACGGCATCGGCGAGCTGCTGCTGAAGGCGGGGCCGTTGATGCTGATCGCCACCGGCCTGGCGATCGGCTACCGCGCCAACGTTTGGAACATCGGCGCCGAAGGCCAGCTGACCCTCGGTGCGATCGCCGGCGGCGGCATCGCGCTCGCCATCGGCGACGCCGGCGTTCCCGCGGCACTCGTGCTGCCGGCGATGTTCGTCGCCGGTGCGCTCGCGGGCATGGCATGGGCGGCGATACCCGCGGTGCTGCGCACGCGCTTCAATGCGAACGAAATCCTCACCTCCCTCATGCTCGTCTACGTCGCGACCTACCTGCTGTCGTGGCTGATCCACGGGCCGTGGCGCGATCCGGAGGGGTACAACTTCCCGCAGTCACGTCTTTTCGGCGCGAGCGCGCTCCTCCCCAACCTGCTGCCCGAAACGCGCGTCAACGTCTCGCTGCTGCTCGCGCTCGCGCTCGTCGCCATCGCCTGGATATTCGTCCGCCGACACGTGATCGGCTTCGAGATGCGCGTCGCCGGGCTCGCTCCGGCCGCGGCCCGCTATGCCGGCATCTCGGAGCGTCGTAACGTCTGGATCGGCATGCTCGCGGGCGGCGCGTGCGCGGGGCTCGCGGGCGTCGCCGAGGCGGCCGGGCCGATCGGGCAACTCGTCGGTTCGATGTCGCCCGGCTACGGCTTCGCGGCGATCATCGTCGCGTTCCTGGGGCGCCTGCATCCCGGCGGCATCGCGGCTTCGAGCCTGCTCATGTCGCTTCTCTACCTCGGCGGCGAATCCGCGCAGGTGCATCTCGGCCTTCCCTCGGCGGCCACCGGGCTCTTCCAAGGGACGCTGCTCTTCTTCCTGCTCGCCGCCGACGTGCTGATCGACTACCGCCCGCGGATCGTCCACGTGGCCGCAAACGCCTCCTGACCGTGGACGCGTTCGCGCAATTCGTCGCGCTGGCGCTCGCCGCCGGCACGCCGCTCGTGTTCGCTGCGCTCGGCGAGCTCATCGTCGAGAGGGCGGGCGTGCTGAACCTCGGCGTGGAGGGAATGATGCTGGTCGGCGCGATCGCGTCGTTCATCGTCGCGGCGACGACGCACTCGCCCTGGCTCGGCGTCGCCGCCGGCGCCCTCGCGGCCGCGGCGCTCGCGTCGATCTTCGCGATCGTCGCGCTGACGCTGCGTGCGAACCAGGTGGCGACCGGGCTTGCGCTCTCGCTCTTCGGCGTGGGCCTCTCCGCGTTCGTCGGGCGCCCGTACGCGAGCGTGGTCATCTCAGGCATTGCGCCACTCGCGATTCCCGGGCTCTCCGATCTTCCCCTGCTCGGCAAGCTCGTGTTCGGCCACAATCCGCTCGTGTATCTGTCGTTGGCGTTGTTCGCCGCCGTGCACCTGTTCCTCGCGCGCACGCGCGCCGGACTCGTGCTGCGCGCCGTCGGCGAAGCGCCGGATTCGGCGCACGCGATCGGCTATCGCGTGATCGCAATCCGCTATGCCGCCGTGCTGTTCGGTGGCGCCTGCGCAGGCGTGGCCGGCGCCTTCCTCGCCGTCGCCTACACGCCCTCCTGGACCGAAGGCATGACGGCCGGCCGCGGCTGGATCGCGCTCGCGCTCGTCGTATTCGCGACGTGGAAGCCGTGGCGCGTCATGCTCGGTGCGTATCTGTTCGGCAGCGTGACGCTGCTGCAATTCGAGGCGCAGGCCGCCGGCATCGCGATCGCGTCGCAACTGCTCGCGATGCTGCCTTACATCGCGACGATCGTCGTGCTTGCGCTGATCTCGCGCGACGCGGCGTCGGTTCGCCGGAACGCTCCCGCCTCGCTCGGCAAGCCCTTCCAGCCCGAGTAAGCGGTGCTGCGCGCGCATCCACGGCGCGAAAAGCGGCGCGACGTACAATGCGGGCCCATTCCGGCCCGTCCAGGAGACGTCCATGTCGCGCGTGACCCGCAGAACCGTGCTCGCATTGCTCGGCGCCGGTCCGCTGGCGCTCGCGTGGCCCGCGTTCGGCCAGGCTCGCGGGCCGCTCAAGGTCGGCTTCGTCTACGTAAGCCCGGTCGGCGACGCGGGCTGGACGCACCAGCACGACATCGCCCGCCTCGCGATGGAGAAGAACCTCGCGCCGCGGGTCGCGACGAAATACGTCGAGAACGTCCCCGAGGGCGCCGATGCCGAGCGCGTGATCCGCGAGCTCGCGCAGTCGGGCCACCCGCTGATCTTCACCACCTCGTTCGGCTACATGAACCCGACGCTCAAGGTGGCGCAGCAGTTTCCCGATACGTTCTTCGAGCATGCAACCGGCTACAAGACGGCGAAGAACGTCGGGACGTACAACGCGCGGTTCTACGAGGGGCGCTACTGCGCCGGCATCGTCGCCGGGAAGATGACGAAAACGAACGTCGCAGGCTACGTCGCCGCGTTCCCGATCCCCGAGGTCGTGATGGGCATCAACGCGTTCACGCGCGGCATGCGCAGCGTCAATCCGAAGGCCGAGACGAAGGTCGTCTGGGTGAGCACATGGTTCGATCCGGGCCGCGAGAGCGAGGCCGCGGGCACGCTCGCGGCGCAGGGCGCGGACGTGCTCACGCATCACACCGATTCGACGGCCGTCGTGCAGGCAGCCGAGGCGAAGAAGATCATGGCGGTCGCGTATCACTCCGACATGTCCAAATACGGGCCGAACGCGCAGATCACCGCGGTGACGCACGTGTGGGACGAGTACTACACGCGCGTGGCGCAATCGGTCCTCGACGGCAAGTGGGCGCCCGATCACGTGTGGGGCGGCATGCGCGAGGGGATGATCCGCATGGGACCGTTCGGCAAGGCGGTGCCCGCGGACGTGCAGGCGCTCATGAAGCGCGCCGAAGCGGACATCGCCGCCGCCAGGCTGCACCCCTTCGCCGGGCCGATCCGCGACAACGACGGCAAGGAACGCTTGCCGGCCGGCAAAACGCTTTCGGACGAGGCACTGTCGAAAATGGACTACTACACGGAGGGCGTCCAGGGAAAGCTGCCCGCCAGGTAGTCGGTCCGTACAAACCCGTCAACTTCGCGCTCCCTTCCATGGTGCCTGCTCCCCGCAATCGGCGGAACCGCCCCGCCCCCCCGAGATGGCGCTGACCGCGGCGCCCGCGTACAGCGGCGCCGCGAAGACGTTCCACTGGCTGATCGCCGCGCTCGTCGTGGCCCAGTTCGTGATCTCGTGGCTCATGCCCGGGATCGGCCGCAACACGGTGCCGGGACCGCTCATCGACCTGCATTTCTCGCTCGGCGTGCTGATCATCGTCGTCATGGCGCTGCGCTTCGTCCATCGTCTCTCGCACCGCCTCGCGCCCGCAATGCCGGATGCGCCGGCGTGGGAGAGGCGATGGGCGCAGGCGATCCACGGACTCTTCTACGCCATCCTGCTCGTGGTCCCGTTCCTGGGATGGGCCTCCGCATCGGCGCACCATTTGCCGGTGAGGTTCTTCGGGCTCTTCACGCTGCCCGACCTGGCGCCGCCCAAGGCGCGTTGGGCGCTTCGCGCCGGCGACATCCACACGTACGCGATGTGGACGCTGCTCGGGATCATCTCTCTTCATGCGGCGGCGGCGCTCTATCATCATTTCGTGCGCCGCGACGGCGTGCTGCAAAGGATGCTGCCGGCGGCTGCGCGCTGACGCGGAAGGCGCTCGGCTTCTTCGCGCGACGTCGCGTCGGCACTCGGGCGCCGCTCGCGTGTCGAACCGGCGTCCCGTACCGAGCCACCGTGCATCCCTCGCGGCCCTTCCTCCGATACGGCTTCCTGTCGCGTGCAGCGGCCGCGCTCGCGTTCGTGCTTGGCGCGGCACCGGCGTCCGCCGATCTTTGGGCATACGTCGACCCGCAGGGACGCTCGCACGTCGCCGATCATCGCGTCGACGCGCGCTACACGCTGTTCTTCAAGGGTGCCACCACGCTCGACGTGCGCAATGCCGAGGCTGCCGCTCGCGCACGGGCGATCGACGAGCTCGCGGGGACGCCGCTCTACGGGCGCGCAGTCTCCGCCGCCGCGCATGCATACGACGCGCTGATCGAGCGACACGCGCGCGCGAACGGCCTCGATCCCGAGCTCGTCCGGGCGGTGATCGCCGTCGAGTCCGGCTTCGATCCCGGCGCGATCTCCGACAAGGGCGCAATCGGCCTGATGCAGGTGCTGCCGGAAACGGGCGCGCGCTATGGGGTGGCGGCCGACGCCCGCCGCTCGGTCGCGGACAAGCTGCGCGACCCGGCGATCAACGTACGCATCGGCGCGCGCTACCTGCGCGACCTGCTCGCGCGCTTTCCGGAATCCCTCACGCTCGCGCTGGCCGCCTACAACGCCGGTGAAGGCACCGTCGCGACGCACCGGAACAACGTGCCGCCATTCCCGGAGACGCGGGATTACGTCCGGCGCGTGCAGCAGGTCTATGCGCTCTATCGACCCGCGCAGAGCACGCCCGCGACGCCGGTGCGCATCATCGATCCGCGCAAGACCAGCGCACGCGAACGCGCGCAGGCGTCGCCTTAGCGCGGGTGGGGCATCGCCTTGGCGCGGCGTTCGCGCACCGCCGGCGCGCGTGGCGCTCAGCCGTTCAGCCGGCGCAATTGCCCCAGCACGCGCTCGAACATGCGGCCATAGGGCGGGTACAGCAGGCGGGTGGGCGCAAGGCGCGACTGCACGTAAACGGGCTTCTCGTTCGAGAACGTCGCGAAGCCATGCTCGCCGTGATAGTCGCCCCTCCCCGAGGCGCCGACGCCTCCGAACGGCAGCCCCTCGTGCGCGAAGTGCCACAGCGCGTCGTTCACGGTCACGCCGCCGGCGAGCGTCTCGCGCAGCACCCGCTCGCAGCGCTCGCGGTCGTCGCCGAACCAGTACATCGCGAGCGGATGCGGGCGTGCGTTGATGCGTGCCATCGCATCGTCGAGCGACGTGTACGCCTCCACGGGCAGAAGCGGCCCGAAGATCTCCTCGCGCATGATGGCCATGTCGTTCGTGACGTCGAGCACGAGCGCCGGAGCGAGTCGCCGCGGCAGGTCGGTCCCGGCCGTAGAATCGGCGAGCGGCAGGATGCGTGCGCCTTTCGCACGCGCGTCCTCGAGGAGCGCGATGAGGCGCGCGTAATGGCGCGGGTTGATGATCGACGAATAGTCTCGATTGCTGAGCGCCGACGGGTACAAGCGCGAAACGGCGTCGGCGGCCGCCGTCACGAATTCGGCGACGCGCGTCGTCGGCACGAGCGCGTAGTCGGGCGCGATGCAAGTCTGCCCGGCGTTGAGCAGCTTGCCCACGACCAGGCGCGGCATCGCTCTCGCGAGATCGACATCCGAGTCGAACACGGCGGGTGACTTGCCGCCGAGCTCGAGCGTGACCGGCGTGAGGTTCGCGGCCGCGGCCATGGCGACGCTGCGGCCGACGGCGGTCGAGCCGGTGAAGAACAGGTGATCGAAGGGCAAAGCCGCGAACTGGCTGCCGATCGTGGCATCGCCCTGCACGACGGCGAATTCGTCCTCGCGAAAATGCGTCGCGACGAGTTCGGCCAAAAGCCCCGACGTCGCCGGCGTCAGCTCGGAGGGCTTGAGCATCACGCGGTTGCCCGCCGCGAGCGCGGCAGCGGCCGGCACCAGCGCGAGCTGCACCGGATAGTTCCACGGGCTGATCACGCCGACGACACCGAGCGGCTGGCGCTCGATATGGGCGCGCGCCGGCAACAGGTGCAGCGGCGTCGGCACACGGCGCGGCCTCATCCACCGGGTCAGGCGCCGGATCGCGGTGCGCGTTTCCGCCGCGACGACGTACAACTCGGCGAGCCGCGTCTCGTGCGCCGAGCGATGGCCGAAGTCGCGATCGATCGCGGCGACGAGCGCACGCTCGTGTCCGGTGACGATCCGCGCCAGCCGCGCGAGCCGATCGCGGCGCGCGCCGACGTCCGGGTAGCGCTCGGCCTGGAACGCCTCGCGCTGCAGTTCGAGCAGTCGTGCCGGCCGCTCGGCGGACGCCACGCGCGCGATCTCCGCGGGTGCGTTCATGACGTGCGACGCGGTCGAATGCGCATGCAAAATAGGCAATTCGGCGAGCCAAAAGTGCGCGGCAACGGGGCTTGCAACGTTGTCGGTCGCCGGCCGACTCGCCGCCGGTTCATGCGGCCTCGCTTACGGCGGGGCTGCCCGCGCGTTGCTCGAGGCCGAGCAGCGCGCGCTTGCGCTCGACGCCACCCGCATAGCCGGTCATCCGGCCATCGCTGCCCACGATGCGGTGGCACGGTATCACAATGGTGAGCGGATTGCGGCCGGTCGCGGCAGCCGCCGCGCGCACGGCGGACGGCATGCCGATCCGTTGGGCGAGCGCGGCATAGGAAAGCGTCGCGCCGAACGGGACTTCGGAGATCGCCTGCCAGACGCGGCGCTGGAACGGCGTCCCGGCGGGCGCGAGAGGCAAGTCGAACGTCGTGCGCTCGCCGGTGAAATACTCGCGCAATTGCGCTTCCACGGCCTCCAACAGCGGGGCGTGCTTCGCTTCGCGCCACGTTGCCGCATCGGCCGGGAAATGCTTCTGGGGCACGAAATAGACGCCCTGCAGCGCATCACCCCGCGCGTCGGCGACGAGCAGCATCTCGCCCAGCGGGCTCGTCATGCGGCGCGTCAGCGCGGCCGCGCGCGCGGGCATGGCGCCCCGCGATTCGCCGGCCGCGCGAGGGGTCGATGGCGTGTCGTTCGTTCGCATGTCTTTCATCGTACGTTCCCTCGTGGTTTCGATTCGGAGACGCCGGCTTCGCCCAGCCGTCGCCACAGGTGCATGACCGCATACGCGCGCCACGGGCGCCACGCCTCGCTGCGCTGTCGCGCGCGCGACGCGCGCGTCTCGCCGAGCGCGCGCAGCACGCCGAGATCGCCGTCGAGAAACGCGTCCGGCCAGCCGAGCGCGCGCATTGCGACGTAGCTCGCCGTCCACGGACCGATGCCGGGAATCGTCGCGAGCGCGGCCTCCACGCGCTCGACATCCGCACCCGGCCGCAGCGACACCGTGCCCCCGTCCACCGCGCGCGCGAGCTCGACCAGCGTACGCGCCCGCGCGCCGGTGAGCCCGATGCCGCGCAAGGCGTCGGCATCGCATCCCGCGATGTCCGCGGCAGCCGGAAACACGCATGCGAGCCCTTCGGGTGCAGCGCCATCGATGGGCGTGCCGAACGCGTCGGCCAGGCGACCGAGCAGCGTCGCGGCGCCCGCCACACTGACCTGCTGTCCCACGACTGCGCGCACGGCAAGCTCGAAGCCGTCGAACGTTCCCGGCACGCGCAATCCGGGACACGGCGCGGCCAGCTCGCCGAGCGTTGCGACGACGCGTGCGGGGTCGCACGCGAGGTCGAAGGCGTGCCGCGCGCGTGCGAGCACCTCGGGAATCGCGCGCGCGAGCGACGCGGAGACATCGAGAACGAGCGCGTTGCGGCGCACGGCCGGGCGAACCGTCACGAAACCGGTGCTCGCGCCACCGCGCGCTTGGATGGCAAGCGTTCGCGCGTACGTCCGCGCGGCGACGCGCTCCACGCCACGGATCGCGCGCGGCGCGAGGAACGCAAGGAGCGCGTCCCAGTCGAACGGCGGGCGGTACGCGAGCTCGAAGCGCATCGTCGACGGCAGGGCCCGCGGCGCCGCGTCACGGCGCAGTCGTGACGGTGCCATCCGGTAGCGCGTACGCACGAGCGCGTTGAACCGGCGCAGGCTGCGAAAGCCGCTCGCGAGCGCCACGTCGGTGACGGGCAGCGCGGTGTCCGTCAACAGGCGCTTCGCGAGCAGCAGGCGCTGCGTCTGTGCGTACTCGATCGGCGAAACGCCGAACTCCTCGGCGAATATGCGCCGCAGGTGCCGGCTCGTCACCCCGACGCGCGCGGCGAGCGCTTCGAGGCCGTCGGTTTCGAGCGCGCCGTGTTCGATCATCTCGGCGGCCGCGCGCGCGAGCCGGCTCGAGGCGTCGATGCTCGCAAGCCCGGGGGCAAGCTCGGGCCGGCAGCGCAGGCATGGCCGGTAGCCTTCGACTTCCGCCGCCGCGGCACTCGCGAAGAAGCGGCAGTTCTCGCGCCGCGGCAGGCGCACGTTGCAGACGGGGCGGCAATAGATGCGCGTCGAGCGCACGCCGACGAAAAAGCGGCCGTCGAAGCGCGCGTCGTGGGCGGCGAGCGCGCGATAGCAGCTGTCCGGGTCGAGGGTCATCGTAGCGGCGGAATGCGGTGAACGTGGACGCATTATCCGCCGCGCGCGAAAGCCGCACTCGCCGTTTCCGGACATCGAAATGGCGCCGGCCGCACACTCGGCCGACGGAGAACGATTACCCTTGCAATCCTCGCCGTCCCCCGAACGTCGTGTAAAGTCGGATCGGCACCGCCAACCAAGGAGCGTCCTCTCGATGACGTTCATTCCGAGGCTTCCCTTCCTGGCCGCGCTCGCGCTTGCGGCGAGCGTCGCCGCGCATGCCCAGGCGTTGCAGAAAATCGTATTCGCCACCGACTGGCTCGCGGAAGCCGAGCACGGCGGCTACTACCAGGCGGTCGCGGAGGGCACGTACCGCAAGTACGGCCTCGACGTCGAGGTCCGCACCGGCGGTCCGCAGGTGAATGGGTTGCAGCTGCTCGCCGCCGGCCAGATCGACATCGCGATGGCCGACGCGCTGCAGGTGATGTCCGCCGTCGAGCACGACGTCCCGCTCGTCGCGATCGCCGCGACGTTCCAGAAGAATCCCACCGTCATCATCGCGCATCCCGGCGTACGGCGCCTCGCGGATCTCAAGGGCAAGCCGATCGCGATCTCCGCGGCCGGCAACACGACGTTCTGGCCGTGGCTGCGGCGGAAGTACCACTTCACCGACGATCAGAAGCGCCCGTACGGTTTTTCGGTGCAGCCGTTCCTCGCCGATCCGGCGCTGTCGCAGCAGGGCTTCGTCACGTCGGAGCCGTTCTCGATCGAGAAGGGCGGCGTCCGCCCGAGCGTGTTCCTCCTCGCCGACTTCGGTTACCCGCCTTACTCGGAAACGCTCGTCGTGACGCGCAAGACGCTCGACGAGCGCCGCGACACGCTCGAGCTCTTCGTGCGCGCCTCGGCCGAAGGCTGGAAGAGCTATCTCGCCGATCCCGCGCCGGGGAACGCGCTGATCCGCAAGGCGAATCCGCAGATGACCGACGAGCTCCTCGCGTACGGCATCGCGAAGCTGCGCGAGTATCAGATCGTCACCGGCGGCGATGCGCGCGGGCTCGGTCTCCTTACGATGACCGAAGCAAGGTGGCAGGCGACCACGGACTTCCTGCGCGCCACGGGGCTCGCCAAGGCCGGCGTCGATTATCGAAAGGCGTACACGCTCGATCTCGTCAAGGCCGTGCGCGTCGTCCAGTGAGCGCGCCGGGCCGCCCCGGGACATCGGCGCGCGCGGGGCGAAGCCGAGGCTCGAAGAGCGCGGCCGCGCGCGCCGATGCGAGGCCGACGCGTTATGGAGGAAACGCCGTGGTCGTCCAAGGAGGCCGAGGCGAACAAGCCCCGCAGCGCAAAGCGCGGAGGGATAGTTCAGTGAGCCGCCGGCCCGTTCCAGCGACGGCGTGACGCACCCGAAGTGGCGAACGCGTCCTCGGCCGCGCCGATCCTGGAACTTCGCGGCGTATCGAAAACGTACGCCAACCACACGCGCGCGCTATCGCGCGTCGACCTCGACGTCCGTTCCGGCGAGTTCCTCGCACTTCTCGGTCCGTCGGGGTGCGGCAAGTCGACGCTGCTGCATTTGCTCGCCGGGCTCGCACATCCGTCTTCCGGGCGCATCGCCTGGTGGGGCGATGCGTTCTCCTCGACCGGCGTCGCGGGCCGGCGCATCGCGCTCGTCTTCCAATCACCGACGCTGATGCCGTGGGCGGCCGTCGCCACCAACGTGCGGCTGCCGCTCGACCTGGCGCGCATGCCGCGCCGCGATGCCGACACCGCGGTCGACCGCGCCCTTTCGCGCGTCGGGCTCGCGCGCGTGGCGAATCGCCTGCCACGAGAGCTCTCCGGCGGCATGCAGATGCGGGTTTCGATCGCGCGTGCCCTCGTCACCGAGCCCGACCTGCTGCTGATGGACGAGCCGTTCGGCGCGCTCGACGAATTCACGCGGCAGCGCCTCGACGCGGAGCTTTCCTCGCTCTGGGCGGCGCAGCGCTTCACCGTCGTGTTCGTCACGCACAGCATCCAGGAAGCGGTGTTCCTTTCAACGCGGGTCGTCGTGATGGCGGCGCATCCGGGACGCATCGTCGACACGGTGACGATCGACGCTCCGCTCCCGCGCGACGACGCGTTTCGCGTATCGCCTGCGTTCTTCGACCTCGCGCAGCGCCTCTCCGCGAGCGTCGCGCGGGCGAGCGCCGCGGCGCTCCCGGACGCGCGCGAGGACGCCACATGATCGCGAGGCCGGTCCGGTGAGCGCGCGCGTGCTGCGCATGGCCGCGCCCCTCGCCGTCGCCTTGATCGCGCTCGGCGCATGGCAGGCCCTCGTCACGCTCTACCACACGCCGGCGTATCTGGTCCCCTCGCCGCTGCTCGTCGCGCGCACGCTCTACGCGGACCGCGTCCTGCTCATGCACTCGCTCGGGGTCACGCTCGGTATCGCGCTCACCGCGCTGGTCGTCGCCACGCTGCTCGGCGTGGCAATCGCGCTGATCTTCGTGCAGAGCCGCCTGATCGAGATGAGCCTCTTTCCCTACGCGGTGCTGCTGCAGGTGACGCCGATCGTGTCGATCGCTCCGCTCATCATCATCTGGGTGCACGATACGCGCACGGCGCTCGTCCTTTGCGCCGTCGTGGTGGCGGTCTTCCCGGTCATCTCGAACACGACGCTGGGGTTGCGCAGCGTCGATCGCGGGCTGCTCGACCTCTTTCGCCTCTGCCGCGCCTCGCGGTGGCAGACACTGTGGCGCCTGCGCGTGCCAAGCGCGCTGCCGTACTTCTTCGGGGGCCTGCGCATCGCGAGCGGGCTCGCCTTGATCGGCGCGGTCGTCGCGGAGTTCGTCGCGGGCACCGGCGGCGAGGGCGCGGGGCTCGCCTACCAGATCCTGCTCGCGGGGATACAGCTCAACATTCCCCGCCTCTTTGCTGCGCTGGTGCTGATCGCCGCCGCCGGCGTCGCGCTCTTCGCGGCGACGGTGGGCCTGTCGCGTCTCGCGCTTTCCCGCTGGCACGAAAGCGAGCTCCGCGCGGAGCGTTAAAGGCCGGTGTCGGGGCGTAAACTCGGCCGATGCAGGCGATGCGCTGGGACGTCGTGTGTCGCGTCGTGGACAACTACGGCGATGCGGGCGTCTGCTGGCGGCTCGCGCGGCAGCTCGTCGCCGAGCATCGCCTGGACGTGACGTTATGGCTCGACCGTCTTTCGACGCTCGCGCATCTCGAGCCGGCGGTCGATCCCGGTCGAGCGGTACAAGCGGCGGCCGGCGTCACCGTGCGCCGCCTCGACGATGCGGCGCCGCCGACGCTGCCCGACGTCATCGTCGAAGGATTCGGGTGCGGGCTTCCCGCGCCCTGGCTCGATGCGATGGCCCACGCCGGCAAGCCGCCGCTGTGGATCAACCTCGAATACCTGTCGGCGGAGCCTTGGGTCGATTCCGTTCACGGCCTCGCCTCCGTCCAGCCGCGGCTCCCGCTCACACGCTACTTCTGGTTCCCCGGCTTCACCGCGCATACCGGCGGGCTCGCTCGCGAAGCCGGACTGCTCGCGGCGCGTGACGCCTGGCAGTCGCGCTCACGCGACGCCGTGCCGTTTCTCCGTGTCGTCCTCTTCTGCTACCCCAATCGGGCGCTTACGGCACTCTTCGATGCATGGGCCGAGGGTGACGAGCCGATCGGGTGCACGGTGCCCGAAGGCGTGGCGACCGCCGCGCTCGACGCATGGCTTCGCGGCGACGTCCCGCATGTCGGCCAGAGCGTCGCGCGTGGCCGCATGCGTCTCGACGTCGTGCCGTTCCGTACGCAGGACGCGTTCGATCGCGTGCTCTGGGATGCCGACGTCAACTTCGTGCGCGGCGAGGATTCGTTCGTGCGTGCGCAGTGGGCCGCGCGTCCGTTCGTCTGGCAGCCCTACCCGCAGGCCGAGGATGCACATCGGTTGAAGCTCGAAGCGTTCCTGTCGCGGTATGTCGCCGCGTTGCCAGCCGGGACGAGCGGCGCGCTCGCCGATTTCTGGCGCGCGTTCAGCGACGAGGACGAGGCGGGCGTCGTGGGGACGTGGCCGGCCTTCCGCGCAATTCTCCCGTCGTTGGAAGCCCATGGCCGCCGCTGGGCGCGGGAGCTTGCCGCCCTCCCCGAGCTCGCCGCAGGCTTGGTCGAATTCGCGCGGGCCCGGCTATAATCGTCGGTTGTCCCATTCGCTTCGCGGCGGGCCGTCTTCGCGTGCGCGCCGCCCCAGGAACCGCCATGAAACTCGCCCAGGAAGTCCGCGCCGGCAACGTCATCATGATCGGCAGCAACCCGATGGTCGTGCAGAGGGCCGAATTCACCAAGTCCGGCCGCAACGCGTCCGTCGTCAAGATGAAGCTCCGCAACCTGCTCTCGGGCGGCGGCACCGAGACCGTCTATCGCGCCGACGAGAAGTTCGACGTGATCCAGCTCGAACGCAAGGAGGTCACGTACTCGTATTTCGCCGATCCGATGTACGTGTTCATGGACGAGGAGTTCAACCAGTACGACGTCGAGAAGGAAAACATGGCCGACGCCCTGCCGTACCTCGAGGACGGCCTCGCCTGCGAGCTCACGTTCTACGAGGGCAAGGCGATCTCCGTCGAGCTGCCCACGTCGGTCGTGCGGGAAGTGACGTACACCGAGCCGGCGGTCAAGGGCGACACGTCGGGCAAGGTCATGAAGCCCGCCAAGCTCGCGAGCGGCTTCGAGGTGCAGGTTCCGCTGTTCGTCAACACGGGCGACAAGATCGAGATCGACACGCGCACCGGCGAGTATCGCCGCCGCGTCTGATCAGCGTGCCCGCTGCGGGCGCACGAACGCCGCCCGCGCCTTCTCGACCGCCGTTCGCGTTGGGCAGCCGTCGACGTGGTCGTCGACCAGGCCCATCGCCTGCATGAACGCGTACACCGTCGTCGGGCCGACGAAGGTGAAGCCGCGGCGTTTGAGGTCCTTCGACAGCGCGATGGCATGCGGTGACGGCGGCAGCGACGCCAGCAGCTCGCGCGTGAGCGTCGCCGGCCGGCTCGACGCCGGCGGCTCGAAACTCCAGAAGTACGCGGCGAGCGAGCCGAATTCGCGGACGACCTCGCGGGCACATCGGGCGTTGTTCCGCACCGACTCGATCTTCCCACGGTGCCGCACGATGCCGGCATCGACGACGAGCCGCTCCACGTCGCGCGCCGTATAACGCGCGACGCGCGCGAAGTCGAAGCCGGCGAACGCGCGGCGAAAAGCCTCGCGCTTGCCGAGGATCGTGCGCCAGGACAATCCCGACTGGAAGCCTTCGAGCGAGAGCTTCTCGAACAAGCGCCGGTCGTCGGCGACCGGGAAACCCCACTCGCGGTCGTGGTAGTCGGCATAAAGCGCGTCGTCGTCGGGCGCCCACCAGCAGCGCCCCGGCGCGCGATCGCCCGCAGTCAATGCAGCGCCGAACCCGCGCGCTCGAGCTCCCCGGCGAGCGAATGGCGCAGCCCGTCGAAGAACGCGACGACCGCGGAGACGTCGCGCCGGCGCTCGTGCCGGAAACACGCACCGAGCATCGTGCTCGCGGCGAGCGCCGCCGGCACCTCCTCCGGCATCAGCGCCGCCATCGGTCCCTGCAGCGGATAATGAAGGCCGTTGCGCCGGTCGTATTCCCAGCGGGCGGCATGCTCGATCCATGCCTGCAGCGACGGCATGATGTCGGGAAGCTCGTTGATCGCCGGGATGATCGCCTGCAGTGACCGCGTGTCGATGGCGGCGAGCAACGGCACGAAGTCGACGAGTTCGCTCACGGTCGCTCCTGAGGGAAAAGGTCGCGCGATTGTGCCGGGTTTTCCGTCGCGACGCCCCTGTCGTTCATCACAGTAGCTTCCGCCCCGGAAACGGGTGACGGCCTGGCACCAAGCGGGGCCAGCCGGGAGGGCGGCGTATCATGAGCCGGCACCCCTGTGGCCGTGGCAATGTGCGTGGGATTCGAACTCACCGAGAATGGAGCGCAGCGTGAAGGGATTCGTCGACGATATCGAGAAGCTGACCGAGGAGAACGAGGATTTCCGGCGCGTTCTCTATACGGGTCATCACCTGCAGCTCGTGCTGATGAGCCTCCGGCCGGGCGAAGAGATCGGCGAGGAGGTGCACGAGGACCGCGACCAGTTCTTCCGCATCGAGGAGGGCGAGGGGGAAGTGATCATCGATGGCGTGCGCCATCGCGTCGAGGACGACGATGCGATCATCGTCCCCGCCGGCGCGCGGCACAATGTCCTCTGCACCGGGGATGCGCCGCTTCGGCTCTACACGCTCTACGGGCCGCCCGAGCATCGCGACGGCGTCGTCCACCGCAGGAAGGCCGACGCCAGCGAGGAGCACTTCGACGGCAGGACGACCGAATAGCGAGCGCCTGAGCGCACCGGCACACTGCGTGCGCCGCGGGCTCGACGCGCGCAGGTACCGGCGCCGGCGCGGGGGGACGCGCGCAAGCGCCCCCAGGTGCGCGGCCTGGCGCGATGGGTTCGTCGAGCCCGAACGGCTCGACGCGCTCAGCGGATGGCGGTCTGGGTTGCCGGCTTGGCTTTCCGGCCCGGCGCCGCCGGCGGAACGTACCCCGACACGCGGCAGAGCCACGCGTCGATCCGCTCGCCCTTCTCGAAGCGCGTCAGATAACAGCGCACGACCTCACCGCGCGCCACCCATCCATTCAGCGATTCGCGTACCTTCGCAAGCGGGACGCCGGTTTCGTGGGCGATTTCGGTGTCGAGTCGTTGGCCGTATTTCTTGAGGCATTCGAGGGTTTCGATCAAGGGGACACCTCCGGGAAATGAGGCGCTATTTTACCAGCCCGTCCCTCCCCGCGCGCTCGAACCCATACGTTCCGCGGCCAACCGCCCCGAAGCGAGCGGCCATCCGACGCGATCGAGGCCTGCACGCATGAGCAGGATTCTCGTCGGGACGTCGTCCTGGACCGACAAGACGCTCCTCGAGTGCGGTCGTTTCTATCCAGCGGACGCGACGACACCGGAGCAACGCCTGCGGTACTACGCGACACAGTTTCCCATCGTCGAAATCGACAGCAGCTACTATGGCATCCCCAGCGTCGAAAACGCGCAACGCTGGGTCGAGCGCACGCCGCCGGGCTTCGTCTTCAACATCAAGGCGTACCGGCTCTTCACGCGGCACCAGACGCCGGCCGCGAGCCTTGGAGGCGCCCTGTGCCGCGCGCTCGGCCTCGACGGGAAGCGCAACGTCTACGACAAGGACCTCCCGCCCGAGATCACCCTCGACCTGTGGCGGCAATTTCGTGCCGTGCTCGAGGTGCTGCGGGCAGGCGGCAGGCTCGGCGCGGTGCACATGCAGTTCGCGCCGTGGGTCGCCTTCCACCCCGAGACGTTCGCGTATCTCGAGCACTGCCGTGCGATGCTGGCGGGCTTCGACGTCGCGATCGAGTTCCGCAACCGGACCTGGTTCGAGGGCGAGAAGCACACTGCGCGCACGCTCGCCTTCGAGCGCCGGAACGGGTTCGCGCACGTGGTCGTCGACGAGCCGCAAGGCATCCCGAACACCGTACCGTGCATCTGGGCCGTTACGAACCCTGCGCTCGCCGTTGTGCGCCTGCACGGACGCAACAAGGAAACGTGGAACCGCAAGGCGCTGACGTCTTCGGCGCAACGGTTCAATTACGAGTATGCGGACGGCGAGCTGCGTGAACTTGCGGGCAGCATCCAGCGGCTGGCGGCCGAGGTGTCCACGGTCCACGTGCTCTTCAACATCAATTATCAGGACCAGGGCCAGCGCGCGGCGCGCGCGCTCATGCCGATGCTGGAGTCGTGAACCGCGGGTGCTGGATGACGCAGTCCCGACGGAACGCGGGCAGCGTTAGGAGACGGGG
>JBLMWW010000178.1:0-16318 GCA_050257435.1 Rudaea sp.
AGGCGGCCACGACGTCGCGTTCGTCGCGCGTGGCGCGCATCTCGCGGCGCTGCGCGAGAACGGCCTTTCGGTCGAGAGCGCGCAGGGCAACATCCTGCTGCGGGACGTGACGGCCACCGACGACCCTGCGACGCTCGCGCCGGTCGACGCGGTGATGTTCTGCGTCAAGCTGTGGGACGTCGAGCAGGCAGCGGAGCGCATCGCGCCGCTCGTCGCGCGTGGCGGCGTCGTGATTCCGTTCCAGAACGGCGTCGACAGCCCGGAGATCCTCGCGCGCGTGCTCGGCGGCGAGCACGTGCTGGGCGGCGTCGCCTACATCGCGGCATCGATCCGCGCACCCGGCGTCGTCGCGCACGTCGGCTCGATGGCGCGACTTCGCGTCGGCGCGTTCGACGACCGGGGCACGGCGGGCGCGCGCGCGTTCGTCGCGGCGTGCACGGGGGCCGGCGTCCAGGCCGAGCTCGTCGACGACATCCGGCGCGCGATCTGGGAGAAGTTCGCGTTCCTCGTCGCGCTGTCCGGAACGACCGCGCTTTCGCGCCAGCCGATCGGCGGCGTGCGCAGCGATCCCGACCTGCGCGCGGCGTTCGAGGCGGCGATGCGCGAGACCATCGCCGTCGGACGCGCGCGCGGCGTCACGCTGCCGGACGACTTCGTCGCGTCGCAGATACGTGCACTCGACGGCCTGCCGGCGGCGATGCGCTCGTCGATGCTGCACGACCTCACGGTCGGCAATCGCCTCGAGGCGCCGTGGCTCTGCGGCCGCGTGGCGTCGCTCGCCGCCGAAGCCGGCCTGTCTGCGCCGGTCAACGCAACCATCTACGCGGGACTCAAACCGTACGTCAACGGCGCGCCGGACTGATCCGGCGCGCGAGAGGATCCGATGCGTCTCCTGCTCACCTGGCTCATCAACGCGCTCGCGCTTCTGGCGCTGCCGTACCTCTTCACGTCGATCCATGTCGAGGGTTTCGGCACCGCGCTGGTGGCAGCGCTCGTGCTCGGCCTCATCAACACGCTGATCCGGCCGCTGCTCGTGCTCCTCACGCTGCCGGTGACCCTGCTCACCCTCGGGCTCTTCATCTTCGTGATCAATGGCCTGCTCTTCTGGTTCGTGGGCTCGTTCGTGAGGGGCTTCACCGTCGACGGCTTCTGGACCGCGGTGTTCGGCGCGATCGTCTACAGCATCATCTCGTGGGCGCTCTCGTCGCTGCTGCTGCGCCGCGAGGAATGAGCGTGGGACGAGCGCGCCAAGCCCCGTGACTGCGATGCCGCGACCGCTCTACAGCCTGGAATTCTTCCCGCCGAAGACGCCGGAGGGCATCGCCAAGCTGCGCGCGGTGCGCCGCGAGCTTGCCGGGCTCAAGCCGGCGTTCTGCTCGGTGACGTTCGGGGCGGGCGGGTCGACGCGCGAGGGAACGCTCGCGACGGTGCTCGAGATCCGCGCGGAGGGATTGGAAGGCGCCCCGCATGTCTCGTGCATCGGCTCGACGCGCGAGGGCATGCGCGAAGTCCTCGCGGAATATCGGCGGCACGGGATTCACCACCTCGTTGCGCTGCGCGGCGACCTGCCGTCGGGCAGCTACGGCGTCGGCGATTTCCGCTACGCCAACGAGCTCGTGCGCTTCATCCGCGAGGAGACGGGGGACTGGTTCCACATCGACGTCGCGGCGTACCCCGAATGCCACCCGCAGGCGCGAACGCCGCAGGACGATCTCGCGAGTTTCCAGCGCAAGGTCGAGGCCGGCGCGAACTCGGCGATCACGCAGTACTTCTTCAATGCCGACGCGTACTGGAGCTTCGTGGACGCCTGCGCGGGCCGCGGCGTGCACGTGCCGATCGTGCCGGGCGTGATGCCGATCTCGAGCTTCTCGAAGCTCGCGCGTTTTTCCGATGCCTGCGGTGCGGAGATCCCGCGCTGGATCCGCCGCCGCCTCGAGGGGTTCGGCGACGACGCAGCGTCGATCCGCGCGTTCGGCCTCGAGGTGGTGACGCGGATGTGCGCATCGCTGATCGAGCGCGGCGCGCCGGGACTGCACTTCTACACGCTGAACCAGTCGGGCCTCACCGCGACGATCTGGCGCGCGTTGCGGCTGGGGTCAGAGCAAGAACCGCCCATCGGGGTCGGAGCGAAATAGGCCGTTCGCGAATGGCCTTTCGTTCCGACCCCGATGGGCGGTTCTTGCTCTGACCCCGGTTACCGACCCGGCGTGTACGACGTGAGCTCGAGCAGCGTGTGCTGCGCGCGTATGGCCATTGCGCCGTCGAGCCGGTCGCCCTTCTCCACGTATTCGGCTTCCTTCTCCTCGCGCACCGCTGCGCCGACCGACGGCGCGTACCAGATCAGGTAGTTGCACGTCGTCGGATAGCGCCAGAACTCCTCGTCGTCGAGGCGCATCAGCACGCGCAGCCGAATCGCGTCGACGACGCCGACGGGCGTCGACACCTTTTCCCATCCCCCGACGCGCACGTAGCGGTTGATCCTGCCCGGGCGGTTCGCCGTCTCGTTGAAATTGTCGACCCATTGATTCCAGCTCTCGCCGGGCGCGAGCGGAAAGCGGTAGCGCAGAAGCGGCGTCGCGAACCGGCGCGTATCGATGTCCATCAGCGCGCCGGCGCGCACGATCCCGGGTGCCGCGAGCACTTCGTGCCGCTCGATGTCGACGGTCGGGCCCTTCAGCGTGACGCGGACCGTGATGCCGTCGGGGCCGACGCTCGTCACCTCGTGCGTTTCCTCCCACACGACCGGCATGCGGAAGCCTTCGCGCCCGCGGTACGTCCAGCGCGTTCCGACGGTGAACGTAGGCGCCGCCGCGGCCGGCCCGTGCATGTCGCCGCCTGGATCGATGCTCGCGCAACCGGCCACGAGCGTGCAAAGCACGACCAAGGCGGTACGTACCAGCGCGGCTTTGGACACGATGACCTCCGTAGGGTGGCAAGCGGTAAACAGGCGCACGCGGGCGAAGGTTCCCCGCCCGAGCGTCGGGCAGCGAATGGCCGCGCGGGTTCCGCGCCGGCGCGTTACGCGGGCGCGTCGGTGATCGCGCCGCGGCTCGCCGTCGAGACGATCCGCATGTATTTCGCGAGCAGCCCGCGTGTGTAGCGCGGTGCGGGCGTGCGCCAGCGGGCGCGCCGCGCGGCGAGCGTCGCGTCGTCGACGTTGAGCTCGACGAGCAGCCGGTGCGCGTCGATGGTGATCGAGTCGCCCTCCTCGACGAGCGCGATCGTGCCGCCGGCATACGCCTCGGGCGCGACGTGCCCGACGACCATGCCCCACGTGCCGCCGGAGAACCGCCCGTCGGTGATGAGCCCGACCGACTCGCCGAGCCCCTGGCCGATCAATGCCGACGTCGGCGCCAGCATCTCCTGCATCCCCGGCCCCCCCTTCGGGCCCTCGTAGCGGATGACGATGACGTCGCCCGGTCGGATCTTGCGCGCGAGGATCGCCTCCATGCACTGCGGCTCCGAATCGAAGACCCGCGCCGGTCCCGTGATCGTCGGGTTCTTGAGCCCGGTGATCTTCGCCACGCAGCCCTCCGGCGCGAGGTTGCCGCGCAGGATCGCGAGGTGACCGTGCGGATAGATCGGCTGGTCGAACCGGCGAATCACGTCCTGGTCGGCGCGCGGCGTTGGCGGCACCTGGGCCAGCTCCTCGCCGATCGTGCGCCCGGTGATCGTCATGCACTCGCCATGGATCAGTCCGGCGTCGAGCAGCATGCGCAGCACCTGCGGGACGCCGCCCGCGGCGTGGAAATCGGTCGCGACATACCGTCCCGAGGGCTTGAGGTCGCACAGCACGGGCACGCGCTTGCGCACGCGCTCGAAGTCGTCGATCGTCCATTCGACCTCGGCGGCGGCCGCGATCGCCAGGTAATGCAGCACGGCGTTCGTCGATCCGCCCGTCGCCATCACGAGCGCGATCGCGTTCTCGATCGAGCGGCGCGTGATGATGTCGCGCGGCTTCAGGTTGCGTTCGATCGCCCGCGCGAGCACGCGCGCGGATTCGGCGGCGGAATCGGCCTTCTCGGGATCGGGCGAGGCGAGCTGCGAGCTGCCGAGCAGGCTCATCCCGAGCGCCTCGAACGACGAGGACATCGTATTCGCCGTATACATGCCGCCGCACGCCCCGACCGTCGGGCAGGCATTGCGCTCGATGCCGTCGTAATCCTCCTTCGAGAGGTTGCCCGCAGTGAAGGCGCCCACCGCCTCGAACGGCGACACGATCGTCAGCGTCCGGCCCTTCCAGTGGCCGGGCTTGATCGTTCCCGCGTAGACGAAGATGCCCGGCACGTCGATGCGTGCCATCGCCATCATCCCCGCCGGCATGTTCTTGTCGCAACCGCCCGCGACGAGCACCCCGTCCATGCACTGGCCGTTGACCGCGGTCTCGATCGCGTCGGCGATCACCTCGCGCGACACGAGCGAATACTTCATCCCCTCGGTGCCCATGCCGATGCCGTCGGTGACGGTCGGAATGCCGAAAACCTGCGGCATCGCGCCGGCCTCGTGCAGCGCGGCCATCGCGCGGTCGACGAGCGGCTGGATGCCCGCGTTGCACGGGTTCATCGTGCTGTGCGCGTTCGCGACGCCGACGATGGGCTTCTCGAAGTCTCCGTCACCGAAGCCGACGGCGCGGAGCATCGCCCGGTTCGGCGAGCGGGCGATCCCTTCGGTGATGAGGCGTGAGCGGCGATTCAGCGGCATGGCGAGACCTCACGAGACCGCGGCGTGCTGCCGCGGGGCTTTGGACGATAGCACCCGGCCCTCGACCAGACAAATGAGCGCGCCCCCGGCGACCAGCACGAAGCCGAGCGCGTGATAGGGACGAAGCTTCTCGCCGAGGAACGTGACGGCGAAGAGGGCGGCGAACGCGGGCACGAGGTGCGTGAACACGCCGGCACGAACGGCGCCGAGTCGCGCCACGCCGAACGCGTAGAGCAGCGCCGCGGCGAGCGACGGCAACAGTCCGATGAAGAGAATGCCGCCGACGGTGCGCGTATCGGCGACGGCGAGTCCGTGCATCGCGACGTCGGCGACGGCGATCGGCATGATCGCGAGTTCGCCGATCAGCGCGGTCACGAAGGTGAACGAAGGCAGCGACAGGCCGCGCGGTCGCGTGGCGAGGCGCAGCGTGTAGAGCGCCCAGACGAACATGGCGCCGAGCGCAAGCAGGTCGGCGCCGTTGAAGCGCAGCGCGAGCAGCGTCGCAGCGCTTCCCTGCGCGACGATGGTGAGCACGCCCACGCACGAGATCGCGAGGCCGATCGCCTCGACCCGGCGCGGCCGCCGCGCGTAGAGCACCGCGGCGATGGCGACGATCAGCACCGGAATCGCCGAATTGAGGAGACCGAGGACGAGCGCGGTCGTGTGCGCGAGCGCCGTGTACGTGAGCAGCGTCTGCGGCGCGAAGCCCAGCAGTGCCAGGATCGAGTAATCGCGGGCGTCGACGCGAAGCGATCGCGCGATCGCGCGCCGCTCGACGATCGCGAATGGCGCGAGACAGGCGAGCACGACCAACCAGCGCGCGAACGCGAGCTGGGCGGGGGTCACCACGTCGAGCAGGCCGCGGGCAACGACCGCGTTGCCGCCCCACAGGACGGCCGTCACGAGCAGCGCGGCGTACGCGGGGCCCGTGGAAACGGGAAGCATGGGGCGAATGTAATCGACCGAAGCGATACCGTCCAATACAATTGAAGCGCCATCTCGATACCTTTTGGATATGGATCTGCGCGTGCTGCGCTATTTCGTGACGGTCGCCGCGACGCGCAACTTCGGTCGCGCGGCGGCGGCGCTCTCGATCTCGCAGCCGCCGTTGTCCCGACAGATCCGGGGCCTCGAGGCGGAGCTCGGCGTGGACCTGTTCGTGCGCGAGCCGCGCGGCGTGCGCCTGACGGCTGCGGGCGCGGCGCTGCTGCCGCAGGCGAGGCGGCTCCTGCGTGAGTCGGATGCGCTCGTCGCCGGCGCCCGGCAGCTGGCGCGCGGCGAAGTGGGGGTCGTCAGGCTCGGTTTCATCAGCACTGCGGCGTACAACGTGCTGCCGCGCGTCCTGCCGTCGTTCCGCCGCGCGCGGCCGGGCATCCGCCTGACGCTCGTCGAATCGACGACCGATGCGCAGATCGGCGCCCTCCACGAGGACGCGCTCGACGCCGGGCTCCTCGTGCCGCCGGTGCCCGGCACGCTCGCCTATGCGCCACTGCTGCGCGAGCCGCTGATCGCGGCGCTGCCGGCCGGGCGACGCTGGCCCCGTGAACTGGACCTCGCCACGCTCGCGGGCGAGCCGTTCGTGCTGTTCCCGCGGCGTGTGGCGCAGGGACTCTACGAGCTCATCGTCGGCCGCTGCGCTTCCGCGGGCTTCGTCCCGCGCATCGAGCAGGAGGCGATCCAGATGCCGACGATCGTGAGCCTCGTCGCGGCCGGCATGGGGGTGTCGCTCGTTCCCGCATCGCTCGCCCACATGCGGCGCACCGGTGTGGTATATCGGCCCTTTGCCGAGCCCGGGCCTCCGATGGAAGTCGGCCTCGCCTGGAGCGACGCGTCGCCGACGCCGGCGGTCGCCGCGTTCGTCGCGCACGTCCGTTCGGCATTCGTCCCCGGAAAGCGCTGATGCTCGTTCACCCGCAGTTCGATCCCGTCGCGTTCCACCTCGGCCCGCTCGCGGTGCGCTGGTACGGGCTCATGTACCTCGCGGGCTTCGTGCTCTTCATCGTGCTCGGGCGCCGCCGCGCGCGCGAGCAGATGCTGACCGGGTGGCGGCCCTCGGACGTCGACGACATGCTGTTCTTCGGCGTGTTCGGCGTGATCCTCGGCGGGCGCCTCGGGTACGTGCTGTTCTACAAGCCGGGCTATTACCTGGCGCATCCGCTCGAGATCTTCGAGGTGTGGCACGGGGGGATGAGCTTCCACGGCGGCTTTCTCGGCGTACTGATCGCGCTGCTGTTCTTCGCGCAGCGGCGCCACAAGGCGCTCCTCGACGTCACCGATTTCGTCGCGCCCCTGTGCCCGCTCGGGCTTGCCGCCGGACGACTCGGCAATTTCATCAACGGCGAGCTCGTCGGCCGCCCGACCGACGTCCCGTGGGCGATGGTTTTCCCGCAGGTCGACGACCAGCCGCGGCATCCGTCGCAGCTCTACGAGTTCGGGCTCGAGGGCGTGCTGCTCTTCGTGATCCTGTGGACCTACTCGGCGCGCCCTCGGCCACGCGGGGCGGTGTCGGGACTGTTCCTGATCGGCTACGGGACGTTTCGCTTCATCGCCGAGTTCGCGCGCGAGCCGGACGACTTTCTCGGCTTTCTCGCCGGCGGCCTCACGATGGGACAGTGGCTGTCGATGCCGATGGTCGTCGCCGGCATCGTGTTGATGCTCTGGGCCTATCGGCGCGCCGGAAAGGATCGGCCGACGCTGCTCGATCGAAGCAAGGGATGAGCGAGAAGATGGGTCGGAGCCGTAATGCTCCGGCGCAACCCCGCGCCGGAGCATTACCGCTCCCACCGCACTTTGCTGGGCTAATCGAGGCGGCGGTAATCCCCGTCGAGCGTGCGCTGCTCGCGATAGGGCGGCCGTCCCGCGGCGACCGGCTCCGGCCCGAAGCCGCCGCGCTGGTTGATCGGCAGCATCAGCAGGAGCAGCGCCAGGACGTCGGTCAGCACGCCCGGCACGACGAGCAGCACGCCGGCCAGCACCCGCCGCCCGCTGTCGAGAAGGCCGCGCAGCAGCGAGTCGCTGCGGAAGGCGCCGAGCGCGCGCGTGCGGAATTGCGCGCGCTCGCTGGCCAGCACCCACAAGCCCGCGGCCGCGGAGCCCGCAAGCCACATCCAAAGCGGCACGCCCGTCCAGCGCGCGAACCTTGCCGTGACCATGAGGTCCACGACCGGGAAGGCCAGTACAATGGCCAGCATCAAGAAACGCATTACGACTCCTTGCCCGACGCCGCGATCCTCGTCCTCACGACCGCGCCAGATCGCACCGTCGCGGGCGCGCTCGCGACGGCCCTGCTCGATGATCGTCTCGCGGCGTGCGTGAACATCGGGGGACCGGTCGAATCAATTTATCACTGGCGCGACCGAATCGAAACCGCCACGGAGGTGCCCGTTGCAATAAAGACGCGCGCCGCGCTGTATGACAAGGTGGAGGAGGCGATCGCGAAAATCCACCCCTATGACACGCCGGAGATCATCGCAATTCCCGTCGGCCACGGCAGCGCCCGCTATCTCGCGTGGCTCGCCACCGAAACGCGTGCGGCCTAGCCACTAGGATGAAACCTCCCCCCACGCTCGCTCCGCTCGCTGCCCCCGGGGGGCGCGTCAGTGGCTTGGGGCGGCCCGGCGCCACTGACATGCCGCTGCGGACGCTCGTACTGGGGCTGGCGCTCGCCGTCACCGGTGCCTACGCGCAGGGACCGGCGGGACTCGGGCCCAAGTTGCTGCCGCCCGAGGAGGCGTTCCGCCTGTCGGCGCGTGCGCTCGACGCGTCGACGCTCGAGGCGCGCTTCGACGTGGCCGACGGCTATTACCTGTACCGCGACAAGATGCGGTTCTCGACCGAGCCCGTGCCTGCGGAGCCCGCGGTGCTACCGCTCGGGAAGACCAAGCACGACCCGTTCTTCGGCGACGTGGAGACCTACCGCGACGTCGTGGTTGTCCGGGTGCCGCTCGCCAAGCCGGCCGCCGGACAGACGCTCACGCTCCATGCGGACTCGCAGGGCTGCGCGGACGTCGGCGTGTGCTATCCACCGACTCCCCAACAGGTCCGGCTCGTCGTTCCCTCGAGCGGTCGCGCGGGCGAATTCGTCGAGCCGGCCCGCAAGGGCTGGTTCAAATGACGGAACAAACTGCCTCCGGCGCGCCGGCCGCCGCGCGCGGCGACCGGCCCCGCCCGGGACGCCGGGCGCTCGTGCTAGGCGGGGTCGCGGCCGCGGTACTCGCGCTGGTCGGCGGCATCGCGTTCCGCCAGGCCGGCCGCGAAGCGACCCGTGACGGCTCGGCGGTGCTCGCGCTTTCGCTTCCCGATCTCGACGGCAAGATGCAACCGCTGGCGCAATGGCGTGGCAAGGTGCTGGTCGTCAACTTCTGGGCGACGTGGTGCGCGCCCTGCCGCGAGGAGATGCCGCAGTTCGTCGCGGTGCAGGCGCGCGATGGCGCCAAGGGAGTCCAATTTGTCGGTATCGCCGTCGATGATGCCGATAAAGTGCGCGCATTCGCCCGGGAGATCGGCCTCAACTACCCGGCGTTGATCGGCGGCTACGGGGCGATAGAGCTCTCGAAGGCGCTCGGCAACGATGTGTCGGCGCTCCCCTTCACGGTTGTCATCGACCGCGCCGGGCGCGTCGCGCATACGCAGCTCGGTCCACTCAAGCAGGCCAGGCTCGACCGCCTGCTCGAAGATCTGCTCGCTCCGGGCTGACGGGGACCGGCCAGCCCCAAGCCCGTACGCCGGCGATCTCGCCGGCATCTGCTGGACAACGCGCGGCTATCTGCGGCAAACTCGCGGCTTCATCCGCGACGGCGCGCCTTCGCATGGACTTGCGCAAGCTCAAGACGCTGATCGATCTCGTCGAGACCTCCGGCATAGCGGAGCTCGAAATCCAGGAAGGCGAGGAGCGCGTGCGTATCACGCGCGCATCGCCGAACGTAGCACCGCACATGATGTTGCATACAGCGCCACCCCCCGCGGCGGCGCCCGTCGTCGCGCCGTCACCGGCCGCGCCCGCCGAGGCCCCTGCGGCGCCGGAAGAGCAGGGCCATGTCGTCAAAAGCCCGATGGTCGGGACCTTCTACCGCTCGGCCTCCCCCGGCGCCGCGCCATTCGTCGAGATCGGCGACGCGGTCGCCGCGGGCGACACGCTTTGCATCGTGGAAGCGATGAAGCTCATGAACGAGATCGAGGCCGACGCCGGCGGCACGGTGAAGGCGGTCCTGGTCGAGAACGGCCAACCGGTGGAATTCGGACAGCCGCTGTTCGTCATCGGTTAATGGCGGCCCGCAGTCCCGACAAGTTGTTCGACAAGGTCCTGATCGCCAACCGCGGCGAGATCGCGCTGCGCATCCAGCGGGCCTGCCGCGAGCTCGGCATCAAGACGGTCGTCGTTCACTCCGAGGCCGACCGCGACGCGAAGTACGTCGCGCTCGCCGACGAATCGGTATGCATCGGGCCGCCGCCGGCGACGCACAGCTATCTCAACATTCCCGCCATCATCGCGGCCGCCGAGGTCACGGACGCCCAGGCGATCCACCCCGGCTATGGCTTCCTCTCCGAGAACGCGGACTTCGCCGAGAAGGTCGAGCGGTCGGGCTTCGTGTTCATCGGCCCGCGGCCGGAGACGATCCGCCTGATGGGAGACAAGGTGAGCGCGAAGGTCGCGATGGCGAAGGCCGGCGTGCCGTGCGTGCCCGGTTCGGAGGGCGCGTTGCCGGAAGACCCGAAGGAAACCGTGCGCATCGCGCGCGCGGTCGGCTACCCGGTGATCGTGAAGGCCGCGGGCGGCGGTGGCGGGCGCGGCATGCGCGTCGTGCATACGGAGGCGGCGCTCCTGCCCGCGGTGGCGCTGACGCGCACCGAGGCGCAGGCGGCGTTCGGCAACGCGACGGTGTACATGGAGCGGTTCCTCGGCAACCCGCGGCACATCGAGATCCAGGTGCTCGTCGACGAGTTCCGGAACGCGATCTGTCTCTTCGACCGCGACTGCTCGATGCAGCGGCGCCACCAGAAGATCCTCGAGGAGGCGCCCGCGCCCGGCGTCAACGTGCGCGCGCTCGCGCGCATCACCGAGCGCGTCGTCGATGCATGCCGCAAGCTCGCGTATCGAGGCGCGGGCACGTTCGAGTTCCTGTATCAGGAAGACGAGTTCTTCTTCATCGAGATGAACACGCGCGTGCAGGTCGAGCACCCGGTCACCGAGATGATCACGGGCATCGACATCGTCCAGGAGCAGATCCGCATCGCTGCCGGGCAGAAGCTGCGGCTGCGGCAGCGCGACGTCGTGCGGCGCGGGCACGCGATCGAATGCCGGATCAACGCCGAGGACCCATGGACGTTCGTCCCCTCCCCCGGGCGCATCACCGCATGGCACCCCCCGGGCGGCCCCGGCATCCGCGTCGACTCGCACGCGTACCAGAATTACTTCGTCCCGCCGAACTACGACTCGATGATCGGCAAGGTGATCGCGTATGGCGAGACGCGCGAGCAGGCGATCGCCCGGATGCGGGTCGCGCTCTCGGAGATGGTCGTCGGCGGCATCAAGACGAATATCCCGCTGCACCAGGAGCTGTTGCTCGACGAGAAGTTCCTGCGTGGCGGCACGTCGATCCATTACCTCGAGGAGCGGCTCGCCAAGCGCAAGCAGGCGGCTTGACGGACATGGGATTCGTGGCGGTGCGCTTCGACGTCGCGGCCGCGGACGGCGGCCGATGGTCGGACGCGTTGCTCGAAGCGGGCGCGCTGTCGGTCGACGCGGCGGATCCCCGCGCCGGCGCACCCGACGAGACGCCGCTGTTCGCGGAGCCGGCCGACGCCGCGCCGGCGTGGTGGCCCGTCACGCGCCTGACCGCCTTGTGCGATGCCGCTGCGCAGCCGGCCGCGCTCGTCGCTGCCGCGGCGCGCGCGATCGGGTGTCCGGCGCCGCAGTTCGAGACGTTCGCCGTGGATGATCGCGATTGGGTCAGGGCGACTCAGGCGCAGTTCGGCCCGATTCGTATTGGCGACGACTTGTGGATCGTGCCCAGCTGGTGCGCGCCGCCCGCGCCCGACGCGCGCAACGTCGTGCTCGATCCGGGCCTCGCCTTCGGGACCGGCACGCATGCCACGACGCGGCTGTGCCTGCAATGGCTCGCGCAATGCGTCGATCCGAAAGCGTCGGTGCTCGATTACGGTTGCGGCTCGGGCATCCTCGCGATCGCGGCGGCGAAGCTCGGCGCATCGCGCGTCGTCGCCGTCGACATCGATCCGCAGGCGTTGGTGGCGGCCCGCGACAACGCGACGCGCAACCGCGTCGACGTGCGCATCGCATTGGTCGACGCGCTCCCGCCGGAGCGCTTTTCGATCGTCGTCGCGAACATCCTCGCCCATCCGCTCGTGCTCCTCGCGCCCGCGCTGGCGGCGCGCGTACGGCCCGGTGGGCTCCTCGCGCTCTCGGGGATTCTCGCCTCCCAGGCGGACGCCGTGCGCTCGGCGTACTCCGACGCGTTCGCGATCGACGCGTGGCGAACGGACGAGGGCTGGATGCTGCTGGCCGGCGTGCGGCGCGGCGAGCCAGGCTCAAGGGGCGCGTGACCGCGTTCACGTATACCCGTTGCCCCGGTTGCGCGACGGTGTTCCGCGTCACGGCCGAGCAGCTTGCGCTGCGCGAAGGGCAGGTGCGCTGCGGCCATTGCCGCGCCGTGTTCGACGCGAATGATCACGTCGTCGCGCGCGAGGCGCCGCCGGCCGCGGGGGAAGGCACGCCGCAACGTCCTGCCACCCCCGCGCCCGGGCCCGCGCACGAAACGCCGGCAACGGACGCGCGGCCACCTGCCGACATCACCCTCGCAGCGCCTCCCGAAGTCGCGGAGAAGACCGCGTACGGCGGTGCGGCGGAAGCCGTCACCGAGGCCCTGCACGAGGCGCAGGATCGCTCGTCGGCCACCGAACCTGCGCCCGTGGGCGCGGCCCCGGCCGAAGCCGTGTCGGAAGCGTTCGGCGCGGCTGCGCACGGGGAAGGTGCCGCTCCGGACGCGACCGCCGACCGCGCACCCACGGAACCGCCGCCCGGGGAGTCCGATGCCGCCGCTTTGCCGGACCGCCCGGTGCGGTATGAATGGAAGCCGCGCGAGCCGCTGCGCGAGCAGCCGAAGGCGCTCTATGCCGTCGCGACGGTGGTACTCATGCTGGCACTCGCGCTGCAGGCCGTGTACGGCTATCGCGGCCTGCTCGCGGCGCACGCGCCTTTCACGCGGCCGCTGCTCCAGGCCGCATGCGACCTCCTGGGCTGCGTGATCGAGCCGTTGCGCGACGCCGCCGCGCTGTCGATCGAGGGTTCCGACCTGCGGGCGGATCCCGCGCATCGAGGCTTGCTGCTGCTCACCGCCACCCTTCGCAACCGCGCCGCGTACGCGATCGCGTATCCGCATCTCGAGCTGACGCTGACCGACGCGTCGGATCGCGTCGTTGCGCGGCGTGCGTTCGCACCGGGCGAATACGTGGGCGGCACGGCAGACCCGGGAACGGGAATCCCGGGCAACGGCGAGCAAGTCGTGAAGCTCTTCCTCGACGCGAGCTCCACGTCGCAGGCGGGCTATCGGCTGTACCTTTTCTACCCATAGGCTTGCACCATCTTCGTGCGTCGCCTATAGTGCCATGCCCGAAGTTGGTGCGACGTTCCGCACCGCTATGGGGCCGCCGCCAACCCGGTCCCCTTGCCATTCAAGGAGTTGCGGCTTCCGCGCGCGTGGCACGAAAGTCGCAAAAGTCGCCGCCGCGGCCGCGACGGCCTTTGTCCCGCCCTCGATTCCAGGAGACCCTCGCCCATGAGCACCACCCCAGCCGATGTGCTGAAGATGATCAAGGACAAGGAGGTCAAGTTCGTCGACCTCCGCTTCACCGATACGCGGGGCAAGGAGCAGCACGTCTCGGTTCCCGCGAAGGCCTTCAGCGCCGACAAGTTCGAGTCGGGCCACGCGTTCGACGGCTCGTCGATCGCGGGATGGAAGGGCATCCAGGCCTCCGACATGCTGCTGATGCCCGACCCCGCGACGGCGAACATCGACCCGTTCATGGACGAGACGACGCTGCTCCTCACGTGCGACGTCGTCGAGCCTGCCGACGGCAAGGGCTACGAGCGCGACCCGCGCTCGCTCGCCAAGCGCGCCGAGGCGTACCTCAAGTCGACCGGGCTAGGCGACGTGTCGTATTTCGGCCCCGAGCCCGAGTTCTTCATCTTCGACGCGGTCGAATGGTCCGTCGACATGTCGGGGAGCTACTGCAAGATCTTCTCCGGCGAGGCGGCGTGGTCGTCCGCCGAGAAGCTCGAGGGCGGCAACCTGGGTCACCGTCCGAGCGTCAAGGGCGGCTATTTCCCGGTGCCGCCGGTCGATTCGCTGCAGGACATCCGCTCCGCGATCTGCCTCGCGCTCGAGCAGATGGGTGTCGAGGTCGAAGTGCATCACCACGAAGTCGCGAACGCGGGGCAATGCGAGATTGGCACCAAGTTCGCGCCGCTCGTGCAGCGCGCCGACTGGCTGCAGATCCTGAAGTACTGCGTCCACAACACCGCGCAGGCATACGGCAAGACCGCCACGTTCATGCCCAAGCCCATCGTCGGCGACAACGGCTCGGGTATGCACGTGCACCAGTCGGTGTGGAAGGACGGCAAGAACCTGTTCGCCGGCGACGGCTATGCCGGGCTGTCCGAGTTCGCGCTGCATTACATCGGCGGGATCATCAAGCACGCCAAGGCGCTGAACGCGATCACCAATCCCGGCACGAACTCGTACAAGCGGCTCGTGCCGGGGTTCGAGGCGCCGATCAACCTCGCGTATTCCGCGCGCAACCGCTCGGCCGCGTGCCGCATTCCGTACGCCAGCAGCCCGAAGGGCCGGCGCGTCGAGGTGCGCTTCCCCGACCCGACCTGCAACCCGTACCTCGCGTTCTCCGCGATGCTGATGGCGGGCCTCGACGGCGTGCAGAACAAGATCCATCCCGGGGACCCGATGGACAAGAACCTGTACGACCTCGCGCCCGAAGAGGCCGCGAGGGTGCCGCATCCCTGCGCATCGCTCGACGAGGCGCTCGCGAGCCTCGACCAGGACCGCGAGTTCATGACGCGCGGCGGCGTATTCACCGACGACCTGATCGACGCGTACATCGACCTCAAGATGGAGGAGGTCACGCGCTTCCGGATGACGACGCACCCGATCGAGTTCGACATGTACTACAGCCTGTGACGCCGCGCGGGCGCGGCGCGAGCCGCGCCCCGACGGCATCGGCGCCCGCCGTGCGCGCTTTGGATTCGCCGCCGGCTTCGCTAAACTCGGGTGGATGACACGACGTGAGCCCTCGCTCGTCACCTTGCGGCGCTCCATCGCGACGGCGCTCGGCGCGGCGCTCGTCGCCGCGCTCGCGGCGCCGTCCGCGCACGCGACGATCTGCAAGTACATCGACGGCGACGGCAACATCGTCTATTCGAACGTCGCGCCCGGCAAGGGGCTGCGCAAGCTGTCCTGCGAGATCGTCGACGAGGCGCCGCGCCGCGCAGCGACCGGCGGCAACGGCAAGGCCGCCCCGGCGCCGACCGGCTTCCCGCGCGTCGAGCCCGCGACGCAACGCAGCCGCGACGAGATGCGGCGAAAGGTGCTCGAGGACGAGCTCGCGAGCGAGCAGAAACTCCTTGGCGAGGCGCGCGGGGCCTACGGCAATGGCGCGCCTCCGCCACTCGCCGACGAGAAGAACGACGCGGAGAAGTATCGCCAGCGCATCGCGCGCCTGCGGCAGGCCGTCGAGGTGCACGAGCGCAACGTCGAGGCGCTCCGCAAGGAGCTCGCGACGACGCGCTAATCGGGGCGATCGGGGTCAGACTGGAATCCCGCGCAACGATTTCACGCGGGTCCCCACGCTGTGCGCGGGATTCGAGTCTGACCCCGATCGCCCCGATCGTTACGCCTCCGACACCGGCTCGCGAAACCCGTGCGTGCGGCGTTGAAGCTTCCTGCGTACGCGCCTGCGGTGGCGGATACCACGCCGCGCGAACCGTGGCGCGCGCTCGACGGCCTCGCGACGGCGGTGCTTTTGCTCGACGACGAGCGCCGGGTCCTCCACGCGAATCCCGCCGCCGAGAACCTGTTCGAGATCTCCCGCGCGCGGCTCGCCGGTCACCCGCTCGCGGAGCTCTTAGGCGAGAGCGTCGCACTTACCGGTGCGATCGACAAGGCGCTTGCGAGCGGGTCGTCGTTCAGCGAGCAGGAGATCGCGCTGGCGCCGCCTGCGCGCCCGCCGATCCACCTCGCGTGCACCGTGTCGCCGTACGACGCCGGCGACGCGGCGATCGTGCTCGAATGCCGGCCGATCGAGCGCGAGCGCAAGATCGCACGGGAGGAGCGCCTGCTCGAGCAGCAGCAAGCGAGTCGCGAGCTGATCCGCAGCCTCGTGCACGAGATCAAGAACCCGCTCGGCGGCATCCGCGGCGCGGCGCAGCTCCTCGAGAGCGAGCTCGACCGCCCGCAGCTCGTCGAGTATACGCAGGTGATCATTGCCGAGGCCGACCGGCTGCGCACGCTCGTCAACCGCCTCCTCGGGCCCCACCGGACGCCGGCTTACCGCAGCGTCAACGTGCACGAGGTGCTCGTGCGCGTGAAGG
>JBLMWW010000179.1:0-6212 GCA_050257435.1 Rudaea sp.
GCGCCGCGTCGCGATCGACACGCCCGCCGTCGTAGAAAGAATCCGCCGTGACGTTGAGAATGCCCATCACGCACGGCGACGACACGTCGATGGCGTGCTCTCCGGCTTGGAGCGCCGTCATCGCGTCGATGACTCGGTTCCGCGCTGCTCGCCGCCTGCAACCGAGCTTCGGGCGTTGGAAGCAAGCGCCACGGCTCCAAGTCCGCAAACGCCGTCCTGCGGGTCCGTCCTTCGGGCGACGTACCCGTTCCGAGCGCGACCGCGCTCAGCCGTCGATGCGGGTCCGTGCCGGATTGGCCGACGGCGCCGTGCCGCCCATCGTGCCGGGCGCGATCGTGGTGCCGGGCGTGGACGACGACGTTGGCTTCGGCGGCCGCGGCGGCTTGCCCGCCATGATGTCGGCGATCTGGTCGCTGTCGATCGTCTCGAGCTCGAGCAGGGCCTTGGCCATCGCCTCGACCTTGTCGCGGTTCTCCTCGATCAGCCGGCGCGCGAGCGCGTACTGCTGGTCGATGATGCCCCGGATCTCGGCGTCGACGTTGCGCATCGTCTCTTCGGACATGCTGACCGTGCGCGTGATCGAGCGGCCGAGGAAGATCTCGCCTTCGTTGTCGCCGTAGACCATCGGCCCCATCAGATCGCTCATGCCGTAGCGCATGACCATGTCGCGCGCGATCTGCGTCGCGCGCTCGAAGTCGTTCGAGGCACCGGTGGTCATCTGGTTCATGAACACCTCCTCGGCGATGCGCCCGCCGAAGAGCACCGCGACCGTGTTCAGCATGCGATCCTTGTCCATGCTGTAACGATCGGACTCGGGAAGCTGCATCGTGACGCCGAGCGCGCGCCCGCGCGGGATGATGGTCACCTTGTGCACGGGGTCGGTCTTCGGCAGCAGCATCGCGACGATCGCATGCCCCGACTCGTGATAGGCGGTGTTGCGCCGCTCCTCCTCGGGCATCACCATCGAGCGTCGCTCGGCGCCCATGATGATCTTGTCCTTCGCGCGCTCGAAATCGAGCATGTCGACGAGGCGCTTGTTGGCGCGTGCCGCGAAGAGCGCGGCCTCGTTCACCAGATTCGCGAGATCGGCGCCCGAGAATCCGGGCGTGCCGCGCGCGATGATGTCGGGCTTGACGTCGGGCGCCATCGGCACCTTGCGCATGTGCACGAGCAGGATCTGCTCGCGCCCGCGGATGTCGGGCAGCGGCACGACGACCTGCCGGTCGAAGCGCCCCGGCCGCAACAGGGCGGGATCGAGCACGTCGGGACGGTTGGTCGCCGCGATGACGATCACGCCGGCGCTGCCCTCGAAGCCGTCCATCTCGACGAGCAGTTGATTGAGCGTCTGCTCGCGCTCGTCGTTACCACCGCCCAGGCCCGCGCCGCGCTGACGGCCGACCGCGTCGATCTCGTCGATGAAGACGATGCACGGCGCGTTCTTCTTCGCCTGCTCGAACATGTCGCGCACGCGCGCGGCGCCGACGCCGACGAACATCTCGACGAAGTCGGATCCCGAGATCGAGAAGAACGGCACCTTCGCCTCGCCGGCGATTGCCTTGGCGAGGAGCGTCTTGCCGGTGCCCGGCGAGCCGACCATCAGCACGCCGCGCGGAATGCGTCCGCCGAGCTTCTGGAACTTCGACGGATCGCGCAGGAACTCGACGAGCTCGGCCACCTCTTCCTTCGCCTCGTCGCAGCCCGCGACGTCGGCGAACGTGACGGTGTTGTTCGATTCGTCGAGCATGCGTGCCTTGCTCTTGCCGAAACTGAACGCACCGCCCCTGCCCCCGCCTTGCATCTGGCGCATGAAGAAAATCCAGACGCCGATCAGCAACAGCATCGGGAACCACGAGATGAAGATCTGCGCGAGGAAGCTCTGCTCCTCCTCGGGACGCGCCTCGACCTTGACGCCGTACTTGACGAGGTCGCCAACCATCCAGATGTCGCCCGGGCTGTAGGTGACGTAGCGCTTCTTGTCCGTCGACATCCACTTGATGGTGCGGCCCTCGACGCTCGCCGACTCGACGCGGCCGCTGCGCGCGGATTCCATGAAATCGGAATAGGCGACGGTGTCCTTCGCCGCCTGCCGCGAGTCGAACTGCTTGACGACGGTGAGGACGACGAGCCCGATGACGAGCCAGATTCCGATGTTCTTCAGCAGGTTGTTCAAGCAACGCTCCTTGCCGCGGTCGATCGTTCCGGTCGTCCGCCCACCGGGCGCGGCATTCGCGCCTGCCTCCGGGCACGCCGAAAGCGATTCATTCTACCCGTCTCGACGACGGTCATTCCTCGCGCCCGTCGCCTCGAGCGGGCCGATTCTCACCCGTCGCGCGGTCTTTCACGTCTTGTCTCCCGAAAGCGACAGCCGAGCCGCCGTCCAGAAACCCCTTGGCCACCACGTAATGTTCACGACTGCGGTCGCGTGACGCCTTGGGCTTGCGCAGGTAAACCTTCGAAAAACGGCCGCGAACTTCGCGCACGAACGCATCGAGCCCCGCACCCTGGAATACCTTGACCACCAGATCGCCCCCGGGTTGCAGGTGCGTACACGCGAAGTCGAGGGCGAGCTCGGCGAGACGGATGCTGCGCGCCTGGTCGGCGGCGTCGATGCCGGACAGATTGGGCGACATGTCGGAGAGCACAAGGTCGACGCGCCGTCCCCGCAGCGCCCCGGCCAAAGTGGCCAGAACCTCGTCCCGTTCGCAATCGCCGCGAATGCATTGCACGCCCGGAATCGGCTGCATCGGCAGCAAGTCGATGGCGACGATCGTCGCACCGCGGCCCAGGCGCTCCCGCAGCACCTGCGACCAGCTTCCCGGCGCCGCCCCGAGGTCGACGACCGTGCCCCCCAGCCGCAGCAGGCGGTCGCGCTGGTCGAGCTCGATGAGCTTGAACGCCGCCCGAGACCGGTAGCCGCGGCGGTTCGCCTCGCGAACGTACGGATCGGTGACGTGCTCGTGCATCCACGCCTTGCCGAAGCGATGCTTCTTGCCGGAGGGGTTGAGCGGTGCGGTCATGAGCGTCGTGGTGGCCGTCCGAGCGGGCCCAAGGCTTCCGGTGAACGCCCGCAGTTTACGGGCGGACACCTATAATCGATCGATGGAACCGCTCGCCCCGGCCGCACGCCGCGCGCTGCGCGCTCGCGCGCATCACCTGCGTCCGGTCGTGACGATCGGGCAGCATGGTCTGTCGCCTGCGGTGCTGCAGGAGATCGACGTCGCCCTGACGGCGCACGAGCTCATCAAGGTGCGGGTGATGGGCGACGATCGCAACGCGCGCGAGTCGCTGCTCGGGCGGATCTGCACGGCGCTCGACTGTGGCGCCGTGCAGCAGATCGGCAAGCTCCTCGTGCTGTGGCGGCCGCTGCCCGCCGGAAGCGCCCCGCTTGAGGCTACGCCTGCGCGCCCGAAGCGGCCCCCGCGCGCAGGCGGGCCGCATGCGCCGGCCAAGACCGCAAGTCGGCGGCGGCTCCCGGAAGCGGCCACCACCCGGCCGGAACCCGCGCGGCGACACCCGCCTCGGACCGCGGCGCCGCCTCCCGGCGTCCCCCGGGCCGCCGGTCGCCGGCGCCGCCGGGCCAGCTCGTGACCCCGGGCCGCGATCCGCCGGCGCCGGCAGGCGCGCGAGCGCCCAACGGCCGGTGTGCCTTCTCGACAGCGGGAGAAACCGATGAGCGGTAAGAAACTGCGCAGCCAGGCCTGGTTCGCGCGCCAGGACAAGATGGGCTTCTACTACCGATCGTGGCTCAAGAACCGCGGCTTCCCGCAGGACCAGTTCGACGGCCGGCCCGTGATCGGCATCTGCAACACGTGGTCGGAGCTGACGCCGTGCAACTCGCACTTCCGCACGATCGCCGAGCACGTGCGCTACGGCGTCCTCGACGCCGGCGGCTTTCCACTCGAGTTTCCCGTGATGTCGCTCGGCGAGACGATGCTGCGTCCCACCGCGATGCTCTACCGGAACCTCGCCTCGATGGACGTCGAGGAGTCGATCCGCGCGAATCCGCTCGACGGCGTCGTTCTGTTGATGGGCTGCGACAAGACGACGCCGGCGCTGCTGATGGGCGCCGCGAGCGTCGACATCCCCGCGATCGGCGTCTCGGGCGGCCCGATGCTGCGCGGCATCCACTGCGGCAAGGCGATCGGCTCCGGGACGAACGTCATCTCGATGAGCGAGCAGCTGCGGGCGGGCCAGATCACGTTACGTGAATTCCACGAGGCCGAGGCGGACATGCACCGCTCGCACGGCCATTGCATGACGATGGGAACGGCTTCGACGATGGCCTGCATGGTCGAGGCCCTCGGCGTCGGCATGCCGGGCAACGCCGCGATCCCCGCGGTGGATGCGCGGCGCAACCTCCTCGCGCGCGAGGCGGGCCGCCGAATCGTCGAGCTCGTCCGCGAGGACGTCGTGCTGTCCAAGATCCTCACGCGGCAGGCGTTCGAGAACGCGATCCGCGTCAACGCGGGCATCGGCGGCTCGACGAACGCCGTCGTGCACCTGATCGCCATCGCGCGGCGCATCGGCGTCGACCTCGGCCTCGACGACTTCGACCGCCTCGGCCGAGGCGTGCACTGCCTCGTCGACATCATGCCCTCCGGGCGCTTCCTGATGGAGGACTTCTTCGAGGCCGGCGGATTGCCCGTGGTGATCCGCGAGCTCGCCTCCCACGGCCTCCTGCACGACGGCGCGCTCACCGTCAACGGCCACGGCATCGGCGAGAACGTGCGCGACGCGCAGTGCTGGAAGCCGGACGTCGTGCGCACGCTCGACGATCCGTTCAAGCGCGACGCGGGAATCGCGGTCCTGCGCGGCAACCTCGCGCCCGATGGGGCGATCATCAAGCCGTCGGCGGCGTCGCCGCACCTGATGCGCCACAGCGGGCGCGCGGTCGTGTTCGAATCGATCGAGGACCTGCACGCGCGCATCAACGACGACGCGCTCGACATCGACGAGAGCTCGGTCATGGTGCTCAAGTATTGCGGGCCGAAGGGCTATCCCGGGATGGCCGAGGTCGGCAACATGCCGCTCCCGCCGAAGCTTTTGAAGCGCGGCATCACCGACGTCGTGCGCATTTCCGACGCGCGGATGTCCGGCACCGCGTACGGCACGGTCGTTTTGCACACCGCGCCCGAAGCCGCCGCGGGCGGCCCGCTGGCGCTGGTGCAAAACGGCGACACGATCGCGCTCGACGTCGCGGCCCGCAGGCTGCATCTCGAGGTTCCCGACCACGAGCTCGCGAAACGGCGCGCCGCCTGGACGCCGCCGCCGTCGCACGGCGGGCGCGGCTACGTGAAGCTCTACGTCGACCACGTGCTGCAGGCGAACGACGGCGTCGATCTCGACTTCCTCGTCGGACGCTCGGGCGCCGCGGTGCCGCGCGACAATCACTGACGCCGCGACGCGCGAGCCCGCGGCGGGCCATGCCGCGCGCAAGACGCCCAAGGACCAAGTGAAGCTCAGCATCCTCTCCGACCTGCATCTCGGCCTCGGCGCGCTCGAGCCGCCGGCGACCGATGCGGACGTCGTGATTCTCGCCGGCGACGTCGCGCGTCCGCGCGAGGCGATCGCGTGGGCGTCGCAGCTGCGAAAGCCGGTGCTCTACGTCGCCGGCAATCACGAGTTCTACGGGGGCAGCCTTTCGGGCACGATCGAGGCGCTCAAGACGTTCGCCGCGTCGACCGCCGTGCGCGTGCTGGACGACGAGGAAATCGTGCTCGGCGGCGTGCGCTTTCTCGGCACTACGCTGTGGACCGACTTCATGCTGTTCGGCGAGGGGACCCGGCGCGACGCCGCGATCCACGAAGCGCACCGCTTCATGCGCGACTTCTCACGCATCCGCACCGACGACGTGGCGCGCGAGGTCTTCACCCCGCAAGACGCCGCCGCGCGCTTCCGCGCGCACAGCGGATGGCTCGCCGCGCGGCTCGCCGAGCCGTCGGACCTGCCGACGGTCGTCGTCACGCATCACGCCCCGTCGCGGCGCAGCATCCATCCGCGCTTCGCGGATTCGCTGCTCAACGCCTGCTTCGTCTCGGATCTCGAGCCGCTGATGGACGGCGCCCGCGCGGCGCTCTGGGTGCACGGCCACACGCACGACAGCTTCGACTACACGGTCAACGGCACGCGGGTCGTCTGCAATCCGCGCGGTTACGCAAACGACGGCGTGAACGAGAACGCGCTTTTTGATCCCAACCTCGTCATAGACGTCG
>JBLMWW010000180.1:0-7110 GCA_050257435.1 Rudaea sp.
CCGGTCGACGATCTACCGACGGCCGCGTTACGCCGAGCCGCGCGCAACACCGAGGCGTTCGACGATGCCGTCGAGCTGTTCGAGCGTCGAGTAGCGGATGACGATGCGTCCGGCGCCGCGGCGGCCGGGCTCGATGCGCACCGCGGCGGCGAGCCGCTCCGCGAGGTCGTTTTCGAGGCGTGCCGTATCGGCGTCGCGCGCAGGCTTCCCCTTGCGGCGGCCTGCGCGCTTGGCGGGGTCGAGCCGATCGTGGACGAGGCGCTCGGTCTCGCGCACCGAAAGTGCGCCCTCGACGACGCGCGCCGCGACGCCCGCTTGCTCGGCGAGCGGCAGCGCGAGGAGCGCGCGCGCATGGCCCATCTCGAGCTGGCCATCGAGCAGGTACTCCTGCACGGGTGGCGCGAGCGCTGTCAGCCGCAGAAGGTTCGAGACGGCGCTGCGCGACCGGCCGACGGCTTTCGCCGCCGCGTCGTGGGTCAGGCCGAACTCGTCGATCAGGCGTTGCAGCCCCCTCGCTTCCTCGAGCGGATTCAGGTCCTCGCGCTGGATGTTCTCGATCAACGCCACCGCGAGCGCCGCCTGGTCGGGCACGTTTTTCACGAGTGCCGGGATGTCGCGCAGGCCGGCTTGCTGCGCCGCACGCCAGCGCCGCTCGCCCGCGACGATCTCGAAGCGGCCGCCGTCGACGGGGCGCACGAGGATCGGCTGCATTACGCCCTGCTCCTTGATCGACAGCGCGAGCTCGGCGAGCGACGCCGCGTCCATTTTCGAGCGCGGCTGGAATTTGCCGGGACGCAGCCGATCGATCGACAGCGTCTGCAGCGACTCGGTCGCCGCGGCGGCGTCGTCGGTGCCGGCGAGCAAGGCGTCGAGGCCACGTCCGAGTCCCTTGGGTCGAATCATGCGTACTCCGTGAGTGGGGCCGCGCGCGGCCGAGGAAGTGGGCTCAGGCCTCGTGGGGCGTCGGCGACGTCTTTGGAGTGAGCGCTTGCTCTCGCTGCTCCATCCGCCGGATGACCTCTCCCGCAAGTGCGAGATACGCGACGGCACCCTTCGATCTCGCCTCCAGCGATAGTGCCGGCACACCGTGCGACGGTGCCTCGGCGAGGCGGACGTTGCGCGGGATGACGGTGCGATAGAGGCGCTCGCCGAAATGGCGCTCGAGCTCGGCGGCAACGTTCAGCGCCAGCGTGTTCCGCGGGTCGTACATCGTGCGCAGAAGCCCTTCGATCTCGAGCGCCGGATTGAGGTGCGCCCGCACCTTCTTGATCGTCTGCACCAGGTCCGACAGCCCTTCGAGCGCGTAGTACTCGCATTGCATCGGGATCAGCACCGAGTCGGCGGCGCACAACCCATTCAGCGTGAGCAACGAGAGCGACGGGGGGCAGTCGAGGAAGACGAAGTCGTAATCGGCCGCGATCGCGTCGATGGCCGCGCGCATCTGGCGCAACGCCTCGGCGAGCGCGTCCTTGAGGCGCGTCTCGCGCTCGGGGAGGTCGACGAGCTCGACCTCGGCGCCCGCAAGCTCGCGATTGGCGGGGACGAGATCGAAGCCACCGGATTCCGAGCGCACGCGCACGTCCCCGATGTTCGCTTCGCCGAGCAGCACGTGATAGACGGTGCGCCGGCAGGCGCGCTTGTCGACTCCGGCACCGGTGGTCGCGTTGCCTTGCGGGTCGAGGTCGACGACCAGCACGCGGCGCTTCATGGCGGCGAGGCTCGCCGCGAGGTTCACCGTGGTCGTGGTCTTCCCGACGCCGCCCTTCTGGTTGGCAACCGCGATGATGCGCGTCATGTCTCCCCTTCTCGCGCGACTCGCATGATGACGAGGTGGCGTTCGGCGTCGAGCCCCGGCACGGCAAGCGCCGGTGTCGCCGTCACGACGACTTCGGACGGCAGCGCGGCGACCTCGTCGCGCGGCAATGCCCCTTTCATCGCGACGATGACGCCAGCCGACGCGACGTGCGGGCGCGCAAGACGCGCGAACGTCGCGAGGTCGGCAAATGCCCGGCAAATCACGACGTCGAATGCAGCCCCGCCCGGATAATCCTCGATCCGCGACTCGACCACCCGAGCGTTGGAAAGGCGCAACTCGATCGCGACCTGCGTCAAAAACGCGGCCTTCTTGCCGTTGGCCTCGACCAGGACGACTTGCCAGCCGGGACGCGCGATCGCCAGCGGAATGCCGGGAATGCCACCGCCCGCGCCCACGTCCAGCAGGCGCAGGCCCGGCGCATCTGGAAGATGGGGCAATACGGCGAGTGCGTCGGCGACGTGATGCGATTGCATCCTGGCGCGATCGCGGATCGCGGTCAGGTTATAGACGCGGTTCCACTTGGCGAGGAGATCGAGATAGGCGTCGAGCTTTTCGCGCGCGCTTGCAGCCAGCGGCAGTTCCAGCTCCGCGCCGCGTGCCGGCGAGCGCGCGGCGGCTCGCGACGTCGACACCCTCATGCCGAGCGGACCGCCTCGGCCGGCGCTGCCCCGGCGTCGGGGAAGCCGCGCCTCAAGTGGACGAGCAAGAGCGATATCGCCGCCGGGGTGACGCCCGAAATCCGGGCCGCCTGGCCCAGGGTCTCGGGCTTGTGCGCATTGAGCTTCTGCTGCACCTCGATCGACAGGCCACGGACCCGCCGATAATCGATGCCCTCGGGGAGCCGCAGCGATTCGTGTGCGGCCTGGCGGGCGACTTCGGCCTGCTGCCGCCCGATATAGCCCTCGTATTTGAGGGCGATCTCGACCTGTTCGGCCACGTCGCGCTCGATGGCGGGGGCACTCGCGCCTTCGAGCGTATGCAGCGCCCGATAGGTGACGCCGGGACGGCGTAGCAGGTCGGCCAGGGTGCGCTCGCGCTCCATCGCCTGCCCGAGCACGCGCTCGGCGTCGTGGCGGGCGACGAATTGTGGACTGACGTAGGTCGACTTCAGGCGCTCGAGCTCGACCGCGATGGCGTCGCGCCTGCGGCAGTAGGCGTCCCACCGCGCGTCGTCGACGACACCGAGCCGGCGGCCGTGCTCGGTAAGTCGCAGGTCGGCGTTGTCCTCGCGAAGCTGCAGCCGGTATTCGGCACGCGAGGTGAACATCCGGTACGGCTCCGAGACTCCGCGCGTGATGAGATCGTCGACGAGAACACCGAGGTACGCCTCGTCGCGGCGCGGGCACCAGCCCGCCTGGCCCCGGACATGGCGCGCCGCATTGATCCCGGCCAGAATGCCTTGCGCCGCGGCCTCCTCGTAGCCCGTCGTGCCGTTGATCTGCCCGGCGAAGAACAACCCCGCGATCGCCTTCGTCTCCAGCGTCGAGTGCAGCGCCTGCGGGTCGAAGTAGTCGTACTCGATCGAGTAGCCGGGGCGAAGGATGTGCGCGTTCTCGCACCCCGGCATCGAGCGCACGAGCGCGAGCTGGACGTCGAACGGCAGCGACGTGGAGATACCGTTCGGGTAGATCTCGGTCGTCTCGAGGCCCTCGGGCTCGAGGAAGATCTGGTGGCTTTCGCGCTGGGCGAAGCGGACGACCTTGTCCTCGATCGACGGGCAATACCGTGGGCCGACGCCCTTGATGACGCCGGTGAATAGCGGCGAGCGGTCGAGTCCGGCGCGGATGATCTCGTGCGTACGCGGCGTGGTCTGCGTGATCCAGCAGGACACCTGCCGCGGGTGCATTGCCGCGTTGCCCATGAATGAGAACACCGGCGGCGGATCGTCCCCGGGCTGGACCTTCAGACGATGGACGTCGAGCGTGCGGCCGTCGAGCCGCGGGGGCGTGCCCGTCTTGAGCCGCCCCGCGGGCAGCGCGAGTTCCCGCAACCGTGCGCCGAGCCGCTTCGCCGGCGGGTCTCCCGCGCGCCCAGCCTCGTAATGCTGCAGGCCGACGTGGATGAGTCCCGACAGGAACGTCCCCGTCGTGAGCACGACCGCGTCGCCCGCGAATTCGAGCCCGATCTGCGTGACGACGCCGCGCACGCGGTCGCCTTCGAGCAGGAGGTCGTCGACCGCGGCCTGGAAGAGCGTCAGGTTGGGCGCGCTCTCGAGTCGCCTCCGAATCGCGCGCTTGTAGAGAATCCGATCGGCCTGCGCCCGGGTCGCCCGAACCGCCGGGCCCTTGCTCGCGTTGAGCGTCCGGAACTGAATGCCGGCCTCGTCGGTGGCGATCGCCATCACGCCGCCCAGCGCGTCGACCTCCTTGACCAGATGGCCCTTGCCGATGCCCCCGATCGACGGATTGCAGGACATCTGGCCGAGCGTCTCGATGCTATGCGTGAGCAGCAGCGTGCGCCGTCCGGCGCGCGCGGCGGCAAGCGCGGCCTCGGTGCCGGCGTGACCCCCGCCCACGACGATGACATCGAAATGCTCTTGAAATTTCACGGGAAATCAGGATTGCGCGCGGAGTGTGGCCGCGGCGACATTTTACGCCAGAAGCGAGGAACCAGGGTCTAGCAGCGAGGATCCGGGAGCGAAGGGGACACCGGGGCGAGGAGCGACGAGGGCGGAGCAATGAGCGGGGAAGCGCAACTCGCCCGAATCGGAGTGGACGCTATGCGTTTCACGTGAAACAGCATGCCATGCCGGTGCCCGGGTACGTATCGGTCGGCCGAGCAGTGCGCCGGTTCCACGTGAAACACAGGAGAAAGGGAAGGGTGCGGACGCCAAAATCTAAATGCTGAATCCTATATCCCAGATTCCCCGCGTTGAAAGTGAGCGCCCACACCAACCGGTCGCCAAGATCAGGTCGCCATCCGCTCCGCCAAACGCCTCCGCTCCTCCACCAATCGCTCGGGGCGCTTGTCGCCGAGCCGCGCGAAGAGCGCGTCGTGGGACGAAATCTCGCGCTCCCATTGCTGCGGATCGAGACCCATCGCATCCGAGAAGCGCGATGCCTCGAAGTCGAGGCCCGACCAGTCGAGATCGTCGTACTCGGGCACGAGGCCGAGCATCGTGTCGGCGGCCGGCGCCTCGCCCGCGCACCGCTCGACGATCCATTTCAGCACGCGCATGTTCTCGCGGAAGCCGGGCCAGACGAACTTACCCTGGGCATCCTTGCGGAACCAATTGACCGTGAAGATCCGCGGCGGATGCGCGACGGCGCGGCCCATCCGCAGCCAGTGGCGGAAATAGTCGCCGAGGTGGTAGCCGCAAAAGGGCAGCATCGCGAACGGATCGCGCCGCACCTCGCCCACTTTGCCCGTCGATGCCGCCGTGGTCTCGGAGCCCATCGTCGCCGCCATGTACACGCCCTCTTCCCACGTGCGCGCCTCGGTCACGAGCGGCACCGTGTCCGAGCGCCGGCCGCCGAACACCAGCGCCGAAAGCGGCACGCCGTCGGGGTTGTCCCATTCGGGGTCGAGCGATGGGCATTGCGTCGCGGATACCGTGAACCGCGCGTTCGGATGCGCGGCGGGCCGCCCGCATCCCGGCGTCCAGGACTGGCCGCGCCAGTCGACGAGATGCGCAGGCGGCGTCTTCGTCATCCCCTCCCACCAGACGTCGTTGTCGTCGGTGAGCGCCACGTTGGTGAAGATCACGTTGCGCCGCAGCGTCTCCATCGCGTTGGGGTTCGACTCGTACGACGTCCCCGGCGCCACTCCGAAATAGCCCGCCTCCGGGTTGATCGCGTGGAACCTGCCGTCGGACGCCGGCTTGATCCAGGCGATGTCGTCGCCGATGGTGGTCACGCGCCAGCCCTGGAGGCCGGCCGGCGGAATCAGCATCGCGAAATTCGTCTTGCCGCAGGCGCTCGGGAACGCCGCCGCAACGTAGCGCTTCTCGCCCTTGGGCGAGGTGACGCCGAGGATCAGCATGTGCTCGGCGAGCCAGCCCTCGTCACGGCCCATCACCGACGCGATGCGTAACGCGAAGCACTTCTTGCCAAGGAGCGCGTTGCCGCCGTAGCCCGAGCCGAAGCTCCAGATCTCGCGCGCCTCGGGAAAATGCACGATGTACTTGCTCGTCGGATTGCATGGCCACGGCACGTCGCGCTGTCCGGGCGCGAGCGGCGCGCCGACCGAGTGCACGCAGGGGACGAACGGCCCCTCCTCCCCGAGCACGCCATAGACGGCCGCCCCCATGCGCGTCATCACGCGCATGCTGGCGACGACGTACGGGCTGTCGGTGATTTCGACGCCGACGTACGAAATATGGCTGCCGAGCGGCCCCATCGAGAACGGCACGACGTACATCGTGCGCCCGCGCATGCAACCTTCGAACAGCCGATTCAGCGTGCGGCGCATCTCGACCGGATCGACCCAGTTGTTCGTCGGCCCCGCATCCTCCTGCCGCTCGCTGCAGATGAACGTGCGGTCCTCGACGCGCGCGACGTCCGAAGGATCGGAGCGCGCGAGGAAGCTGTTCGGCCGCTTCACCGGATCGAGCCGGTGCAGCGTTCCCGCTTCGACCATCCGCTCGCAAAGTCCCGCGTATTCCTCCGCACTGCCGTCGCACCAGACGATGCGCTCGGGGCGCGTCTGCGCGGCGACCCGTTGGACCCAGTCGAGCAGGCGACGGTGCGCGACGTACGCGGGGGCCGCGACCGCGTCCTGCATCGCGGTGATCGATTCGAGTTGACTCATTGCGGCATGCTCCGGCAACCGGTGATGGCTTTCGACCAGCGATTCGCTGCGGCGATCGATCGAATTTAACATCAACGTCGCGCACGCCCATGATGCGCCGCAAGAGGAATCGCGCGTGATGATGCCGCGATCCGCGCGCCATCGACCGATCGGCATTTATTGCGCCGCGTCATGCGCCGTGGGTGACGGTCGCCGGTCGGCGCGCCTCCGGCGACCACCAGCAACGCAACGACGTAGGCAGGCCCGCCGGGCACCCGTACGATCAGCCCACCGAGTGGCCGGAGGCGGGCAATAGGAAATGGAGTCGAGCCAACTCAACGGGATCGCCATCTTCATCCTGACCGCCGCCGACGACTTCCTGCGAGACCTCTTATTTGCGCGGCAACTACCGCGACGTCACCCTCCCGATGATCGTCCTGCGGCAACTCGCTCGGACTTCACGGGCTCGCGCTGGAATCAACGCTATTTTCCGATGCAAAACCGCGAGAAGATTTCCCCGAGAAGATCGTCGGCGGTGAATTCGCCCGTGATCGACGAGACGGCGT
>JBLMWW010000181.1:0-7472 GCA_050257435.1 Rudaea sp.
AACGCGTCGGCGGATCGCCTCGCCGAGATCCTGGCGCCGTTTCGCCCGGGCACGCTGCCGATCACCGTGCGCTACGCGAACGATCGCATCGGCGGCGAGATCGAGCTTCCGCAGGCGTGGCGCGTGACGCCCGACGATGCGCTGATCGATCGGCTCCGCGAGTGGCTCGCGCCGGAGAACGTGCAGGTCGTCTACTGACGCGCCGGCGGCTCGCGCAATGCTACGCACGGCGATTGCGCGCTACGCGTCCTTCTTCCGACTTCCCGACGTCGCCCGCCTCCTCGCGATGGCGGTGCTCGCGCGCATGCCGCTCGGCACCGTCACGCTGGCGATGCTGCTCTACGTGCGGTCGCTGACCGGCTCGTTCGCCGATGCCGGGGTGGCCGTGGGCGCGTATCTCGGCGCGTCCGCCGTGACGGCGCCGTTCCTGGGCCGCTTCATCGACCGGCGCGGCGCGCGCCTGGCGCTGCTCGTCACCGGGATCGGATGCCCCGCGGCGCTGCTCGTCCTGTGGCTCGCGCCGTGGCTCGCGCTTCCCGCGTCGACGCTGCCGGTGGTCGCCGCCATCGCAGGCGCCTTCGCGCCGCCGATCACCGTGCTCACGCGCACGATGTGGCGATACCGCTTCGACGACGACGCGGCGCGCCGCACCGCCTTCGCGCTCGATGCGGTGCTGGTCGAATTCGCGTTCACCGCCGGGCCGGCGCTGATCGCGCTGCTGCTCGCCATCGGCAACACGAGCGTCGCCTTCGGCGCCGCATTCGTGTTTTCGGCGCTCGCCGTGCCCACGTTCGTCGCGTCGCCGGCGCTGCGCTATCTGAGCCACGATCCGCATGCGAAGCGACACCTGCTCGGGCCGCTGACCGAACGGCGGCTCCTCGTCGTGTACGCGACGACGTTCCTGCTGACCGTGAGCCTCGGCCTCCTCGAGATCGGCTATCCCGGATTCGCCGCGCAGGGCCATCCGCCGCCGCTCGCCGGTCTTCTGATTGCCATCAGCTCGATCGGCAGTGCGACCGGCGGTCTCCTCTACGGCGGGCTCCATGTCGGGTCGCCGCCGCAGCGGCAACTGCGCCTCCTGCTCGGCGTGCTCGTGCTGCCGCTCGCCGCGCACGCGCTCATTGCTTCGCCGGTCGCCCTCGCGATCGTCGCGTTCGTCGCGGGACTGTGCATCGCGCCGTCGCTCGCGGCCGTTACGCTGCTGATCTCGACCTACGCGCCGACCCGCTACGCGACCGAGGCGTTCACCTGGTCGGCGACGTGCATCGTGAGCGGCATCGGTGCGGGCAATGCGTTCGGGGGCCTGCTGCTGGAGCGGCATGGATCCGCGGTCGTATTCGCGACGTCGGCCGGTGCGGCGCTATTCGCGGCCGCATGTGCGACGACGCTCGGTAGCGTGCGGCATACGCGAAGGCTTCGTGCCGGATAGCGCCGCCCACGGATGCGGCGCACGCAGCGGACCATGAGGGCCGGTCGGCCATGGGGATGACGTTGGCGAAAGCGGGCGCGCAGCCGTCGTGAAACGCGAGCGCACATCGCATGTGCGCGGCGGCATGAGCGCGCAGGGCCGCCCCAAGCGCGAATCAGCCCCGCAGCGCGCAGCGCGGAGGGCAGCCCAATGAGCGCGCGCCGCCCCGTGATCCTCGGCTGCGTGATGCTCGCGCTCTTCATGGCGGCGGTCGAGGTGACGATCGTCGCGACGGCGCTTCCGCAGATCGTCGGCGGGCTCGGCGGCTTCGCGTACTACACCTGGGTGTTCTCGGGATTCCTGCTCACGCAATCGGTGACGATCCTCGTCTTCGGCAAGCTCGCGGACGTCTATGGCCGCCGTCCCGTGCTCATTGGCGGCATCATCGTCTTCCTGCTCGGTTCGACGCTGTGCGGCTTCGCCTGGTCGATGCCCGCGCTCATCGCATTCCGGCTGCTGCAGGGACTCGGCGCGGGGTCGATCCAGCCGGTCGCGACGACGATCGTCGGCGACCTCTACACGCCGCGCGAGCGCCCGCGCGTACAGGGCTGGCTGTCGAGCGTCTGGGGCTTCGCCGCCATCGTCGGCCCGCTCGCCGGCGGCCTCATCGTCGAGGCGCTATCGTGGCGCTGGATCTTCTGGATCAACGTGCCGGTCGGCATCCTGACGATCGCCGGTCTCGCGCTGTTCCTGCGCGAGGAGGTCGCGCCGCGGCGGCACGCGATCGACTACACCGGCGTCGCGCTGTTCTGCGTCGCGCTCGCCGCGCTGCTCGTCGCGTTGATGGAGGGCGGAGTCGGCTGGCCATGGGCGTCGCCGCAGACGCTGTCTTTGCTCGCGCTTTTCGCGCTCGCCTTCGCGCTGTATGTCGCGCGCGAACGCCGCGCGCAGGAACCGATGATCGAACTCGCGCTGTGGCGCGCGCCGCTCGTCGCCAGCATCAACGCGAGCGCGCTGTTCGCCGGCGCGACGATCATCGGGGTGACGTCGTTCGTGCCGATGTACGTGCAGGGCGTGCTCGCGCGCTCGGCGATCGTCGCCGGCTTCGCGTTGACCGCGATGTCGGTCGGCTGGCCGCTCGCCTCGACGCTTTCCGGTCGTTTCCTGCGCGCGCTCGACGTGCGCCTCACCGTGCGCGTGGGGGCGGCGCTTCTTCTCGCCGGCGCGAGTGTGCTCGCGTCGATGCGCCCCGGCGCCGGTCCCGTGTGGGCGGGTGCCGGCTCGTTCCTGCTCGGCTTCGGGATGGGACTTCTCAACACGACGTTCATCATCCTGATCCAGGGCAGCGTGCCCTGGGCGAGCCGCGGCAGCGCGACGGCGTCGACGATCTTCGCGCGCATGCTGGGCGGCACGATCGGCGCGGCTGTCCTCGGCGCAATACTGAACGGCACGTTGCACGCGCGCCTCGCGGCGCTCGACGGCGGTGCGGCAACGATCGAGAACGTGCGGCAGATGTTCGACCGCGGCGTGGCGCAGACGCTGAGCGCGGCGCAGCGCGTCGCGCTCGCGGGCGCACTCGGCGCGGGACTTGCGCACGTCTTCATTGCGCTCGCCGCGTTCGGCGCGCTTGCGCTCGTCGCGAGCTGGATGGTCCCGCCGCACGCGATCTTCGGTACGCCAGAGGACCGGCGCATCACGTAGCGCTGGCGCGGCGCGAGCGCCTCGTAGAATGAGCGTTTGCCCGAGGAGGATTCGCCATGGCCCTTCCCGACTCCATGCGGTTCGTCGCCATAGCGCAGCCCGGCTCGCCGGACGTCATGCAGGTCGCAACCGGAGCGCTGCCGGTGCCGCGCGACGACGAGGTGCTGATCGAAGTGGCGTACGCCGGTGTCAACCGACCCGATTGCGCGCAGCGTGCCGGTACCTATCCCCCGCCGCCCGACGCTTCGCCGATCCTCGGCCTCGAAGTCGCGGGGCGCGTCGTTGCGCTCGGGGCGAACGCGAGCGGCGCGCGCATCGGCGACGAGGTCTGCGCGCTCGTGCCCGGTGGCGGATACGCCGAATACTGCACGACGCCCGCTGCATGGTGCCTGCCGATCCCGCGGGGCTGGTCGCTCGAGCAGGCCGCCGGCCTGCCCGAGACGTGCTTCACCGTGTGGAACAACGTCTTCGACCGCGCGCGCCTCGCAGCCGGCGAATGGTTCCTCGTCCATGGCGGCACGAGCGGCATCGGCCTCACCGCGATCCAGCTTGCGAAGGCGTTCGGTGCGAACGTCATCACGACGGCGGGCAGCCCCGAGAAGACTGCTTTCTGCATCAAGATGGGGGCCGACTACGCGATCGACTACCGGGCGCACGATTTCGCCGAGGAGGTGAAACGCATCACGAACAAGCGCGGCGTCGACGTGATCCTCGACATGGTCGGCGGCGACTACATCGAGCGGAATCTGAAGTGCCTCGCGCTCGAGGGACGGCTCGCTCAGATCGCCTTCCTCAAGGGGAGCCGCGTCGAATGCGACTGGCGCTTCATCATGCTGAAGCGCCTCACGGTGACCGGATCGACGCTCCGCGCGAGCCCTCCGCAACGCAAGGCGGCACTTGCGCAGGCGCTCCGCGAGAACGTGTGGCCGCTGCTCGAGCAGGGAGCGATCCGGCAGGTGATCCACGCGACGTTCGACCTCGCCGATGCGCCGAAGGCGCACGCGCTGATGGAGTCGTCGCGGCACATCGGGAAGATCGTGCTGCGGGTGCGGTGAGGCTCAGGGACGAGGGGCGAGGGACGAGGGAACATTTTGCAGGAGCAAGCGTATTCGGCTCACGATGCAGAGATGGATAGAACGCAACCATCCCATCGCGAGGCGAGGCGGACCCACGCGACTGACGCCCCCTCGCCCCTCGTCCCTCGATCCTCGATCCTCGTCCCTCAATACGTCGCCCTCCCCCCCGACGCATCGAACACCGCGCCCGTCGCGAACGAGCATTCCTCGGAAGCGAGCCAGCAGACGAGCGCGGCGATCTCGTCGACGGTCCCGAACCGCCCCATCGGAATCTTCGACAGCATGAAGTCGATGTGCTGTTGCGTCATCTGGTCGAAGATCGCGGTGCGCACCGCGGCGGGCGTCACGCAATTGACGCGAATGCCGGTCTTCGCGAGTTCCTTGCCGAGCGACTTGGTGAGCCCGATGACCGCGGCCTTCGACGCGCTGTACGCCGGTGCGTTCGGATTGCCTTCCTTGCCCGCCACCGATGCGATGTTCACGATGCGGCCGTAATTCGCGCTACGCATGATCGGGACGACGGCGCGGTTGCAATAGAAGAGTCCGTGCACGTTCACGTCGAACACGCTGCGCCATGCGTCGATCGGATATTCCCACGTCGTCGTGTTCGGACCCGTGATGCCCGCCGAGCAGACCAGCACGTCGATCCCGCCGAGACGTCCCGCGCACGCCTTTGCGACACGCTCGACGGCGGCGTGATCGGTGATATCGACGAGTTGGGTGATCGCCGTGGCTCCAAGCTTCTCGGCGGCGCTTGCGAGCGCGCGCTCGTCGCGATCCCATAACGCAACGGCGGCGCCGCTCGCGAGCAGCCGTTGCGCGACGGCGAGGCCGATGCCGGCGGCGCCTCCGGTAACGACGGCACGGCGATCGCGAAAATCGAGTTGGTTCATCGGGGCTCCGATCGGAAAAGCGCACGTGGCAGGCACATGCGTTGCTTGAAACGTGCGGTGAAGCAGGCGGAAGTTACGGCTTCGGTCAAGCGTCACTCGCTATCGAGTTCCGAGGCCGTCGGCTCGAACGTAATTCTTACACACCGGGGCAGGAAAAGCGTGGCATCGCCGTCGTAGTACGCGCTCCACCGCCCCCCGCTCGGAGGTCGTCATGTCGCTTTCGCTGATTCTTCTCATCATCGTCATCCTGTTGCTGATCGGCGCGCTTCCCACGTGGGGCTACAGCTCCGGATGGGGCTACTGGCCGAGCGGCGGGCTCGGCATCGTGCTGCTGATCCTGATCATCCTGATGGTCATGGGCAGGATCTGAGCGCGCACGAAGTGCGCATGCGCGGCCGCAGCGGTCGCGCCGCGATTGCGACGTCGACGCCCCATGCGCGGCGCCGCGGTCGCGCCTGATGAAGCATCGGGGCGTCACGCCTCGTCGCTTGCATAACGGCGCACGTCGGCGGATCGTCGATCGCGTCCGTGACGGCACGCTCAACCCGCGCCGGCGTCCTCCTCGCCGAGGTCGAAGAAGAGTCCGGTCATGATCGCGAGCCCCTCGCGCGCGACCGGCGCGAGCAGGTGCTCGTCGGGGGCGTGCTGGGAGCATCCGGGATACGAGTGCGGGATCCACACCGTCGGCAACTCCAGCACATCGGCGAAGCAGTCGTTCGGAAGCGAGCCGCCGATGTTCGGAAGGATCACGGGCTGGCTGCCCGTGGTGCGTTCGATCGACGCCGCGACGCGGCGCACCCAGGGATTCTCCGGGTCGAGGCGCGTCGCCCGCATCGGTGCGCTGTCCGACGCATGCACGCGCACCCGCCCGTGCCCGCGCGCATCGAGGTGCTCGCGTATCGCCGCGAGGAACTGCGTGTGGTCGCAGCCCGCGACGAAGCGGATCTGCATGTGCGCCGTCGCGCGTGGAGGAATCGCGTTGACCGGATGATCCGGGTTGCCGGTTCGGAACGCGAGCACTTCGAGCGCGTTCCATGCGAACACGCGTTCCGCCGGGGTGAGCCCCGGCTCGCCCCAGCCGCGGTCGATTGCGGGACCGTCCGCTCCACCGGGCTCGACGTCGGCGAGCGCGCGGCGCACCGATTCGGGGATCGGCGGCGGGCGCAGCTTGTCGACGAGAATACCGCCGTGCGCATCGACGAGCGACGCGATGGCGTGCGCCAGCATCGTCCCGGGATTGGCGAGCAGGCCGCCAAAGTTCCCCGAGTGATGCGCGCCTTCGCGCAGGTCGACCGTCAGCGTGAAATCGAAGACGCCGCGCGTGCCGAGGAACAGCGTCGGGCGCCTGGCCGAAAGGCGCGGGCCGTCCGAAGCGATGAGGACGTCGGCTGCGAGGCGCCCTCGCTCGCGCTCGCACACCTCCCGCAGGCCCGGCGAGCCCACTTCCTCGCCCATTTCGAGCAGCAGCTTCACGTTGAAGCCGAGCCTGCCACGCGCGGTGAGAACGCGTGCGAGCGCCGCGAGATTGATGCTGTGCTGGCCCTTGTTGTCCGCCGTGCCGCGGCCGTACCAGCGCTCGCCGTCGATGACCACGTCCCAGGGCGAGCGTCCGGCGCTCCACTGCTCGTCGTACCCGAGCACGACGTCGCCGTGCCCATACGTGAGAACCGTCGGACGCCGCGGGTCCTCCAGGCGCTCGGCAAACAGGAACGGCGTGCCGCCCGCGGGATTGTCGAGCAGGCGCCACGCGAACCCGAGTGCCGCGGTGGACGGACCGGCCTCGCGCTCGAGATACGCCAGGAGATCGCCGGCGGCGTCGCGCCGCTGGCTCTCCGTCCGGTGCGCGACGCGCCGCGCAAGATCCGCCTCGAAGTGGCCGGCGTCGAACCAGTCGAGCGCGGCACGGATTGCGTCGCTACGCGATATCACCGGTGGGCTGCCTCCTCGACGCTTCTTGCGCCCCACGCCACGCGCGCGGGTAGACGCTCGTTTGCGCCAGGGTGCCGCGGAAGAGCTCGTCAACCGCGATCAGGCGGTGCTGCGAATCCAGGAAGACGCAGACGAAGACTTCGTGCTCCCGGCCGTGCAGGGAGAGCCGCAGGTAGCTTCGTACGGACTCGGGCGAGGACAGCGTCGGGGCATCGCGCATCCGCGTGTGCAGGATCTTCAGCGCGCGCTCGATGATCTGGTCTTGCGTCATGGACGGCTCCTTCAGAAATGGCGAAGGCCACGGGGGCAGCCGTGGCCTTCAAGGGGGTGTCGGTGTGCTCAGGCGGCCAGTGCGTGCTGCTCCGGCGGCTGGGCAAGCCTCAGGATGTAGTCCGCGGCCTGCTGGGCACGCGAGGCGGCGACGAAGATCGCGCGCTTGTCGGTGCGCAGCACCCGAAGCCAGGA
>JBLMWW010000182.1:0-16506 GCA_050257435.1 Rudaea sp.
ACTTCGCATGCATCCTGCTGCCGCCCATGTCGCAGACGAAGTCGGCCGTGCCCCGGTTGCCGGAGAACTGCAGGTCGTGCTTGCTGCACATGCCCTTCATCGCGCCGAGCCCCATGTCGAAAATCTCGCGCTGGACGCTCGCGTCGAGGCACATCAGCGTCCGGTGCGCCTGCGCCGCGCTCGGCGGGCCCGCCCGGTCGAACGACTGCTGCATTTCCCACAGACCGGGCTTGAGCTTGGGATAGTCGCTTGCCGCGACGGCGGGGAGGGCGGCGAAGGCGAGGGCCAGAAACCAGGGGCTAGAGATCAGGGACCAGGGGCCAGGGCGCATCGGCGTGAAGGAAGCGCGTTTCGCTGCGGCGAACACCGTCCGGGAAGTCGTTCGTTCAGTACTCATCGCCAGCCACCCATTTGCGCATCACGCTACCGCTCCCTAGTCCCTGATCCCTAGCCCCTAAACCAGCAAATCCACAAACTCCGTCACCGGCATTGCCGCGAGGCGCTTCGCGTCGAGCGCGGCCTCGAGGATCGCCTGCTGCTGCTTGGCGGCGAAACGGCGCGCGAGGTTGGTGCGGAACTTCGCCACCAGTAGCGGAATGCCTTGCTCACGGCGACGGCGGTGGCCGATCGGGTACTCGACGACGACCTCGTCGGTGCGGCTGCCGTCGGCGAACTCGATCGTGATGGCATTGGCGATCGAGCGCTTCTGCGGGTCGAGGTAGTCGGCCGAGAACTGCTTGTCCTCCACGCACGTCATCTTGTCGCGCAGCGCGTCGATGCGCGGATCGGCGGCCACGTCGTCCTCGTAATCGGACGCGGTGAGGCGGCCGAAGATCAGCGGCACCGCCACCATGTACTGGATGCAGTGGTCGCGGTCGGCGGGATTGGCGAGCGGGCCCTTCTTGTCGATGATCCGGATCGCCGATTCGTGCGTGCGGATGGTGATGCGGCGAATGTCGTCGAGGCGGTCGCGGACGAGCGGATGGAGCTGCATGGCGCATTCGACCGCGGTCTGCGCGTGGAATTCGGCGGGGAAGCTGATCTTGAAGAGCACGTTCTCCATGACGTAGCTGCCGTACGGCCGCTCGAAGCGGAACGGCTGCCCGCGAAACAGCACGTCGTAAAAGCCCCACGTCTTGGCGGTCAGCACCGACGGATAGCCCATCTCGCCGGTGCGGGCGATGAGCGCGAGGCGTACGCCGCGCGAGGTCGCGTCGCCCGCCGCCCAGCTCTTGCGCGAGCCGGTGTTCGGAGCGTGGCGATAAGTGCGAAGGCTCTGCCCGTCGACGAACGCGAGCGAGATCGCGTTGATGATCTCGTCGCGCGACAGGCCGAGCATCTGCGCCACCACGGCAGTCGTTGCGACCTTGACCAGCACGACGTGATCGAGCCCCACGCGGTTGAAGCTGTTGGCGAGCGCGATCACGCCCTGGATCTCATGCGCCTTGATCATCGCGGTCAGCACGTCGCGCATCGTCGGCTCCGTCCGCCCCGCCGCGATCGCGTTACGCCCGATCCAGTCGGCGGTCATCAGGATGCCGCCGAGGTTGTCGGAAGGATGACCCCATTCGGCGGCGAGCCACGTGTCGTTGAAGTCGAGCCAGCGGATCATCGCGCCGAGGTTGAACGCGGCCTGCACCGGGTCGAGCTGGTACGGCGTACCCGGCACCTTGGCGCCGTTCGGCACGATCGTGCCCGGCACGATCGGTCCCAAAAGCTTCGTGCACGCCGGATACGACAGCGCCTCGAAGCCGCAGCCCAGCGTATCGAGCAGGCAATAGTGCGCGGTGCGGTACGCCTCGTCGCTGTCGACGCGGTAATTCGCGACGTAATCGGCGATGTCGACGAGGACCTGGTCGGGGCTGGGTCGGACGTTGGAGAGGGTGCTGGACATGGGAGTTGTGTAAGGCGGGACGAGGGGCGGGGGACGAGGGATGAGAGGGGCTTACGAGGCGGCGTCCGGGTGGTGCGGCGAGTGGCACGAGGCAGTGCGCACGGCACGCTCGTCCCTCACCCCTCGTCGCTCACCCCGATTCTCGACCGTGGGGCGGTGCGGCGAGCGGCACGACGCCTCGCGCACGGCGCGCTCATCCCTCGCCCCTCGTACCTCACTCCGATTTTCTCGTGCAATCGCCAAACGCATGAGTTACCCCCGCCGTTCGATCGGCGGGAACTCGCGCTCCTCCGGCCCGACGTAATTCGCCGACGGCCGGATGATCTTGCCGTCCTCGCGCTGCTCGATGACGTGCGCCGACCAGCCGGAGGTGCGGGAGACGACGAAGAGCGGCGTGAACATCACGGTCGGCACGCCCAGCATGTGGTAGCTCACCGCCGAGAACCAGTCGAGGTTGGGGAACATCTTCTTCGCGTCCCACATCACCTGCTCGAGGCGCTCGGCGACGTCGTACATCTTGGTGTCGCCGGCTTCGAGCGAAAGCTTGCGCGCGACCTCCTTGATCACCTTGTTCCGCGGGTCGGACACCGTGTAGACCGGGTGGCCGAAGCCGATCACCACCTCGCGCGCGGCCACGCGGCGGCGGACGTCGGCCTCCGCTTCGTCGGGTGTCCGGTACCGCTTCTGCACTTCGAACGAGTACTCGTTTGCGCCACCGTGCTTCGGCCCGCGCAGCGCGCCGATCGCGCCGGTGATCGCCGAATAGACGTCGGAGCCCGTGCCGGCGATGACGCGCGCGGTGAAAGTCGACGCGTTGAACTCGTGCTCGGCGTACAGGATGAGCGAGGTGTGCATCGCCTGCACCCAGGACGCGGGCGGCGGCTTGCGGTGGAGCAGGTGCAGGAAGTGGCCGCCGATCGACGCGTCATCGGTCTCGACGTCGATGCGCGTGCCGTCGCGGCTGAAGTGGTACCAGTAGAGCAGCATCGAGCCGAGCGAGGCCATCAGGCGATCGGCGATGTCGCGCGCGCCTTCCGCATCGTGGGCATCGCGCTCGGGTAGAAGCGTGCCGAGCATGGACACGCCGGTGCGCATGACGTCCATCGGATGCGCCGAGGCCGGGATCTGCTCGAGCACGGCCTTCAGCGCCGCCGGAATGCCGCGTAGCGACGCAAGCTTGCGGTGATACGCGTCGAGCTCGGCACGCGTCGGCAGCTTGCCGTGCACGAGCAGGTAGGCGATCTCCTCGAATTCGGCGTGCTCCGCCATGTCGAGGATGTCGTAGCCGCGATAGTGCAGGTCGTTGCCGGTGCGGCCGACCGTGCAAAGCGCGGTATTGCCGGCGGCGATGCCGGACAGGGCGACGGATTTCTTGGGCTTGCCGACGGTGGCGGGCGTTTCGTGTGTCGTCATGATGGCGGGCGGTCAGGCGTCCTTGTGCCGTGCGAACAGCCGATCGAGCGTCTGCTCGTACTCGTGGTAGCCGAGGAAATCGTAGAGCTCGTCGCGCGTTTGCATCGTGTCGACGACGCTGCCTTGCGTGCCTTCCCGGCGCAGCGTGCGATAGACGGTGAGCGCGGCCTGGTTCATGGCGCGAAACGCCGAGAGCGGGTAGAGCGCGATAGCCACCCCCGCGCTCGCGATCTCGCGGACGGTGAAGAGCGGCGTCTTGCCGAACTCGGTGAGGTTCGCGAGGATCGGCACGCCGACCGCGTCGGCGAAGCGGCGATACATCGCGAGCTCGGTGATCGCCTCGGGAAAAATCATGTCCGCGCCGGCCTCGACGCAGGCGCGGGCGCGGTCGATCGCGGCGTCGAGTCCCTCGACTGCGAGCGCGTCGGTGCGCGCCATGATCACGAAGTCGGGATCGGTTCGCGCGTCGACCGCGGCCTTGATGCGGTTGACCATCTCCTGCTTCGAGACGAGTTCCTTGCCGGGCCGATGGCCGCAGCGCTTCGCGCCGACCTGGTCCTCGATGTGCATCGCGCCCGCGCCGAACTTGATGAGCGAGCGCACCGTGCGCGCGATGTTGAACGCCGACGCGCCGAAGCCGGTGTCGGCGTCGACGAGAAGAGGCAACGTGCAAACGTCGGTGATCCGCCGCACGTCGGTCAGCACGTCGTCGAGGTTGCTGATGCCGAGGTCGGGAAGGCCGAGCGAGCCCGCGGCGACGCCGCCGCCGGATAGGTAGATCGCCTTGAAGCCGCTGCGCTCGGCGAGGATCGCGTGATACGCGCAGATCGCGCCGGGCACCTGCAACGGGCGCTCGGCCGCGATGGCGGCGCGGAAGCGCGCGCCGGGGCTGGGGGAGTCCATGGCTTAACGCAACAGCGACGCGACGCCCGCGCGCTCTTCCTCGAGCTCTTTTAGCGTGGCATCCATCTTCTGGCGCGAGAACGCGTCGATCGGCAGGCCTTCGATGCGGGTGTATTCGCCGGCGTCGGTCGTCACCGGAACGCCATAGACGATGCCTTCGGGAATGCCGTAGCTGCCGTCCGAGGGGACGCCCATCGTCACCCATTGGCCGCCGGTGCCGAGCATCCAGTCGTGGACATGGTCGATCGCCGCGTTCGCGGCCGACGCGGCCGACGAAAGTCCGCGTGCCTCGATGATGGCGGCGCCGCGCTTGCCGACGGTGGGGATGAAGACGTTGCGGTTCCAGTCCTCGTCGCCGATCAGGTCCTTGAGGGACTTTCCGTCGGCGACGGCGAAGCGGTAATCGGGGTACATCGTCGGCGAGTGGTTGCCCCAGACGATGAGCTTCTCGATCGATGCGACGGGCTTGCCGCTCTTCGCGGCGAGCTGCGACAGCGCACGGTTGTGATCGAGGCGCAGCATCGCGGTGAAGTGCCGGGACGGCAGCGACGGCGCCGATTTCATCGCGATGTAGGCGTTCGTGTTCGCCGGATTGCCGACCACGAGCACGCGCACGTCGCGCGAGGCGACGGCGTCGAGCGCCCTGCCTTGCTCGATGAAGATCTTCGCGTTCTCGAGCAGCAGGTCCTTGCGCTCCATGCCGGGTCCGCGGGGGCGCGCGCCGACGAGCAGTGCCACGTCGATATCGCGGAACGCGACGTTGGGATCGGACGTGCCGCTCATGCCCGCGAGCAGCGGGAAGGCGCAATCCTCCATTTCCATCATCACGCCGCGCAGCGCCGCCTGCGCCTTGTCGAGCGGCAGCTCGAGGAGCTGGAGGATGACCGGCTGGTCCGGGCCGAGCATCTCGCCGGCGGCAATGCGGGGAAGCAGGCTGTAGCCGATCTGACCGGCGGCGCCGGTCACCGCCACGCGGACGGGTGCTTTCATTGCGAACTCCTGGAGCTTGGGAAACCCTCCACGGAGGGCGGGTCACTCCCGTTCTGGGAAGAAAGCGGCGGGCCGTCGCGAGCGCGCGACGATTCGCGGGCCAATGGTAGGCGCTGCACGCGGGGGTGTCAACGTCCTATAACTGATATAAGATACAAGAGTGACACCGCCCGCCGACGCGAGAGGGAAGACGCCGCCGACGTTCCGGCCGCTCTACGGACAGATCCGCGCACTGCTCGAGCGCGCGCTCGAGGCCGGCGAATGGGCGCCGGGCCAGGCGATTCCGTCCGAGATCACGCTCGCCTCGCGCTACGGCGTGTCGCAGGGCACGGTGCGCAAGGCGATCCAGGCGCTCGCCGCCGACAACCTGCTCGTGCGCAGGCAGGGCAAGGGGACGTTCGTCGCGACGCACACCGAGGAAAAGGCGTCGAATTTCCGCTTCCTGCGCATCCGCCGGGACGACGGCCGGGCCGAATATCCGAAGAGCCGCCTCGTCGATCTTCGGCGCGTGCGGGCGAGCATCGACGTCGCGCGTGCGCTGGCGATCAAGGCGGGCGACCCGGTTTACGTGCTGCGTCGCGTCCTCGAATACGGCGGCGTGCCCGCGGTGCTCGACGAGATAACGCTCCCGGCCGCGCTCTTTCGCGGCCTGACGCGAGAGCGCTGCGCGGCGTACCGTGGATCGATGTACGGCTTCTTCGAGAGCGAATTCGGCGTGCGCATGCTGCGCGCGGAGGAACGACTGCGTGCAGTGGCGGCGGACGCGTCTTGCGCCGCGCTCCTGAAGATCGCAGCCGGCACGCCGCTGCTGGCCGTCGACCGCCTCGCGTACACCTACGGCGAGCGGCCGGTCGAACTGCGCCGCGGACTTTGCACGACGCGGCACGAGCACTACTGGAACACGCTCGCCTAAGGTCGACGCCGATCGCTCGCATCGCACCGACGGGATGCGCCCATCGCTGCCGCGCCGACGGGCATTCCCGCGCGGCGCTATAATTTGCTGCCGTGCGAAGAAACGCACGCACGCGGCGTCGTAACCGGCAGTCCCGGATTTCGGCGCTCTTGCGACCGATCCGAGAACAACGCTGAAATGGCCGCCGCCGATCGCCCCGTCGACAAACCGCGTCCGAAATACCTCAATCTCATCGCGATTCGCCAGCCGATCCCGGCGATCGCGTCCATCCTGCACCGCGCGACCGGCGCGTTCCTGTTCCTCGCCGGCATCCCGTTCCTGCTGTGGTTCGTCCAGCGCTCGCTGACCTCGCCCGAGGGCTTCGCGGCAGCGATGGGTCCATTCGGGACGCCGGCCGGAAAGCTCGTCGTCTTCGTGCTCGCCTGGTGCTACTTCTATCACCTGATCGCGGGCCTGCGCCACTTGATGCTCGACCTGCACATCGGCATCGCGCTCGCGCCCGCGCGCGCATCCGCGGCGACGGTGCTGGTGCTCGCGTTCGTGGTCGCGCTGATCCTGGCGGTGCGGCTGTGGTAGCCGGCGTCGACAAGCTCCCCGTCGGAGCGCACTACGGGCTGCGCGACTGGCTGTCGCAGCGGGTGACCGCGATCGTCATCACGCTGTATACGCTGCTGCTGCTCGGCATCGTCCTCTGGCACGGCGGTCTGGATTACTCCACGTGGCGCGCGCTCTTCGAAGACAACGCGTTTCGCATCGCGACGTTCCTGTTCATGGTCGCGCTGTTCGTCCACTGCTGGGTCGGCGTGCGCAACATCCTGATGGACTACGCGAAGCCGATGAGCGTGCGGCTGACGCTGCAGATCCTCGTCGTCTGCGCGCTCGTCGCCTACGCGGGCTGGACGATCCAGATCCTGTGGGGCGTGCGGTGAGCCGGTTGCCTTTCGCCCCTCGCCGGCCATGAAGCTCGCGACCCGGCGCTTCGACGCACTCATCGTCGGCGCAGGCGGCGCCGGCATGCGCGCATCGCTCCGGCTCGCCGAGGCGGGCTTGCGGGTGGCCGTCCTGTCCAAGGTGTTCCCGACGCGCTCGCACACGGTCGCGGCGCAAGGCGGCATCGGCGCCTCGCTCGGCAACATGTCCGAGGACAGCTGGCTTTGGCACATGTACGACACGATCAAGGGCTCCGACTGGCTCGGCGACCAGGACGCGATCGAGTTCATGTGCAAGATGGCGCCGCAGGTCGTCTTCGAGCTCGAGCATTACGGCATGCCGTTCGATCGCAATCCGGACGGCACGATCTACCAGCGGCCGTTCGGCGGGCACTCGATGAACTTCGGCGAGAAGTCGGTGCGCCGTGCGTGCGCGTCGGCCGACCGCACCGGCCACTCGATGCTGCACACGCTCTACCAGCAGAACGTGCGCGCGCGCACCCAATTCTTCGTCGAGTGGATGGCGCTCGACCTGATCCGCGACGCCGACGGTGACGTCCTGGGCGTCACCGCGCTCGACATGGAGACGGGCGACGTGCTCGCGCTCGAGGCGAAGGTCACGGTGCTCGCCACCGGCGGCGCCGGGCGCATCTTCGCGGCGTCGACGAACGCGTTCATCAACACCGGCGACGGCCTCGGGATGGCGGCGCGCGCCGGCGTCCCGCTCGAGGACATGGAGTTCTGGCAGTTCCATCCGACCGGGGTGGCCGGCGCCGGCGTGCTGATCACCGAGGGCGTGCGCGGCGAAGGCGGCATCCTGCTCAACGCGAATGGCGAGCGCTTCATGGAGCGCTACGCGCCGAACCTCAAGGACCTCGCATCGCGCGACGTGGTCAGCCGCTCGATGGACCAGGAGATCAAGGAGGGGCGCGGCTGCGGGCCGAACAAGGATTACGTGCTCCTCAAGATGGACCATCTCGGCCCGGACGTGATCATCAAGCGGTTGCCCGCCATCCGCGAGATCGCGATCAAGTTCGCGAACGTCGACCCGATCAAGGAGCCGATCCCCGTCGTGCCGACGATCCACTACATGATGGGCGGCATCCCGACCAACCTCCACGGCCAGGTCGTCGCGCCGCGCGACGGCGACCCGGAGAGCGTGGTGGGCGGCCTCTACGCGGTGGGGGAATGCGCCTGCGTGTCGGTGCACGGCGCGAATCGACTCGGCACGAACTCGCTCCTCGACCTGCTCGTGTTCGGGCGCGCGGCCGGCGACTTCATCGTCGGCCAGAACCTCCCGGCCAGCTCCCACAAGGCGCTGCCCCCGGACGCCGGCGAGGCGTCGCTCGCGCGGCTTGCGCGCCTCGATTCCGCCACGTCGGGGGAGAGCGTCGCCGACGTCGGCAACGAGCTGCGCCGCACGATGCAGTCGCATTGCGGCGTGTTCCGCAACGAGCAGCTTCTCGACGAGGGCGTGCGCAAGGTGATGGAGCTCGAAGGCCGCGCCGCGCGCAGCGCAATCGCCGACAAGAGCCGCACGTTCAACACCGCGCGCGTCGAGGCGCTCGAGCTCGACAACCTGATCGAGGTCGCGAAGGCGACGATCGTCTCGGCGGCGGCGCGGCGCGAGTCGCGCGGCGCGCAGGCGCGCAGCGACTATCCGCAGCGCGACGACGCGAACTGGCTCAAGCACTCGCTGTGGTACCGCGACGGCAATCGCCTCGATTACAAGCCGGTGCACCTCAAGCCGCTGACGGTCGAGTCGTTCCCGCCCAAGGCGCGGACCTACTGAGGAGCGAGGGATGAGGGAAGAGGGAAAAGGGGCGAGGGGCGAGGGACGAGGGAGCAGTCGCGCCACGCCGCTTGCGCGTGCTCCCACCCCGCTTGCGCTGCGTGCCCCCATGCCGCTTGCGTGGCGTAAGCCCATGCCCCGAATCGCTCGTGCCGGAAGTCACCGTGCCGCCGACGCTACGCGCTGCGCCGGCGCTCCCTCGTTCCTCGCCCCTCGCCCCTCGCCCCTATGAAATTCCGCATCTATCGCTACGACCCCGAGAAGGACGCGAAGCCGCGCCTCCAGGAATACGACGTCGCGCTCGACCCGCACGACCGGATGCTGCTCGATGCGCTCATTCGCGTGAAGGCGGTCGACGACTCGCTCGCATTCCGGCGCAGCTGCCGCGAGGGCGTGTGCGGCTCGGATGCGATGAACATCAACGGCCGCAACGGACTTGCCTGCATCACGAACCTGAAGACGCTGAAGGAGCCCGTCGAGTTGCGGCCGCTCCCCGGGTTGCCGGTGATCCGCGACCTGGTCGTCGACATGAGCCTCTTCTTCAAGCAGTACCACTCGGTGAAGCCGTACCTCGTGAACGACACGCCGCCGCCGGAGCGCGAGCGGCTGCAGTCGCCCGCCGAGCGCGACGTGCTCGACGGCCTCTACGAGTGCATCTTGTGCGCGTGCTGCTCGACGCACTGCCCGTCGTTCTGGTGGAATCCGGACAAGTTCGTCGGCCCCGCCGGCTTGCTGCAGGCTTACCGCTTCATCGCCGACAGCCGCGACCGCGATCTCGAGCAGCGCCTCGACAACCTGGAGGATCCGTACCGGCTCTTCCGCTGCCACACGATCATGAATTGCGTCGACGTGTGCCCGAAGGGACTCAATCCGACGCTCGCCATCGAGAAGATCAAGGACTTGATGGTGAAGCGGACGGTGTAGCAGGGGTCGGAGCAGGAATGCGGGCAAGTGCGCTCGACAAGATCGCCGTCCCGTGCCCGAATTCCTGCTCTGACCCTGGGACCGGGGCTCGTGGATCCGGATCGAGGTGTCCGGCGGCGAGCGGCGAGAGAGCGAGCGTTGGACCCGTATCGAGCCTCCGCCCGTGAAAGACATGACGACATCCGGCACCATCGATCCCGTTCGCCTGCGACGCATCCGCTGGCGCTGCCGGCGTGGCATGCTGGAGAACGATCTCGTGCTCGCGCGCTTCCTCGACGCCTCGGGCGCAATGCTCACCGAGGACGACGTTGCACATCTGGACGCGCTGCTCCATATGAGCGATAACGCGCTGTGGGACCTCATTGCCGGGCGGACGGAAGCGGCCGATCCCGGCCTCGCGGCATTCGTGGCCCGCCTTCGGGCCGTGAACGCGGTGGGCGCCGGCGGCGCGGCGTGACACGACCCGTCGCGAATCACCTGTCCCGGCAGCGGGGGGACGATGCGGGCGATGCTTTCGCCCGGAGATGAACCAGGAACGGAAGGACGCCCGATGACCGACCGCACCGCCACGATCCACTTCTCCGACGGCTCGCCGTCCATCACGTTTCCGGTCCTCACCGGGACGCTGGGCCCCGAGGTGATCGACATCCGCACGCTGTACGGCAAGACCGGCAGGTTCACCTACGACCCGGGCTTCCTGTCGACCGCGGCCTGCAGCTCGGCGATCACCTACATCGACGGCGACAAGGGCGAGCTGCTCTACCGCGGCTATCCGATCGAGGAGCTCGCCGTGCGCTGCGACTACCTCGAGACGTGCTACCTCCTGCTCTACGGCGACCTGCCGAACCGGGCGCAGAAGGCGGATTTCGACTCGCGCGTGACCCATCACACGATGGTCAACGAGCAGATGCAGTTCTTCATGCGCGGCTTCCGGCGCGACGCGCACCCCATGGCCGTGCTGACGGGCCTCGTCGGCGCGCTTTCGGCGTTCTATCCGGACTCGATCAACCTGAACGACGCGCACCAGCGCGACATCAGCGCGATTCGCCTGATCGCCAAGATGCCGACGCTCGTCGCCATGGCGTACAAGTACTCGATGGGCCAGCCGTACATGTACCCGCGCAACGACCTGTCGTACGCGGGGAATTTCATGCGGATGATGTTCGCGACGCCCTGCGAGGACTACAAGGTCAACGACGTGCTCGTGCGGGCGCTCGATCGCATCTTCATCCTGCACGCCGACCACGAGCAGAACGCGTCGACGTCGACGGTGCGGCTTTGCGCGTCGTCGGGCACCAACCCGTTCGCGGCGATCGCCGCGGGCGTCGCGTGCCTGTGGGGACCCGCGCACGGCGGCGCCAACGAGGCGGCGCTCAACATGCTCTACGAGCTCCAGGCGCACGGCGGCGTCGCCAAGGTCGGCGAGTTCATCGCCAAGGTAAAGGACAAGAACTCGAGCGTGCGGCTGATGGGCTTCGGCCATCGCGTGTACAAGAATTACGACCCGCGCGCGAAGCTCATGCGCGAGACGTGTTACGAGGTGCTGGGCGATCTCGGCCTCGCCGACGACCCGCTCTTCCGGCTCGCGATGGCGCTCGAGAAGATCGCGCTCGAGGACGACTACTTCGTGCAGCGCAAGCTCTATCCGAACGTCGACTTCTACTCCGGCATCGTGCAGAAGGCGATCGGCATCCCGGTGCAGCTCTTCACGGCGATCTTCGCCCTCGCGCGCACCGTCGGCTGGATCGCCCAGCTGAACGAGATGGTGTCCGATCCCGAGTACAAGATCGGAAGGCCGCGCCAGCTCTTCACCGGTGCGGCGCGGCGCGACGTCAAGCCGATCGCGGATAGATAGGGCAAAGACGGGGCAGCCCGCGGCTGCCCCGTTCCAACCGGGGTTCCTATGGGACGGATGCAGGAGTTTGAATCGACGAGCACGCTCTTCGGCAGCAACGCGCCGTTCATCGAGGAGCTCTACGAGTCGTATCTCGCCGATCCCGCGAGCGTCTCGCCCGAGTGGCGCGGCTACTTCGACGAGCTGCGCGGCGGCGCGCCCGACGTTTCGCACGCGGGCGTCGTCGCCTCGTTCCGCGAGCTGGCCCGCAACCGGCGCGTCGCGGGCGCGATGGTCGACGAGACGACGATGCACAAGCAGGTGCTCGTGCTGCGTCTCATCGGCAAGTACCGCACGCTCGGCATGTTCCACGCCGACCTCGATCCGCTGAAGCGCCAGGAGCCGCCGTACATCGCCGATCTCGACCTGCGGACCTACGGCTTCACCGAAGAGGACCTCGACACCCCGTTCGACGTCGGCTCCTTCAAGGCGGGGCCCGCGCGCATGCGGCTGCGCGACATCATCGAGGCGCTGAAGCAGACGTACACCGGAACGTTCGGCGCCGAGTACATGTACATCTCGGATACCCCGACGAAGCGCTTCATCCAGGAGCGGCTCGAGCCGATCCGCTCGCGGGCGAGCTTCACGCCCGAGGAGCGCATGCACATCCTCGAGCGGCTGACTGCCGCGGAGACCCTCGAGCGCTACCTGCACACCAAGTACGTCGGGCAGAAGCGGTTCTCGGGCGAGGGCGGCGACTCGATGATCCCGATGCTCGATTTCCTGATCCAGCGCGCGGGCGCCGCCGGCGTGCAGGAGCTCGTGCTCGGCATGGCGCACCGCGGCCGACTCAACGTGCTCGTCAACACGCTCGGCAAGATGCCGAGCGACCTGTTCTCGGAGTTCGAGGGCAAGGCCGCGCAGGAGCTGCCGGCGGGCGACGTCAAGTACCACCAGGGCTTCTCGTCCGACGTCTCGACGCCCGGCGGGCCCGTTCACGTGACGCTCGCGTTCAATCCTTCGCACCTCGAGATCGTCAATCCCGTAGTCGAGGGCAGCGTGCGCGCGCGGCAGCACCGGCGCAACGACGCCCGCGGCGACCACGTGCTGCCCGTGCTGCTGCACGGCGATGCCGCGATCACCGGACAGGGCGTGGTGCAGGAATGCCTGAACATGGCGCAGACCCGCGGCTACTACACCGGCGGGACGATCCATATCGTCATCAACAACCAGATCGGCTTCACGACGTCCGATCCGCGCGACGTGCGCGGGACGCTCTACTGCACCGACGTCGGCAAGATGGTCGAGGCGCCGATTTTCCACGTGAACGGCGACGATCCGGAGGCGTGCCTGCTCGCCACCGAGCTCGCGCTCGACTACCGGCAGCGCTTCCACAAGGACGTCTTCATCGACCTCGTCTGCTTTCGCCGCCTGGGGCACAACGAGGCCGACGAGCCGATGATCACCCAGCCCCTGATGTACAAGAAGATCAACCAGCACCCGGGAACGCGCAAGCTCTACGCCGACCGGCTGATCGCCGAGGGCGTCGTCACGGCCGAGGAGGCCGACGCGATGATCGCCACGTATCGCGCCGCGATGGACAAGGGCTATCACACGAACACGACGGTGCTGTCGAATTACAAGCCGCCGTTCATCGTCGACTGGTCGCCTTACAAGAACCGCCACTGGACCGACCCGGCCGACACGACGGTGCCGCTTCCGCGGCTCAAGGAGCTCGGCGTGAAGGCGACGAGCGTGCCGGCCGACTTCAAGCTGCACCCGCGCGTGGCGAAGATGATGGCCGACCGGCGGGCGATGGTGGAGGGCAAGCTGGCGATCGACTGGGGCATGGGCGAGATCCTCGCGTACGCGTCGCTCCTCGACCGCAACTTCGGAGTGCGGATTTCCGGCGAAGACGTCGGGCGCGGCACCTTCTCGCATCGGCACGCCGTGCTGCACGACCAGAACCGCGAGAAGTGGGATTCCGGCATCTGGATCCCGCTGCAGCATCTGCGCGAGGGGCAGGCCGACTTCGAGATCGTCGATTCGGTGCTGACCGAGAACGCGGTGCTCGGGTTCGAATACGGGTACACGACATCCGAGCCGAGCCAGCTCGTCATCTGGGAGGCGCAGTTCGGCGACTTCGCCAACGGCGCGCAGGTCGTCATCGACCAGTTCATAAGCGCGGGCGAGGTGAAATGGGGCCGCATCTGCGACCTCGTGCTGTTCCTGCCGCATGGTTACGAGGGACAGGGGCCCGAGCATTCGTCGGCGCGTCCCGAGCGCTACCTGCAGCTTTGCGCGCAGCACAACATGCAGGTCGCCGTCCCGACGACGCCGGCGCAGGTCTTCCATCTGTTGCGCCGGCAGATGATCCGTCACTACCGCAAGCCGCTGATCGTGATGACGCCGAAGAGCCTGCTGCGCCACAAGGAAGCGGTGTCGTCGCTCGCCGAGCTCGCGGAGGGGCGCTTCCAGAACGTGATCGGCGAGACGGAAAAGATCGATCCGCGCAAGGTGAAGCGCGTGATCGTGTGCTCGGGCAAGGTGTACTACGAGCTGCTCTCCCATCGGCGCGAGCAGAAGATCGACCACGTCGCGATCGTGCGGCTCGAGCAGCAGTACCCGTTCCCGCACGACGATTACAAGCGCGAGATCGCCAGGTACGCGGCAGCCAGGGAAGTCGTCTGGTGCCAGGAGGAACCGCAGAACCAGGGCGCGTGGTACCGGCTCAACGCCTATATGCGTGCCGACATCGATCGCAAGAAGGTGCTCGCGTACGCGGGACGCCCGGTGTCCGCGTCTCCGGCGGTGGGCTACGCCGCGAAGCACAACGCCGAGCAGAGGGAGCTCGTCGAGGACGCATTCGCCACCGAGTTGCGCTCGGGCGAGATGCTGATCGCGCGATGATGCGATCGGGCAAGACCATCAAGGCGGCCAGATGAGAATCGAAGTCAAGGTCCCGCAGTTGCCCGAGTCGGTCGCGGAGGCGACGCTCGTCAACTGGCACAAGAAGGCCGGCGAGCCGGTGCGGCGCGACGAGAACCTGATCGACATCGAAACCGACAAGGTCGTGCTCGAGTTGCCCTCGCCGGGCGACGGCGTGCTGGCCGAGATCAAGCAGCCCGACGGCGCGACCGTCACGTCCAACGACGTGATCGCGGTCATCGACACGGATGCGAAGGCGGGGGCCGGCGTGACGGCCGAGGCGGCGCCTGCCCCCCCGCCCGCGGCCGCCAAGCCCGCGGCGGCGGCATCGACGCCCGTCGCGGCCGCACCCGCGGCCGCAGCCGCGCCGAAACCGGTGCCTGCGCAGGACGGCGCGACGGCGCCGGCGCTGCCCGCCGCCCGCAAGATGCTGGCGGAGCAAGGCGTGGAGCCGTCGGCCATTGCCGGAACGGGGCGGGGCGGGCGCATCACCAAGGGAGACGTCGCCGCCGCCCTTGGCGCAGGTGCGGAACGTGCGCCGCCGCGCGCGGCGCGTGCCCCGGCGCCCGAGACCATGGCACCGGCGCCGGCACCGTCCGCCAGGATCGAAGCGAAGCCGACGCCGATCGCGCCGCCGCTCGCCCGCGGCTCGCGTCCCGAGCAGCGCGTGCCGATGTCGCGGCTCCGCGCACGTATCGCCGAGCGCCTCGTGGAATCGCAATCGACGGCGGCGATCCTCACGACGTTCAACGAAGTGAACATGCAGGCCGTCATCGACCTGCGCAATCGCTACAAGGACCGGTTCGAGAAGGAACACGGGGTCCGGCTCGGCTTCATGGGGTTCTTCGTGAAGGCGGCCGTGCACGCGCTCAGGAAATTCCCGCTCGTCAATGCGTCGATCGACGGCAACGACATCGTCTACCACGGGTATTACGACATCGGCGTCGCGGTCGGCAGTCCGCGCGGCCTCGTCGTGCCGATCCTGCGCGACGCCGACCAGATGTCGCTCGCCGACATCGAGAAGCAGATCGCCGACTTCGGCCAGCGCGCGCAGCAGGGCAAGCTCACCGTCGAGGAGCTGACCGGCGGCACGTACACGATCAGCAACGGCGGCGTGTTCGGCTCGATGCTGTCGACGCCGATCATCAACCCGCCGCAGTCGGCGATCCTCGGCGTGCACGCGACGCGCGATCGCGCGGTGGTCGAGAACGGCCAGGTCGTGGTGCGCCCGATGAACTACCTCGCGCAGTCGTACGACCACCGGATCATCGACGGCCGCGAGGCGGTGCTCTCTCTCGTGGCGATCAAGGAAGCATTGGAAGACCCCGCCCGCATGTTGCTCGACCTGTAGCTCGTCATTCCCGCGAACGCGGGAAACCAGCGTCTTTCGGCGCAAAGACACCGGGTCCCCGCTTCGCGGGTACGACGACTTTGGGGCGCCGACCATCTCTCGAAGGACAGAGGAACAGCCCACCATGGCGGAGCAATACGACGTCGTCGTGATCGGCGCCGGCCCGGGCGGCTACATCGCCGCGATCCGCGCCGCGCAGCTCGGCCTCAAGGTCGCGTGCATCGACGACTGGACGCGCGCCGACGGAAAGCCCGCCCCCGGAGGCACGTGCACGAACGTGGGCTGCATTCCGTCGAAGGCGCTGCTCCAGTCCTCCGAGAACTACGAGCACGCCGGGCACGCGTTCGCGGACCATGGCATCGCTGTAACGGGACTTGCGATCGACGTCGCGAAGATGCAGGCGCGCAAGGAAAAGGTCGTCCTCCAGAACAACGACGGCATCTCGTTCCTGTTCAAGAAGAACAAGATCGCGTTCTCCCTCGGCACGGGATCGTTCGCCGGCGGAAGCGCGGACAAGGGCTGGCTGGTCGCGGTGGCGGGCGCGAAGCCGGCCGAGCTCTTTTGCAGGAACGTGATCTTCGCGCCCGGCTCGACGCCGCGTCCGCTGCCGGGCGGGACGATCGACAACAAGCTCG
>JBLMWW010000183.1:0-2727 GCA_050257435.1 Rudaea sp.
GGCTTCCAGCGTGCGACGACGAAAGCCCAGCAGGCGCCGTCCCCTGGGCACGCTTCGCTCGACGTGCCCCGCCAATGGGCGTCGACCACCGCCCACGCGAAGAATCGCCAGCCGGCGAGGACGAGGAGCGCGAGGAGCGCGACCGACAGCACGCCGGTGGCCGGCGTCGGGAACAGGAGTCTTCTGCAGCGCTCGAGCACCGTGTTGGGCACGACGGGCAGGGCGCGCGGACCGATCGGCGTTTGGCGAACAAACAGCGTCGTCATGGCAGGCGACGACGCGATGTGCGATGGGTCTTCCGCGCCACGACGCTGCTCAACGGCCCTCGTGGCGCAGCAGTGCACGATTGGAGAGGCCGGCGACGAGCGCTATGCCGAGGTTGATCGCCGCGTACAGCACGACGACGAGCGCCATGGCCTCGAGCGCCTGGCTCGTCTGGCTCGCGATCGTGCCGCCGACGATCTGCATGATGTCCGGATAGCCGATGGCGGCCGCGAGCGCGGACGACTTGGCCAGTATCTGGTACTGCCCGCCGGCCGCGGGCAACGCCACGCGCAATGCCTGGGGCAGCGTGATCAGCAGCGCGGCACGCATCCCCGTGAGTCCCACCGTCGACGCGGCCTCGACCTGCCCGCGAGGCACCGAGAGGATGCCGGCGCGGAAGATTTCCGCGAGAAACGCACCGTTGTAGATCGACAGGCCGAGGGTGAGCGCCATCAGCTCGGGCAGGATCGCGACCCCACCGCTGACATCGAAGCCTTCGACATGCGGGGGCTCGGGACCCAACGGCAGGAACAGGCCCCGGTTGTTGAGGAGCGCGCCGGCGAAGTGCAGGCTGTCCGCAACGTCGGGCAGGAGGGCGATCGCCGACGAGTACCAGAAGAGGATCTGCAGCAGCACCGGGATATTGCGGAACACCTCGACGTACGCGCTCGACACTCCGCGCACCAGGCCGGCGGGTGCGAGCCGTCCGAACGCGATGGACAGGCCGAGCAGCGTGCTGAACGCACCCGCCAGCGTGATCACGAGCAGCGTGTTGAGGACGGCCACGACGATCGCCCGGAGGTACGACGACGCGGGGCCGAACGGGATCAACGCTTGCGCGATCTCGAAGCCTGCCTGCATGCGCAGGAAGTCGAAGCCGGCGGCCAGGCCGAGCGCTTGCATGTTCGCGTGGAAATTCGCGGCGCCGCGCCACGCCAGCCCGCCGACGACGACGAGCAGCAGCGCCTGTGCGACCCAGCCAGGCCAACGTTCGACCAGCATCGCGCGCGACATCTTCGCCGTCGCGAGAACCCGCATGTGCGTGCTAGCGAGCGCGCGCGTGTCGCGGCGCGTATCTGCGCGGCATCAGCGGATCGGGATCGACATCATGACGCCCCCGTTGGCGACGAGTGCGTTGCGTCCACGCTCGAGCCGCAGCGGCGTCTTCGGCCCGACGTTGCGGTCCCAGATCTCGCCGTAGTTGCCGACGGCCTTGATCGCCCGGTACGCATAGTCGTTCGACACCCCGAGCTTGGTGCCGAAGTCGCCGGTGACGCCGAGCAGGCGCTGGACGTCGGGATTGTGCGACTCACGCTGCGCGTCGACGTTCGACTGCGTGACGCCGAGCTCCTCGGCGGCGACGAGCGCATTCAGCGTGAACCGTACGAGATCCTCCCACCGCGTCTGTCCTTGCGCAACGACCGGCCCGATCGGCTCGCTGGATACCGTTTCCGCCAGGACCTTGTAATCGTCTCGGTTCGGCAGCTTGGCAAGCCGCGCCGCGAGGCCCGAGCGGTCATTGATGACCGTGTCGCAACGCTTCGCGACGAACGCGTCCCACGCCTGCTCGGCCGACGCAAACGTCACGATTTTGTACTTGAGCTTGTGCGCGCCGAAGTAGCTCGCGACGATCAGCTCGGACGTGCTGCCCTGCAGCGTGCAGATCGTCGCATTGTTGAGATCGGCGATCCGGTTCGCCTTCGATTTCTTCATCACGACGAAGCCCTGGCCGTCGTAGAACATGATCTTCGGGAACTTGAGGCCGCCGACGTCGCGGCTCTGCGTCCAGGTGAAGCGATGGGTGAGCACGTCGACGACGCCGGTGGGCAGGCCCGCGAACGCCGTCTTGAGGTCCATCGGCGTCAACTGAATCTTGCTGTCATCGCCGAGTGCCGCGGCGGCGATGGCCCTGCAGAGGTCGATGTCGAAGCCCTCGCGCTTGCCGGCGTTGTTCTCGGCGGAAAAGCCTGGCGCGGCAAGCGTGACGCCGCACTTGACGACCCCATGCGCCTTGACGTCGTCGAGTACGTCGGCGCGCGCGATTCCCGTCAACACCGCGACCGCGGCCAGCGCGGCCACGCCCTTCACCGTGATGGAAAGCAGGCTTCGAACGCACATGATGCGGTTCTCCCTTGTGGATCGGATGGGCCGAATGCGTGCCCCGGACGCGGCGCGGCCTCCTCCGGCGTCGACGATCTCAGGTTCCCCTGCGACCGCGGCAGGCACTGGAAATGCCTCGAGCATGGGCCACGGGCGGGGCGCGCCATTGTAGCGCCATGCGGCCGCCGTGAACCTCGAGTCACAGGCACGACGGGCCGCTCGAGGAGGGGCACTCGCTTAACCGACGTCTATGACGAGGTTGGGATCAAAAAGCGCGTTCTCGTTCACGCCGTCGTTTGCGTAACCGCGCGGATTGCAGACGACCCGCGTGCCGTTGACCGTGTAGTCGAAGCTGTCGTGCGT
>JBLMWW010000184.1:0-4658 GCA_050257435.1 Rudaea sp.
ATGTTCTGGTAATTCCTCAAGTAGAAATAAACGGGACGTTGCCCGGCCGATGTTTCGATCTCAAGGAAAGTACGGCGGTCGAACGACTGCGTGGCGGTCGTACAGAGCGTGCCTTTACTGCCTGGAACAAAACACGGCGCGCACTATACGGCAGATTTCCCGAAAAAGCGACAACTTTCCGGCGGGCGGGCCGTCAAGTGTTGTGCGCAAACCCACGCCAGACGCGGGATTCGGGCGCTACGCCCGCCCGGTCGGCGGCGGCCTTTAGGACGTCAATTCGCGCCGGACGAGGGCCGCGCCAGCCCCGAGCGCCCGGAGTTTCGCGCGCGCCACGTCCCGGGCGAGCGGGACCATGCCGCAATTGGTGCATGGCAGCAAACGATCGGCGGGGACGAAGCGCAACGCCGATCGGATGACGGCCGCCACGTCCTCCGGGGATTCCACGCGCTCGGTGGCGACGTCGATGGCGCCGACCAGGACGTCCTTGCCGGCGAGGAGCCCGATCAGGTCGATCGGCACGTGCGAGTTCGCGCATTCGAGCGACACCTGATCGATCGTGGACGCCGCGAGCAGGGGGAACGTCTGCTCGTACTGGCGCCATTCGTCGCCGAGCGTCTTCTTCCAGTCGATGTTCGCCTTGATGCCGTAGCCGTAGCAGATATGCACCGCTTTGGTGCATGCTAGGCCGCTGGCCGCGCGCTCGAGGGCGGCGACGCCCCAGTCACGCACTTCGTCGAAGTACACGTTGAAGGCCGGCTCGTCGAACTGAATCACGTCGACGCCGAGGGCGGCGATCGCGCGGGCCTCCTCGTTCAGTATCCCGGCGAACGCCAACGCGAGCTTCTCGCGGCTGCCGTAGTGCGCGTCATGGAGCGTATCGACCATCGTCATCGGGCCGGGCAGCGTGTACTTGACCGCATGCGTCGTCTGCGCCCGGAGGAACGCCGCGTCGTCGACGAAGATCGGCCGGCGCCGCGCCACGCTGCCGACAACGACCGGCACGTCGGCGTCATAGCGGTTGCGGATGCGCACGGTCTTCCGGTGCTCGAAGTCGACCCCGTCGAGGCCCTCGATGAATGTCGTCACGAAGTGGCGGCGCGTCTGCTCGCCGTCGGTGACGATGTCGATTCCCGCCCGCTCCTGGTCGCGGAGCACCAGCCGCACCGCGTCCTGCTTGCCCTCCGCGAGCGTGTCTCCCTCGAGCTTCCACGGCGCCCACAGCGCCCGCGGTTCGGCGAGCCACGCCGGTTTCGGCAGGCTTCCGGCGATCGTCGTACGTAGCGGTGTGCTCATCGAGGCTCCTGGGGTCGGGGCAAAAGGCGCCAATCGGGACCGGAGCAGAGCCGCGAAACAGATCGCGCTTCCTGCGCCGATCGCTCTTTGCTCCGACCCCGATGGGAGCGATTCTATGCCGGCAAAGGTTGGCGCGCCGCCGCTCGTGCCTTGACGCTCGGCCGTCCGCGCGCGTACCTTTCGCCGTCGCGCGCGCTTCTGAGAGTTTTCGCACTACCCGCCTGGCGGGGGCGCCGTTCATCGCCGTCGGCGCAACGCCGCGTCCCGCATCATGCCCCGCATCCTGTTCGCCGATTACGATTTTCCCGACGTCGATCTCGAGCGCGACCTGTTCGAGAAGGCGGGGCTTGCCCTCGAACTCGCCCAGTGCCGCAGCGAGGCCGAGGTGATCCGCGCGGGCGGCGGCTGCAAGGCGATCCTGCTCCAGTACGCGCCCATTTCCGCGGCCGTCGTCGACGCGTTGCCCGACCTCGCCATCGTGAGCCGCATCGGCGCGGGCTTCGACACCATCGACACGAAGGCCTGCGAGGCGCACGGCGTCTGGGTCGCGAACTCGCCGGACTACGGCGTCGGCGAGGTGGCTACGCACGCGCTTGCGCTGGCGCTTGCGTCACTTCGCAACGTCGTGCGCTACCACGACGACATCCGCGCCGGCCGGTGGCACTACCTCTCGGGCGGGGAGTTGCATCGCCCGTCGACGCTCACGCTCGGGATCGTCGGGCTCGGCCGCATCGGCAAGCGGATGGCCCACGTCTCGCGCGACGTCGTCAAGCGGGTGATCGCCTACGACCCTTACCTGATCGACGGCGATTTCCCGGCGTACGTCGAGCGCGTGCATTCGCTCGAGGCGCTTTCCGCGCAGTCCGACATCGTGTCGCTCCACACCCCGCTCGATGCGACGACCCGCGGCATGATCGACGCGCGCTTCTTCGCCGCCGCCAGGCGCGGGATGACGCTCGTCAACACCTCGCGGGGCGCGGTCGTCGACGTGCCGGATTTGCTCGCGGCGCTCGATGCTGGAATACTGCGGGGCGCCGGGCTCGACGTGCTGCCCGACGAGCCGGTGGCGCGCGACTCGCCGCTCCTTTCCGACCCGCGTGTCATCCTGACGCCACACGCCGCGTTCTATTCGAAGGAGGCCGAGGTGGAGTTGCGGCGCAAGGCGGCGCAAAACATCGTGACGTGGTTCCGCACCGGGCGTCCGGACTATCCGGTCGTGCGCGGGACACGCAACGCGGGCGCATGATGGCGATCCCGGCGGATCGCCCGAAGGAGAGTTGAATGGCCGGGGTGAGCATCGCCTCCGTGCACAAGTGGTTCGGCACGACGCACGTGATCCGCGGCGTCGACATCGCCATTGCCGACGGCGAGTTCTGCGTGCTCGTCGGACCGTCCGGTTGCGGCAAGTCGACGCTGCTGCGCATGATCGCCGGCCTCGAGGAGATCACCGAGGGGGAAATCGTCATCGGCGGCAAGGTCGTCAATCGCGTGCCGCCCAAGGAGCGCGACATCGCGATGGTGTTCCAGAACTACGCGCTCTATCCCCACATGACGGTGCGCGACAACATGTCGTTCGCGCTCAAGCTCGCGAAGCGCGGCAGCGCCGACATCCAGCAACGCGTCGCGCGCGCGGCCGAGATCCTGGGGCTTGCGCCCTATCTCGACCGCTATCCGCGGCAGCTGTCGGGCGGGCAGCGCCAGCGCGTGGCCATGGGGCGCGCGATCGTGCGCGACCCGCAGGTGTTCCTGTTCGACGAGCCGCTGTCGAACCTCGACGCGAAGCTCCGGGTGCAGATGCGCACCGAGATCAAGGAGCTGCACCAGCGGCTGAAGACCACGTCGATCTACGTCACGCACGACCAGATCGAGGCGATGACGATGGCCGACAAGATCGTGGTGATGCGCGACGGGGTCGTCGAGCAGTCGGGCGATCCGCTCGCGCTCTACGACCGGCCCGCGAACACTTTCGTCGCAGGGTTCATCGGCTCGCCGGCGATGAACATGCTGCCCGGCGTGGTCGCCCCCGGCGGCCGCGTCGAGTTCGGCGGCGCGGCCGCGCTGCCGTTGCCGCAGGGAACGCGGGCGGAAGACGGGCGGGAAGTGCTCTACGGGATCCGCCCCGAGCATTGCGCGCTCGCCGCCGCCGGACTGCCGGTCGAGGTCGTCGTCGTCGAGCCGACCGGCGCCGACACGCAGCTCTATTGCCGCTTCAACGGCCGGGACGTGACGGCGACGATCAAGGATCGCACCGATTGCCGGCCGGGCGACCGGATCCATCTCGCGCCGGATCTCGCGCGGGCGCACGTCTTCGACGCGGCGAGCGGGCAGCGACTCGCCGCCTGACAGGTCCCATGGGCACGTACGACCGAAGCCCACCATCGGAGGAGGAGCAAGCATGAGCACGTTCAAGCGCCGAAAATTCCTGAAGTCCACCGCCGCGATTGCCGCCGGCGCCGCCGCAGGGCCGTTCATCTGGGTCAAGGACGCGAGCGCCCAGTGGAGCAACACGCCGGAGAAGGGAGCATCGCTGCGCGTGCTCCGCTGGAAGCGCTTCGTCCAGGGCGACGAGGACCAGTACCTCGCCAACGCCAAGAAGTTCGCCGAGAAATACGGCATTCCGGTCCGCGTCGACAGCGAGAGCTGGGAGGACGTCCGACCGAAGGCGGCGGTTGCGGCGAATGCCGGCGCCGGCCCCGACATCATCCTGTCGACCAACGACGACGCCGACCTCTACCCGGACAAACTCGTCGACATGACCGACGTCGCCAATTATCTGGGCAAGAAGTACGGCGGGTGGTACCCGGTGTGCGAGCAGTACATGAAGCACGCCAACCGGTGGATCGGCATCCCGCTGGGCTGTGCCGGCAATGCGATCGTCTACCGCGAGAGCCAGGTCAAGGCGGCGGGTTTCGACAAGTTCCCGCGCGACATGGACGGGTTCATGAAGCTGATGAAGGCCCTGAAGGAGAAGGGCACGCCGGGCGGCTTCGCACTCGGCCACGCGACCGGCGACCAGGCGTGGGCGCACTGGCTGTTCTGGGCGTTCGGCGGCAAGCTCGTCAACGAGAAGAACCAGGTGGTCATCGACAGTCCGGAAACACTGAGGGCGCTCGAGTACGCGAAGGAGCTCTACCCGACCTTCGTCCCCGGCACGCTGTCGTGGCTCGACCCGAACAACAACAAGGCCTTCCTCGACAATCAGATCAGCGTGACCGCCAACGGGATCTCGATCTACTACGCCGCGAAGACGTCGCCGGACCCGAAGCTGCAGGAGATGGCGAAGGACATCCAGCACGCCAACTTCCCGATCGGACCGGTGGGGGTGCCGACCGAGTTCAACCTGTTCCTGAACCAGATGGTCTACA
>JBLMWW010000185.1:0-38630 GCA_050257435.1 Rudaea sp.
GATTCCCGACGCGATGCGCGAGCGCGGCGCCGCGCTACGCGCGCGCTTCGGCGCTGACCGGCCCGTGCTGCTGCTCGCCTCCACGCGCGACGGCGAGGAAGCGCTCCTGCTCGACGCGCTCGCGCGCGCTCGACTCCCCGCGCGCACGCTCGTCGTGATCGTCCCGCGGCACCCGCAGCGCTTCGACGCCGTCGCGGCGTTGCTCGCAGCGCGCGGCCTCGCGCACGTTCGACGCAGCGCCGACCGCGCCGTGCCCGACGACGTGCCCGTCGTCCTCGGCGACACGATGGGCGAGATGCTCGCGTACTACGCGGCCTGCGACGTTGCCTTCGTGGGCGGCAGCCTGCTGCCGCTCGGCGGCCAGAACCTGATCGAGCCGATCGCGCTCGGCGTCGTTACGCTGATCGGCCCGCATACCTTCAATTTCGCGCAGGCGAGCGATGCCGCGGTCGCCGCGGGCGCCGCGCAGCGCGTTGCCAGCGCCGAGGCGATGTTCGCGACCGCGGCGGCGCTGCTCGCCGACCCCGCCGCGCGGGCGCGGATGCGCGAGAACGCGGGCGCGTTCGTTGCGGCGCATCGCGGCGCGATCGACCGGCTGTGGAACTGGCTCGCGCCGCGCATCGCGGCGCAAGGCCCGGGCGCTTGCCGGACGAGTGTGCCGAGCCCGAAGTCCGGCGCGTCGGACCCCGCGCGTTAACCCTGCAGGCGGCGATTCGCCGCCGCGAGGTCGTCTTCGGTCAGCGACCCGGCCGCCGACTTGAGCCGCAGGACACTGAGCAGGTAGTTGAAGTACGCCTGCGCGAGATCGCGGCGCGTCTGGAAGACGTTCTGCTGCGTGTTCAGCACGTCGAGATTCGTGCGCACGCCGACCTCCTGCCCGGTCTTGTTCGACTCGTAGGCGGTCTGCGCCGATACGAGCGCCTGCTCGAGCGCCGTGACCGACGCCGCCGCGCTGGCGACGCCGGTGAAACCCGTCTGCGCGAGGAACAGCGCGTTGCGGCGCGCGATCTCGAGATTGCGGCGCGCCGCCTCCTGCAGCGCGTACGCTTCGCGGACCTTCGACTCGACGAAGCCGCCCTCGTAGAGCGGCACGTTCAGCGCCAGGCCGATCGCGGCCTGCCGCTGGTTGCCCGACGCGTCCGTGTTGATCGTCGCGCTGAACGCCTGTGCGCTCACGCTCGCGACGAGATCGACGGTCGGCAGGCGTCCCGCACGCTGGCGCTCGATCTCGAGCGTCGCGATGTCCGCGTTGTACTGCGCGATCTTCACCGCGAGGTTGTCGCTGAGCGCGCGGTCGACCCACGCGTCGAGCGCATTCGGCGACGGCAGCGCGGGCTCGAATCCCGGGCCGAGCCGCTTCAAGTCGCCGGGCTCGCGGCCGATGATGGCGCGAAGCGCGGTGCGCCGGTTCTCCAGGTCGTTCCGCGCGCTGATCTGCTGCGCGACGATCGAGTCGTACTTGGCCTGTGCCTCGTTGGTGTCGGTGATCGTCGCGACGCCGACCTCGAAGTTGCGCTTCGCCTGCGCGAGCTGCTCGGACACCGCGGCCTTCTGGCTCTCCGCGAGCTCCACGTTGAACTGCGCGAGCAGCACGTCGAAATAGGTGACCGCGACGCGCAGGATCAGGTCCTGCTTCGCGGACGCGAGCGTGTAGTCCGCCTGCCGCACCTGCTCGACGGCCTGGGTGTACGCGACGGAATTCGCGTACCGGTACAGCGGCTGCGACGCCGACACGGTGAGGCCGCCGGCGCCGAAGTTGCGATTGACCCGCGCGTGCGGATCGGTTTCGAGGTCCGTGCCGAAGTAGTCGGCGTCGACCCTCGCCGACAGCGCGACGTTCGGCAGCAGGCCGGCGCGCGCCTGCGGCACGCGCTCCTGCGTCGCCTCCCAGTTCGCGCGCGCGGCCGCGACCACCGGGTCGTTGCGCTGTGCGTCGCGGTACACGTCCATCAGGTCCTCGCCGCGGCAGGCGGACGAGGCGGCGAAGGCCGCGAGGCAAAGCGCGATGGCGGGCGGGATTCGCATCATTGTCGGGAGGCCGATCGGGGCGCCGCCGCTGGGCGCGAAGGGGGCGTCACGGCGCGCACGTCCTGCGTCGCGCCGTCAGAATTCGAAGCGCGCCGGCGCGAGCGCGTTGACGAGCGGCGGTATCACCGTCTCGAACAGGTCGGTCGCCGCCGCGGCGCCCGGCGCCTCGAGTCGCACGAGGCGCGCCGTCATCACGGGCGCTTCGCCGACGACGGCGAAGACGCGCCCGCCCGGCGCGAGGTGCTCGATGAAGCGCTCGGGGAGAAGCGGCGTCGATCCGCCGAGGACGATGGCGTCGTACGTGTCGTTGCCGAAGCCGCGCGCGCCGTCACCTTGCGCGACGCGCACGTTGGCGAAGCCGTGGCGCGCGAGCTTCGTGCGCGCTTCGCCCACCGTCGCCGCGTCGATCTCGACGCTCGTCACCTCGCCCGCCTCGCTCGCGAGCAGCGCGGTGAGGTAGCCGCTGCCGGTGCCGATCTCGAGCACGCGCTCGCCGGTCTTCAGCATCAGCTCCTGCAGCACGCGCGCTTCCATCTTCGGCGTCCACATCCTGCCGCCGTTCGGAAGCGGCAGCTCGAGGTCGGCGAACGCGAGCGCCTTGTACGCCGGCGGGACGAAGTCTTCGCGGCGGACGGCGAAGAGCAGGTCGAGCACCCGCTGGTCCAGCACGTCCCACGGCCGGATCTGCTGCTCGATCATGTTGAACCGCGCCTGCTCGTAATCGAAGTGGGTCATGGCCGCGGGCGGGACGGCGCGCTCGATCGCAGCGGCATCGATGACCGCGCGACGCGTCGAACACGACGAGGTCGGAAGTGAAAACGGCGCGCCATTATATCAACCGTGCGCCTGCCGGTCGCGCCGGCGCCCGGTTCGCGGGTCAATCGTCGCCGGCCTGCGCCGCGGCGACGTGTGCCGCGGCACGCCGCGCGCGCCGTGCCGCGTGCCGCTGCGACCACGCGTCGAGGTACGTGTAGATGACCGGCACGACGACCAGCGTGAGCAGCGTCGATGTGACGACGCCGCCGATGATCGCCCGGCCCATCGGAGCCTGCTGCTCGCCGCCGTCGCCGAGGCCGAGGGCGAGCGGCAGCATGCCGCCGATCATCGCCGCGGTCGTCATCAGGATCGGCCGCAGCCGCACCTGTCCTGCGGAAAGCAGCGCCTCGACGAGCGGCGCTCCGGCGCGGCGCGCACGATTGGCGAAGTCGACGAGCAGGATCGCGTTCTTCGTGACGAGGCCCATCAGCATGATGAAGCCGATGATCGAGAAGATGTTGAGCGTCGTGCCGGTCAGGAGCAGCGCGAGGAACACGCCGATCAGCGAGAACGGCAGCGACGCCATGATCGCGATCGGTTGCGTGAAGCTCGCGAACTGCGACGCTAGGATCAGATAGATGAAGACGATCGCGAGCGCGAGGGCGGCGACGGCGGCGCGAAAGGAATCCTGCATGTCCTGCTGCTGTCCCGCCGCCTCCAGCCGGTAGCCCGGCGGCAGCGCCATCGCGCTCGCGATCTTCTGCACGTCGGCGCCGACGTCGCCTGCGGGCCGGCCCTCGACGTTGGCGTAGATGCCGACGCGCCGCTGCAGGTTCTGCCGCTTGACGATCTGCGGCGATGTCGACGGCACGAGCTCGGCGACCTGGCGCAGCGGCACCATGCGCATCTGCCCGTCGGGACCGCGCTGGTTCGTCGTGAGATAGAGGTTGCCGAGGTCCGAGGCGAGCCGGCGGCGATCCTTCGAAAGCTGCACGTTGACCTCGTAGTTCTGGCCGTCGGGCCCGAGCCAGTAGCTGATCGTGTCGCCCGCGAGCAGCGGCCGGATCGTCGCGCCGACCTGCTGCACGGTGATGCCGAGGTCGGCGGCCGCGTCGTTGATCAGGCGAATCGAAAGCGCGGGATTGGCCGCCTTGTCGGACGTCTCGAGATCGGCGATGCCGGGGACTCGCGCGACCTTTTCCGCGAACTCGTCGGCGAGCTTCGCGAGCGTCTCCGGATCGGGGCCAAGCAGGTTGAACCAGATCGGGCGATCGAAGCCGAATGCGAGCTCGATGCCGGGAATCGGCCGCAGCGCGGTGCGGATCGCGCGCTCGAGGTCCTTCTGCGTGCGCGCCCGCGCGCTGGCGTCGACGAGCTTCAGATTGATGCGCGCGTAGTTGCGGCCGTCCTCGGTGCCCACGGTCGTCATCGCGAGCGCGATCTCGGGGAACCGGCCGAGCGTTTGCTCCGCCTCTGCGATCTTCGCGTTCGTGTACTCGAGGCTCGAGCCGACCGGCGTGTTGAGGCGCAACGAGATGAAGCCCTGGTCGGCCTCGGGAATGAACTCGGTGCCGACGAGCGGCACGACGAAGAAGCTCGCGACGAACGTGCAAAACGCGATCGCGAGCACCGACTTGCGGTGCGAGAGCGCCCAGCCCAGCACGTCGCCGTAGATCCGGTGCACGCCGTCGATGCCCCGCTCGACGCGCCGCATGACGAGGCGAAGCCACGGCAGCCGCGCGAAGCGCGTGGCCGCGGGATCGGGCCACACCGACGACAGCATGGGGTCGAGCGTGAAGCTGATGAAGAGCGACATCAGCACGGCGACCGCGACCGTCACGCCGAACTGGAAGAAGAACCGCCCGATGATGCCGCTCATGAACGCGATCGGCACGAACACGGCCACGATCGCGAACGTCGTCGCCATCACGGCGAGGCCGATCTCGTCGGTGCCCTCGCGGGCCGCCCGCGCGTGATCCTTGCCCATCGCGAGGTGGCGGACGATGTTCTCCCGCACCACGATCGCGTCGTCGATCAAGAGCCCGATCGTGAGCGACAGCGCCATGAGCGTCAGGAAATTCAGCGTGAAGCCGAACGCATAGAGCGCCACGAACGTCGCGACGACGGCGAGCGGCAGCGTGAGCCCGGTGATGATCGTGCTGCGCCAGCTGCCGAGAAAGAAGAAGACGATGAGGACGGTGAGCGCCGCGCCCTCCACGATCGTGCTCTTCACGCGGTTTACCGCCTTCTGCACCTGGTCGGCGCGCGAGTACGCGACGCGCACCTCGACGTCCGAGGGCAGCCGCGACTTCAGGTCCGCAACCGCGGAGGCGACGTTCGTGCCCGTCTCGACGATGTTCGCGTCCTGCGCCTTCTGCACGTCCAGCGTGATCGCCGGGTGGCCGTTGACGCGCGAGATCGATTCCGCCTCCTTCTCCCCGTCGATCACGTCGGCGACCTGCGACAGGTACACCGGACCGCCGCCCTGCTGCGCGACGATGATGCGCGCGAACTGCGCCGGGTCCTTGATCTTGCCTTCGACGCGCACGATCGCGTCGCTCGCCCCGCGCGTGATGCGGCCGGCCGGCACGTCCTGGTTCGCCTCGCGGATGGCGGCGATCACCTGGTCGACGCCGATGCCGAGCGCCGTCAGCGCGTCGGGCTTGACCTGGATGAGGATCTGGCGCGTCACGCGCCCGTGCACGTCGATCCGCGCGACTCCCGGCAGGTTCTCGAGCGCCTTGACGATCGTCTGGTCGGTGAGCGACGTAAGCTCGCGCATGCCGGTCGCCTGCGACATCACGGCGAGCGACACGACCGGCTGGCTGTTCTCGTTCTCGATGCGGACGACCTGCGGGTCCTTCACGTCCTTCGGGAACGACGGACGGATCGGCGCGATCCGGTCGCGCACGTCCTGGATCGCCTGCGCGACGTCGGTCGACAGCCGGAACTCGGCGAAGACGTCGCTGCGGCCCTCGCGGGAGTTCGAGAAGATGCGCTTGACGCCCGACACCTGGTTCACCGCGTACTCGATCGGCTTCGTCACGTCCGCCTCGACCGCCTCGGGCGCCGCGCCGGGGTAGCTCGTCTGGATATAGACGAACGGGAGCGTCACGTCGGGCATCTGCTCCACGTCGAGCCGCAGATACGACGCGACGCCGAGGACGGTGATCGCGACCATGACCATCGTCGCGAAGACGGGATTGGCGATCGAGGTGCGCGTGATCCACATGTCAGGTAACAGGGATCAGAGGACAGGGATCAGCAACGCCAGCGACTTCGGTGGCGCGGCGCGTGCCGCGGCCTCCCGTTAGCATGGCGACCGTTCGCATTTCAGCCCGCCTTGCCGGGCTTGTCCCGGCCCGCGTTCCGGGAAGAGGTCGCGGCCTTGACGAGCGCCGGCGCGCCGTCCTTCAAGTTGTCGAAGCGCGTCGCGAGCACCGGCGTTTGCGCCGCCAGCGGCGTCCTGATCTCGACGCGGCCGTTCGTCTCGTCGCGCCGCCCCGTCGTGACGATGCGCCGCGCGAGCTTGCCGTTGTCGATCGTCCATACGTACGACTGCCCCGCGTCGCTGCGCACGGCCGCGAGGGGCAGTGTCGGCACGGGCGCGCTCGCGGCGAGCCGGATGCGCCCGGTCGCGAACATGCCGCTGCGCAGCGCCGAGTCGGGATTGGGCAGGCTCACGTAGACGATGATCGCGCGCGTCCCCGGCTCGGTCGATGGGTTGATGCGGTCGATGCGGCCGGTGAAATGACGCTCGCCGAAGCCGTCGACGCTGAGCTCGACCGGCATCCCGCGCGTGAGCTCGGGGACGTCGATCGCGGGAACGAGCGCCTGCACTTCGAGGTCGCGCAGGTCGACGATCGTGACGATCGGCGCTTCCACGGCGATCTTCTCCCCGCTTTGGACATGACGCCTGGCGACGATGCCCGCCAGCGGCGCGACGACGTCGGCGTCGGCGATCGCGTTCCGCGCGAGCTGCGCCTGCGCCTGCGCGGACTGCAGGTTGCCGCGCGCGACGTTGTAGGACGATTCGGTGCTGTCGAAGGCGTTCTGCGAGATGAACCTGTCGTTCAGCAGCCGCAGGTTCATCGCGCGCGTCTTCTGCGCGAGCGCGAGCTGCGCCCGCGCGCTCTCGACGGCGCCCTGCCGGTCGACGAGGCGCGCCTGCAGGTCGGGCGAATCGATGCGCGCGATCTTCTGCCCCGCGCGAACGGCCTCGCCCTCGCGCACGGAGAGCCCGACGACGTCGCCGGCGACCTTCGCCTTGACCACGGCCTGGCGAACCGGCTGCAACGTCCCCGAGACGGGCAGCCAGCGCGCGAGCGGGGCGCTCTCGACGTGGGCCAGGTCGGCAGGGATGAACTGCAGCGCGACCGGCGTGCGCGGGTCGGGGGCGGCCGCAGCGGCGTGCTTGCTCGCCCGAAGCGCCACCGTACCGGCCAGGCCGCCCGCCACGGCAATCGTGACGAGCGCGACCACTGCGCGGCGCCGCGTGATGCGTAGGCTCATGAAGCTCCCTCGCGCCCGGGTAGGGCGTGTCCAAGACGGTGCCGGCGTCGCGCGCGGTCGGCGCGCTCGGAAGCCGAGGCACCCGCGTTGGATGCGCCGGCCGCCGGAAACGGATTCAGGAAAAGGGCTGCACGATAAGACTACACTACGTTGCGGGCAAGCGCGCCGCGACGAAACGCGGCCGGCGGCGACAGGACGTGGCCCGGCCGGGCGCCGGCGCTTCTTCATTGACACCCGAAATCGGCGGCAACGATAATGCTCCGTTTTCCTTTCACTCCACGCCCGGAGAACCCCATGCAAGTTGCCCGCAACATCGGCCTGACGCTCGTCGCCACTGCGATCCTCGGCGTCTACGGCTGCAGCAAGGAAGAACCCAAGCAGGCGGCGGCGCCGAAGACCGAAACCGCGGCAGCGCCCGCGGCTCCGGTCGAGGAGACGATCACGGTCAAGATCGGCTCCGCCGGCCCGCTGACCGGCGAGATCGCCCACCTCGGCAAGGACAACGACAACGGCGTCCACCTCGCGATCGACCAGGCGAACGAAAAGAAGATCAAGCTCGGCGGCAAGACCGTGAAGTTCGAGGTCCTCTCCGAGGACGACCAGGCCGACCCGAAGCTCGGCCCGACGATTGCGCAGAAGCTCGCCGACGCCAAGGCGGCGGGCGTGGTCGGCCACCTGAACTCGGGCGTCACGATTCCCGCGTCCGCCGTCTACAACCAGGCGGGCATTCCGATGATCTCGGGCTCGGCCACGAACCCCAAGCTAACCGAGCAGGGCTTCAAGAACATCTTCCGCGTCGTCGGGCGCGACGACCAGCAGGGCCCGGCCGTCGCGCAATACCTCGAGTCGATGAAGGTCAAGAAGGTCGCGGTCGCCGACGACGCGACGGCCTACGGCGAGGGCCTCGCGAACGAGGTCGAGAAGACGCTGAAGGCCGCCGGCGTCAACGTCGTCGCGCGCGAGAAGACCAACGACAAGGCGACCGACTTCAAGGCGATCCTCACCAAGATCAAGGGGCGCAATCCCGACGCGATCTTCTACGGCGGCATGGACGCGACCGGCGGACCGATGCTCAAGCAGGCGCGCGAGCTCGGCATCAAGGCGGTGTTCAGCTTCGGCGACGGCGCGTGCACCGACAAGATGAAGGAGCTCGCGGGCGACAAGAACGCCGAGGGGCTCATCTGCTCGCAGGCGGGATTGCCGGTCCAGGCGGCGTCGAAGAGCTTCCTCGACGCATACAAGGCGAAGTACAACGTCGACCCGATCATCTACGCGCCGTTCACGTACGACGCCGCGAACCTGCTGATCGCGGCGATGCAGAAGGCCGACTCGCCCGATCCGGCGAAGTACCTGCCCGACTTGCAGAAGATCAGCTACGACGGCGCCACCGGCCACATCGAGTTCGATGACAAGGGCGACCGCAAGAACGCCGAGATCACGATCTTCACGATGAAGGGCGGCAAGCTGGATCCGATCGCCGTGGTGAAGGGCGGAAAGAGCATCGCCTTCGCCGACTTCATGAAGGCGTCCGACAGCACGGCAGGCGCATCCGCGATGGCGCCCGGATCGGCGATGGCCCCCGCCCAGGGCGACAAGGGCGAACCCGCGAAGAAGTAACGGCCCGCGGCCCACGCGACGGACGGCGCCTGCTCGCAGGCGCCGTTTTTTTTGACGGGCACTTGCCCGACCCCGCGCTATCGCCCCACAATCCGGTCGCCGCACTCCGCCCCGCCCCGTGGACACCTTCATCCAGCAGATCGTCAACGGCGTCACGCTCGGCAGCGTCTACGCCATCGTGGCCCTGGGCTATACCATGGTCTACGGGATCATCCAGCTCATCAACTTCGCGCATGGCGAAGTCGTGATGATCGGAGCGATGGTCGCGTACTCGGTGATCGTGACCCTCGTCGGCGCGAACACGTCGCTGCCGCCGCTCGCGATCCTCGGCATCGCCGCGCTGGCCGCGATTCCCGTCTGCGTCATCGTCGGCTACCTGCTCGAGCGCGTCGCGTACCGGCCGCTGCGCCGGGCGCCGCGCCTCGCCCCGCTCATCACGGCGATCGGCCTGTCGATCGTGCTGCAGCACATCGCGCTGATCATCTGGAGCCGCAACCCGCTGCCGTACCCGCAGGTGGTCGCGACCGTGCCCTACCACCTCACGTCGCATCCGAACGGCGCGACGATCACCAACGTGCAGATCGGCATCATCGGCCTGTCGCTCGCGATGATGGCGGGTCTGCTGCTGCTCGTTTACCGCACGAAGCTCGGCATCGCGATGCGCGCCGTCGCCCAGAATCCGCAGGTCGCCGGGCTCATGGGCATCGACATCAACCGTGTGATCTCGCTCACGTTCGTCATCGGCGCGGCGCTCGCCGCCGTCGCCGGCGTCATGGACGGGAGCTATTACGGCATCGCGCACTACCAGATGGGCTTCCTGCTCGGCCTCAAGGCGTTCTCCGCCGCGGTGCTGGGAGGCATCGGCAATCTCGGCGGGGCGATGCTCGGCGGCCTCCTGATGGGCATCATCGAGGCGCTCGGCGCCGGATACGTCGGCGACCTCACGAATCTCTGCGGCCTCGCGCACTGGTCGGACGCGCTCGCGCAGCGCTGCGTGAACGATCCGCACCTCGAGCTCTTCGGCTCCAACTACCAGGACGTCTTCGCCTTCGTCGTGCTGATCCTGGTGCTCACGCTGCGGCCCTCCGGGCTCCTCGGCGAGCGCGTCGCCGACCGCGCCTGATCATGATTCCGCGCGCCTCGCAACGCACGCAGCTGCTCGCCGCTTCCCGCCATCCGGCGGTGACCTGGGCCGGCATCGCGCTGCTCGCCGTCGCGCTCGCCGCGTTGCCGTGGGCGCTCGCAAGCATCGGGACGGCATGGGTGCGCATCACGAACCTCGCCATCCTTTACTGCTTCCTCGCGCTCGGCCTCAACATCGTCGTCGGCTTCGCCGGGCTCCTCGACCTCGGCTACATCGCCTTCTACGGCGTGGGCGCCTACACGTACGCGCTGCTCGCGAGCCCCCATTTCGGGTTGCACCTGCCGTTCTGGATCATCCTGCCGCTCGGCGCGCTGGTCGCGTGCCTCTTCGGCGTGCTGCTGGGCACGCCGACGCTCAAACTGCGCGGCGACTACCTCGCGATCGTCACGCTCGGCTTCGGCGAGATCGTCCGCATCTTCCTCAACAACCTCTCGCGCCCCTTCAACCTGACCAACGGCCCGCAGGGCATCACGCTGATCGACCCGTTCCGCATCGACGGCTACGACTTCGGGCGCACGCACGTCGTCGGCTCGCTCGAGTTCACGACGCCGATCAACTACTACTACTTCCTGCTGATCGTCCTGATCGCCGTGATCGCGCTCAATCTGCGGCTGCAGAACTCGCGCGTGGGACGCGCCTGGGAGGCGATCCGCGAGGACGAGGTCGCGGCGCGCGCGATGGGCATCAACACACGCAACATGAAGCTGCTGGCGTTCGCGATGGGCGCGTCCTTCGGCGGCATCGCCGGCGGCATGTTCTCCGCGATGCAGCGCTTCATCAGCCCCGAGAGCTTCGTGCTCGTCGAGTCGATCATGGTGCTGTCGATGGTCGTGCTGGGGGGCATGGGCAACGTGTTCGGCGTCGTCGTCGGTGCGCTCCTTCTCTCGTACGTCCCCGAGGTGCTGCGCTACACGGTCGGGCCCGCGCAAAGCGCGCTCTTCGGCCGCATGCTGATCGACCCGGAGGTCATCCGCATGCTCCTGTTCGGCCTCGCGCTCGTGCTGATGATGCTGTTCCGGCCCGCCGGCATCCTGCCATCGGCCGTGCGCAAGCGCGAGCTCGCGCAGGGGCGTAACGGCGGCGAAAGCCGCGAGGCCGCCTGATGGCGGGGCAGGCGACGGCGAGCGGCGTGCTGCTCGACGCGCAGGGCATCACCAAGCGGTTCGGCGGCGTCAACGCGCTCGCGGACGTCGACTTCCGCATCCAGCGCGGCGAGATCTACGGCCTGATCGGGCCGAACGGCGCAGGCAAGACCTCGCTCTTCAACGTGCTGACCGGCATCTATCCGGCGGACGCGGGCCGCTTCGTGTTCGACGACGCCCCGCTGACGGGCCTCAAGCCCAACCAGGTCGCCGCGCGCGGCATCGCGCGCACGTTCCAGAACATCCGCCTCTTCGCGAACCTCTCGGCGCTCGAGAACGTGATGATCGGCCGGCACGTCCGCACGCACGCGGGCGTGTTCGGCGCGATCTTCCGCGACCGCCGCACGCGGGAGGAGGAGCGCGCCATCGAGAAGATCGCCTACGAGCTCCTCGCGTTCGTCGGCGTGCATCGCCGCGCCAACGACCTCGCGAAGCATCTCGCCTACGGCGACCAGCGCCGTCTCGAAATCGCGCGCGCGCTCGCGACCGAGCCGCTGCTCCTCGCGCTCGACGAGCCCGCGGCCGGCATGAACGCCACGGAAACGGCGGGTCTCAAGAGCCTCCTGCAGGAGATCCGCGCCAAGGGAACGACGATCCTGCTGATCGAGCACGACATGAAGCTCGTGATGAGCGTGTGCGACCGCGTGCTGGTCCTCGACTACGGGCGCAAGATCGCCGAGGGTCCCGCGGCCGAGGTCCAGAGCGACGCGAAGGTGATCGCCGCGTACCTCGGCGGCGAGATCACGCTCACGAAGGAGAAGCGCGCCTGATGCCGCCGCTGCTCGCGCTCGCCGGCGTCGCGGTCTCGTACGGCGGCATCCGCGCCGTCAAGGGCATCGACCTCGAGGTCGGCCACGGCGAGCTCGTGTGCCTGATCGGCGCCAACGGCGCCGGCAAGACGACGACGCTGAAGGGCATCTGCGGCCTGCTGCCGCTCCACGCGGGCTCGGTGCATTACGACGGCGTCGACGTCACCGGGCGCCCCGCCTTCGAGCTCGTGCGCAAGGGCCTCGCCATGGTGCCGGAGGGCCGCGGCGTGTTCGCGGCGCTGACGATCGCGGAGAACCTCGCGATGGGCGCGTACGTGCGCACCGACCGCGAAGGCGTGCGCGCGGACATGGAGCGCGTCTTCGCGCTGTTCCCGCGGCTGCGCGAGCGAAGCCGCCAGACGGCCGGCACGCTCTCCGGCGGCGAGCAGCAGATGCTCGCGATCGCACGCGCGATGATGTCGCGCCCGCGCATGCTCCTCCTCGACGAGCCCTCGATGGGCCTCGCGCCGCTGATGGTGCAGAAGGTGTTCGAGACGATCCTCGCGGTGGCGCAGGAAGGCGTGACGATGCTTCTCGTCGAGCAGAACGCGAAGCTCGCGCTCGACGTGAGCGACCGCGGCTACGTGATGGAGTCCGGCGACATTACGCTCGTGGGCAAGGCGGCGGACCTCGTGCACGATCCGAAGGTGCGCGCCGCGTATCTCGGCGAAGCCGCCTGACGCGGCGCGCCGTCGCGTTTCACCGAGGATCCGTCGCATTCCCGATCTCCGAGATTCATCGCCGCCCGATCCGCCGGCCGGCGCGCCGCCGCGCCGCGCGATCCGCACCGTCGCGGCGCGGCGGGCGGTGGACTGGTACGCCGATGCGATGCGGCTGTGGAAGCGCGGGCCGTTCACGTTCTCGGGCATCGCGCTCGTCGTGCTCGCGCTCAATCTCGCGCTGAACCTCGTGCCCACCGCCGGGATCGTGCTGTCGCAGATCTTCCTGCCGCTCGTCGAGTGCGGTCTGCTCTACGCGAGCCTCGCCGCGGATCGTGGCGACCGGCCCCGCATGCGCCACCTGCTCGCCGCCGCCGCTGCGCCGCCGCGCGCGATCGCGGCGATCATCGCGGCCGGCCTCGCGATCTTCGCCGCCGAGGCGTTGGTCGCGAGCGCGGTCGGCGGGCTCGACCTGCTGGCGCCGGCGGCGAGCGCCGATTCGATCTCCGGAGGCGCCCTCGTCGTGACCTACGCCGCGGGCATCGCCGTTTCGCTGCCGCTCACGTTCGTGCCGCTGGCAGCGCTTTTCGACGGCGCGGGCTTTGGCGAGGCGTTCGCCGTAAGCGCGAGCGCCTTCTCGCGCAACCTGCTGCCGCTCGCGCTCTACGGCGCGATTGCGTTCGTGCTGCTCATGTTGGGCATCGCGACGAGCGGACTCGGGCTCCTGCTCGCGCTGCCCTGGTCGGCCGCCGCGTCTTACGCCGCCTGGAAGGACGTGTTCGGCGTCGACTGAAGCGTCACGAGCGCCTGTCGGCGCAGTCCTACATCAATCTGCTCGTCCGTCCGCTTAAGCCGCGCGAGCGTCGCTCGCTACGATTGGCCCGAGACTCGTGCACGTCGAGACGTCCGTCGCCGCGATGTGCGCGAGCCCTTCCCCCACGAGCCCTGTCGGAAACGGCCATGCCCCTCGATCACGCGTCACCTGCAATGGACACGCCTCAGCGTACGGAACGCCGGCGCGGCGACGACACCCGTGGCCGCCTGCTCGACGCGGTGGAGGCCCTGATTGCCGATCATGGCTTCAGGCCACTCACCCATCGCACGATCGCGTCGCGCGCGGAGGCGCACGTCGCGCTCCTCAACTACCACTTCGGCAGCAAGGAGCAGCTGATCGAAGAGGCGCTCGCCCGGCGTGCCGCGCAACTGCTTGCCCTGCAGCACGAGGCGCTCGCGGCGTTGCGTGCGCGCGGCGACTGGGAGGTCGAGGACGTGCTGTGGGCGTACGCCCGTCCGTTTGCGACGCTCGACCAGGCGGCGCCACCGCACTGGCGCAATTACCTCTGCCTCGTCGCGCGCCTCGCGGGGCACGATCCGAGCGACGGCATGATGCTGCGGCACTTCGGGAGCGTGTATCGCGAATGCCTCGCGGCCTTGCGGCACGCGCTGCCCGGCGTCGACGACGAGGTGCTCGCCGCGGGGTTTCGCAACTGCCGCCTGCTGATCGAGCACGACGCGCTCGGCCGCTGCAGGGCGGGTGGCGGCGCGCTCGACTTCACCCCCACCGCGGAGCAGCTGATCGCGTTCCTGGGCGGCGGCATGCGCGCGCTCATCGCGCAGACGCGGCGATCGAACGGGCAGGCCGAGCCCACCGCGCACTGAGTCCTCACGGCCGCGCGGCGCCCGGATATTGCACGGGCGCGGTCGTCCAGCCAGGTCGCGGTTGGATTGGGGGAGCTAGGCGGAACGCTCCCAGTCGAAGCCCGTGAGCGTCGGCTCGGCGGGACTGCGCTCCACCTCGACGCGATCGACGCGCGCAAGCGGCGGCCCGTCGCGGCACGCATCGATCAGACGATCGCAGGCGTCGCGTGCGCCCTGCACGTGCGCCTCGACGGAGCCGTCACGGCGATTTCGCACCCATCCGGCCAGTCCGGCGGCGCGCGCCGAGCGCACGGCGAAATCGCGGTACCCCACGCCCTGCACGAGCCCGCGAATGCGCAGCCGCACGCTGCGGGTCGCGGCGCTCGCCCAGCGCAAATGCATCGCGAGCGCGGCGATGGTCTTCGCGTCCGTCACCCGGCCCTCGTCGATCGCCGCCTCGAGCGCGGCCGGCGTGCACTCGTGAACCTCCAGGAATTCGCCGGGATCGAGCTTCGCGCCGACGTGCGAGAGCCCGCGCGCGGCGTAGACGTAAATCGCTTCCGTCGAGTAGGCGATCACGGGATGGATGACGCCGAGGCGAATCCAGATCGCCGCCGCATGCCCCGCCTCCTCGGCGAGCTCGCGCACGCCGGTGGCGAGCGGCGTCTCGCCCGGGTCGAGCTTGCCGGCGGGGAACTCGAGGAACGCGCGGTTGTGCGGATAGCGGAACTGGCGCTCGACGACCATGCGTCCGTCGTCGTGCACCGGAACGACGAGCACCGCGCCGGGGTGCGCGATGTATTCGCGCACCGTTTCCGTCGCGTCCGGAAGGCGGACGCGGTCGCGGCGGACGTCGAGCAGCACGCCGCGATACACCTGCTCGCCCATGACGCGATGCTCGGTAAGCCGATCGTCCGGTTCCGCGGCCGGCGGTCGCGGATCGGCAGCGTCGTTCATGCAATCCAATCGCGCGGTGGAAGGAAATCGGTGTAGAGCGCCGCCTCCGGCGTGCCGGGCGCAGGCGTCCATTCGTAGCGCCAGCGTGCGAGCGGCGGCATCGACAGGAGGATCGCCTCCGTACGGCCGTTCGATTGCAGGCCGAAGAGCGTGCCGCGGTCCCACACCAGGTTGAATTCGACGTAGCGGCCCCGCCGATACGCCTGGAACTCGCGCTCGCGCTCGCCATGCGGCATTGCGCGGCGCCGCTCGAGAATCGGCAGGTACGCCTCGAGAAAATGATCGCCGACGCTTTGCGTCAGCGCGAAGGCGCGCGCGAAGCCACCCTCGTTCCAGTCGTCGAAGAAGATGCCGCCGATGCCCCGCGCCTCGTTGCGGTGACGCAGGAAGAAATAGCGATCGCACGCCTGCTTGAAGCGCGGGTAGAGGTCGGCGCCGAAGCGCGCGAGCGCATCGCGGCACGCGGCGTGGAAATGCCGTGCGTCCTCGACGAAGCCGTAAACGGGCGTCAGGTCCATGCCGCCGCCGAACCACCACGCCGGCGCATCGTCGCGCGCGGGATCGGCTTTCGCGCAGAAGTGACGCACGTTGAGGTGCACGGTAGGCGCATACGGGTTGCGCGGATGCAGCACGAGCGACACGCCGAGCGCCTCCCAGGCGCGGCCGGCGAGCTGCGGCCGATGCGCGGTCGCCGACGGCGGGAGCGCACTGCCAAAGACGTGCGAGAACAGCACCCCCGCGCGCTCGATAATGACGCCTTCCTCCAGCGACATCGCAATGCCGCCGCCCCCTTCGGCGCGCGACCATTCATCGACGCGGAACGCCTTCTCGCCGCAACGCTCGAGCGCCGCGACGATGCGCGACTGCAGGCTTCGCATGTAATCGCGCACCGCCGGGATGTCCGGCGCGTCGGACGGCTGCGTCATGCGTCGGACCGCTGCGTCATGCGGCCGGCGCGCGCCTGGCGAGCGCCCGGTGTCCGATGTCGCCGCGGTATTGCATGCCATCGAAGTGGATCGCCGATACCGCGGCGTACGCCGCGCGCTGCGCTTGTCGCAGCGAGTCGCCGAGCGCCGTGACGCCGAGCACGCGGCCGCCGTTGACCTGCACGCGCTCGCCTTCACGCACGGTGCCGGCGTGGAACACCGTGACGTCCGGATGCGACTGCGGCGTCACCCGGTCGAGCCCGGCGACGGCGTCGCCACGTCGCGGCTTCTCGGGATAGCCGGCGGCGGCGATCACCACCGTGAGCGCGGGACGCCGGTCCCACTCCGCGTCCGCGCGGTCGAGCGTGCCGGAAAGCGCATGCTCGACCAGGACCAGGAGGTCGGAGCGCAGGCGCACGAGGATCGGCTGGGCCTCCGGGTCGCCGAGCCGGCAATTGAATTCGAGCACGCGCGGCGCACCGGTCGCATCGATCATCACGCCCGCGTAGAGAAAGCCCGTGTACGGCGTTCCTTCGGCGGTCATGCCGGCGATCGTCGGCGCGATGACCTCGCGCATGATGCGCGCATGCACCCTCGGCGTGACGACGGGCGCCGGCGAGTACGCGCCCATTCCGCCGGTGTTCGGACCGCGGTCGCCGTCGGCGAGCCGCTTGTGGTCCTGGCTCGATGCGAGCGCGAGCACGTGCACGCCGTCGGCCATGACGATGAAGCTCGCCTCCTCGCCTTCGAGGCATTCCTCGATGACGACGCGCGCCCCGGCCGCGCCGAGCGTGCCCGCACCCAGCATAGCGTCGATCGCCGCGTGCGCGTCGCTCTCTTTCATGGCGACGACGACGCCCTTGCCTGCGGCCAACCCGTCGGCCTTGACGACGATCGGCGCGCCGTGCGCAGCGACGTACGCGTGGGCGTCGGCAGCATCGGTGAAGGTGCGGTACGCCGCCGTCGGAATCGCGTGCCGCGCCATGAACGCCTTCGCGAAATCCTTCGAGCTTTCGAGCTGGGCCGCGGCGCGCGTGGGTCCGAAGATGCGCAAGCCGGCGGCGCGGAAAGCATCGACGATACCGGCGGCGAGCGGCGCCTCGGGGCCGACGACGGTGACGCCGACGCCCTCGCGCTGCGCAAAGGCGACGAGATCGGGAATCGCCTCGATCGGAACATTCGAAAGCCGCGCGTCGGCCGCGGTGCCGGCGTTGCCCGGCGCGACGAAGACCTTCGCCACGCGCGGCGATTGCGCGAGCTTCCAGGCGAGTGCGTGCTCCCGGCCGCCGCTGCCCACGACCAGCACATTCATTGCATCAATGCCGGAAGTGGCGCACGCCGGTGAAGACCATCGCGATGCCGCGCTCGTTTGCCGCGGCGACGACCTCGTCGTCGCGGACGCTGCCGCCCGGCTGGATCACGGCAATGGCACCGTTGTCGGCGACGACGTCGAGGCCGTCGCGGAACGGGAAGAACGCATCGGACGCGACGACGGAGCCGGCGAGCGAGAGCCCCGCGCTCGCGGCCTTGATCGCGGCGATGCGCGTCGAGTCCACACGGCTCATCTGGCCCGCGCCCACGCCGAGCGTGCGTAATCCCCGGCAGTACACGATCGCGTTGGACTTCACGAACCACGCGACGCGCCAGGCGAAGAGCAGGTCGGCGACCTGCTCGGGCGTGGGCGCCGTCCGCGTCACGACGCGCAGGTCCGACGCCTCGACCCCCCGCACGTCCGGCGTCTGCACGAGGAAGCCCCCGCCCACACGCCGCACGTCCCACTCGTCGTCGCCGGCGTTCGCCTTCGGCAGCGCGAGCTCCAGCACGCGCACGTTCCTCTTCTGTCCGATCACCGGCAGTGCGTCGGCGGCGTAACCGGGCGCGATCAGCACCTCGACGAACTGCGCCGCGACCGCTTCGAGCGTCGCCGCGTCGACCGGGCGATTGAAGGCGATGATGCCGCCGAACGCCGAGGTCGGGTCGGTGGCGAACGCCGTGCGGTAGGCGTCGAGCGTGGCATCCGCCGTCGCGACGCCGCACGGGTTCGCGTGCTTGACGATGACGCAGGTGGGTTCCGGGAATTGCGTGACGCAGCGCCATGCGGCATCCGCGTCGGCGATGTTGTTGTAGGAGAGCGTCTTGCCCTGTCGTTGACGATAGGAGGCGATCGCCGACGGCGCCGCGCGCGGCGCGCGGTAGAGCGCGGCCCGCTGATGCGGATTCTCGCCGTAGCGCATGTCGTCGCGCTTCTCCGCGGCAAGGTTGAGCGACTGCGGAAAGCCCGCTTCCCGCCCGCTCGGGTCGCGCGCGCCCAGGTAGTTCGCGATCGCGCCGTCGTACGCCGCGGTGTGCGCGAACGCGCGCTGCATCAAGCGGAAGCGCAGCGCTTCGGACAGTGCGCCGCCGTTGGCGTCGAGGTCGGCGAGGACGGCATCGTAGTCCGCGGGATCGACGACGACGCCGACGTGCGCCCAGTTCTTTGCCGCCGCGCGCACCATCGACGGCCCGCCGATGTCGATGTTCTCGATCGCCTCGTCGAGCGTGCAGCCGGGCGTTGCGACGGCCTGTGCGAACGGATAGAGGTTGACGACGACCAGGTCGATCGCCGGGATCGCGTGGGCTGCGAGCGCATCTCGATGCGCCGCGACGTCGCGGCGGGCGAGAATGCCCGCGTGGATTTTCGGGTGCAGGGTCTTCACGCGCCCGTCGAGCATCTCGGGGAAGCCCGTGTAGCTGGCAACATCCGTGACGGCGACGCCCGCTTCCTGCAGGAGGCGCGCGGTGCCGCCGGTCGACAGGAGCGCGACGCCGCGCGCCGCGAGCGCGCGGGCGAATTCGACGATGCCGGCCTTGTCGGATACCGACAACAGCGCCTGCAAGACCGTCGCCATCAGATGAGCTTGTACTTCGCGAGCTTGGCGCGCAGCGTGTTGCGGTTGAGGCCGAGCATCTCGGCCGCGTGCGTCTGGTTGCCCTTCGAGCGCTCGAGCATCGAGGCGAGCAACGCGCGCTCGACGTGCGCGATCACCATGTCGTAGATGCCGTGCGGCGGCTCGCCGTCGAGGCGGCGGAAATACTCGTCGAGCGAGTGCTCGACGCTCTTGCCGATCTCGTTGCTGCCGTTCAGCCGGACGCTCTTCTTCACGCCGCGAGCGCTTCCGGTTCCCATCGCGCCTCCCCTTCGTGCGCGCCCGCACTGCCGCGGACGTCATCCCTGTATCGCAGCCGCTCGCCGTCTTGCGCAAGGCGCGCGAAGCAGCGCACCACCGCGCCGCGCTGCCGCTCGATCGAGTCGGCCGCGTTCACCTGCTCGCGGAGCGCGACCGCGCCCGGAAGCGCGGCCGTATACCAGTGCAGGTGCTTGCGCGCGATGCGCACCCCGAGCTCCTCGCCGTAGAACGCGTAGTGATCGTCGAGATGCTCGAGGATGGCGTCGCGCGCCTCGGCCACGCGCGGCGCGGGCAGCCTGCGCCCGGTGGCGAGGAAATGCGCGATCTCGCGAAAGATCCACGGGCGCCCTTGCGCGGCGCGGCCGATCATCAATCCGTCGGCGCCGGTCTCGGCGAGCACCGCGCGCGCCCGCTCGGGCGCATCGATGTCGCCGTTCGCGAAGACGGGAATGCGCACCGCGCGCTTCACCGCGCGCACGGTGTCGTACTCGACCGGACCGGTGAAAAGGCATGCGCGCGTGCGCCCGTGGACGGCAAGCGCCGCGACGCCGGCATCCTCGGCGATGCGCGCGATGGCGACGGCGTTGCGCGCATGCGGTGCCGGACCCGTGCGCATCTTGAGCGTCACCGGCACGTCCACGGCGCGCACGACGGCGCGCAGGATCGCCGCGACGAGCGATTCGTTCGACAGCAGCGCGGAGCCCGCCGCGGCGTTGCACACCTTCTTTGCCGGGCAGCCCATGTTGATGTCGATGATTTCCGCGCCGCGCGCGACGTTGTAGTTCGCGGCATCCGCCATGAGCGCCGGATCGGCGCCGGCGATCTGGACGGCGATCGGCGCGACCTCGCCCGCGTGATCGGTGCGCCGCCGCGACTTGTCGGTGCCCCACAGCCGCGGATTCGACGCGACCATTTCCGAGACGGCGTAGCCCGCCCCCATCCGCCGGCACAGCATGCGAAACGGCCGGTCGGTCACGCCGGCCATCGGCGCGACGGCGAGATTGTTCGGCAGGACATGACCACCGATTTGCACGACTCGGACGGGAAGCTTCATGCGGAGGGGCTGGAATTATACCCATTCGATACGACGCGTGAAGCAATTCGCGACGAACGTCGCGCGCATTCGATGCGCCGCAAGAAAGAGCGGCGACGCAATGCAGCGTCGGCGCCGATCACCTGACGTGGATCAAGGCGAGCCCGGGCGAATCCGCGCCCGCGGCAGCGCGACGGAGCGCGCCGCTAATGCACGCCGAACAGCATCGCGCGCCCGAAGGCGCGCTTGGCGAACGGCAACGCGTCGAGCAGCATCATGCCGGCGCCGCGCGGCACGCGCAGCCACGGCCGATCGTTGCTGAAGAGCCGCACGAGGCCGTGCGTCACGACGATGCCGGCCTGGCGGTCCGGCTCGCGACTGCGCCGATAGCGGTCGAGCATCGCCTTCGTCCCGAGCGCTTCGCGTGGGGTGTCGACGATCGTGCGCGCGAGATCGTACGCGTCGCGCAATCCCAGGTTGAAGCCCTGGCCGGCCACCGGGTGGAGGGCTTGCGCGGCATTGCCGATCACGACGACGCGTTCGGACGCCGTGTTGCGCGCGACTTCGAGCGCGAGCGGGAACGTGCGGCGCTCGTGCACGCCGGTGAAGCCTTTCACACGGGTGCCGAAACGCGCCGCGAGCGCGGCGAGGAACGCCTCTTCGCTCATCGCGAGCGTCTGCTGCGCATCGGCGGGGCTGCGCGTCCAGACGAGCGCGTAATGGTCGCGCTCGGGCAAAAGCGCGATCGGCCCCTCGGGCGTGAAGCGCTCGTAGGCGACGCCGCGGTGCGGACGGTCGAGGCCGACGCTCGCCACGACTGCCATCTGCCTGTACTCGTGCCGTTTGCGCGCGATTCCCGGCACCGGAGACGACGCGCCGTCCGCGACGACGGCAAGCCGGGTGTCGATGGCACCGTCGCCGTCGTGCGCGATCTCGACCTGCGCGACGTCCCGCCCGCCGTGGACCGCGCGCACCGACGCGCCGAAGCGGACGTCGACGCGGGCGCGGGCCAGTGCGCGGTCGAGGACCGCCTGCAGCGCGCGATACGACACGACGTAACCGAGCGCGGGAACGCCCTGCTCGGCGGCCGTCAACTCGACGACGCCGAAGCCGCCCGCCTGCGACACGTCGATCGTGACGATCGGCGTGACGGCGCCGTCCGACGCGGCGAGCGCCGGCCACACGCCGAGGCGCTCGAGAATCAGGCGGGCGCCGTGCGACAGCGCGAGCGTGCGATCGGCACGCAGCACCGAGCCGGGCTGCCTGGCATCGGCGACGACGAGATCGAGGTTGGCGTCGGCGAGCGCCAGCGCGAGCGTTGCGCCCACCGGCCCCGCGCCGACGATCGCGACATCCTTCATGAAGCGACGGCGGCCTCGACGTCGGCGACCGATTTTGGCGTCGTCGCCGTCAGGTTGTCGACGCCGTCATGCGTGACGAGCACGTCGTCCTCGATGCGCACGCCGATGTTCCAGAACGCCTCGGGCACGTCGTCGGCGGGGCGGATGTACGCGCCCGGCTCGACGGTCAACACCATGCCGGGCGCGAGGCGCATCGACTCGCCGCGCACCTGATAAAGACCGGCGTCGTGCACGTCCATGCCGAGCCAGTGCCCCGCCCGATGCATGTAGAAGCGCTTGTAGCTGCCGCTTTCGAGCGCCTCGTCGAGCGTGTCGGTGAGAAGGCCCAGATCGATGAAGCCCTGCGCGAGCACCCGCTCGGCCACGTGGTGATAGTCGTGGAACGCGGCGCCGGGCCGCACGGCGTCGATGCACGCGAGCTGCGCCGCGAGCACCAGTTCGTACACCGCCTTCTGCGGGCCCGTGAACTTGCCGCGCACGGGAAACGTGCGCGTGATGTCCGACGCGTAGCCCTGGAATTCGCAGCCGGCATCGATCAGGAGCAGATCGCCCTCGGCGAGCCGGCGGTTGTTCTCGCGGTAGTGCAGCACGCAGGCGTTCGGCCCCGACGCCACGATCGAGCCGTAGGCAACGGACTGGGCGCCCTCGTGCAGGAACTCGTGCAACAACTCCGCCTCGATCTGGTATTCGAAGAGGCCGGGATGCGCCGCGCGCATCGCGCGCCGATGCGCGCCGCTCGAGATCGCGCACGCGCGCCGCATCAGCGCGATCTCGTGCTCGTCCTTCAAAAGCCGCATCCCGTCGAGCATCGCGCGTATGTCGACGACCTCCTCGGGCGCGGCCACGCCCGTGCGCACGCGATCGCGCACTTCGTTCAGCACCTCGGTCACGCGCCGGTCCCACGACTCGAACAGGCCGAGCGGCGTGTAGAGCGCGGGTCGATCGGCCGCCATCTCGGGCAGCTTCGCGGCAAGCGCCGAAATCGGGTACGCCTCGTCGAAGCCGAAAATCTCGCGCGCGGCCTCCGGGCCATAACGGAAACCGTCCCAGATCTCGCGTTCCTCGTTGCGCTCGCGGCAGAAAAGCGCGTGGCGGTCGCCGTCGGGGCCCGCGATCAATGCGACGACGGCTTCGGGCTCGGGAAAGCCCGACAGATAATAGAAATAACTGTCGTGCCGGAACGGGTAGAGCGAGTCGCGGTTGCGCGGCACTTCGGGCGCCGTGGGCACGAGCGCCAGGCCGCCGCCGCTTCGTGCACGCATGGAGGCGAGCACGGTGTCGCGGCGCGCGCGGTAGACCTGGTGAGCGTAGTTCATCGTGGCGGCCGATGGCGGCGCGTAGGGGGATGAGCCATTATAGGGTGGCATGCCGGCCAGGCATGAAGGAGGGGTAGATGGATGACGACGTGAGTCAGGACGCGCGCGCCGCCACGATCGGGCGCGTTTCCCTCGCCGAATACGGACGGCGCCTGCGCGACGGCCATGTCACCGCGGAGGCGACGCTGCGCCGGCTGCTCGCGCGCATCCACGACCATGCGTCGCTCGATGCGTACACGTTCGTCGACGCCGATGCGGCCGTCGCGACGGCGCGCGGCGTCGACGCCCTCCTCGCCGGGCGCACCGATCTGGGACCGCTCATGGGCGTTCCCGTCGCCGTCAAGGACCTCTACGCGGTCGAAGGAATGCCGCTGACGGCAGGCTCGCGCGTCGACGTCGCGGATCTCGCGCCTGCCGAAGGCACGATCGTTCGTGCCCTCAAGCGCGCCGGCGCCGTCGTCGTCGGCAAGACGCGCACGACGGAATTCGCGTTCGGCACCTTCAACCCTTCGCACCCGACGCCGCGCAATCCCTGCGACGAGCGCGTGCATCGCATGCCGGGCGGATCCTCCGCGGGCTCGGCGGTTGCGCAGGCCGCGGGGCTTTGCGCGATTGCCTTTGGCTCGGACACCGGCGGATCGGTGCGCCAACCGGCGGGGCTGTGCGGCGTCGCGGGCTTCAAGGCGAGCGTCGGGCGGCTGCCGATGGACGGCGTGTTTCCGCTCTCGCCGACGTTCGACAGTCCCGGGTGGTTCGCGCGCGACGTCGCCGACCTCGCGCTCGTGTGGGAGGTGCTGTCCGGCGAGCGCGTGCCCGCGCCGCGGCCGATCGATCGCCTCGTCCTCGGCCGCCCCGATGCGTATTTCTTCGACGATCTCGATCCCGACGTCGCGCGTGCGATCGAAGCGGCCGAACGCCGGCTCGCCGACGCCGGTGCGCGCATCGTCCCGGTCACGCTGCCGCCGCTCGACGACGTCGCCGCCGCCTACGGCGCGTTCCTGTCCGCGGAGCTCGTCGCGTTCCTCGGGCGCGCGCGCGTCGAAGCGAACCTGGCGCGCATGGACCCCGTCGTCGCCGACCGCATCGCGCCGGGACTGACGCTCGAAGCGGAAGCGTTCCTCGCCATGCGCGCGCGCTATCGGGCGCTCGCCTGCCAGGCGCACGGCGCGCTCGCAGGCATCGACGCGCTGCTCACGCCGACGTCCCCTCGCGTGGCGGCGCCGATCGACGGCTATCGCGACACCGCCGCCGCTTCCGCGTGGAGCAAGGACACGCTGCGCCTGACGCGCCCCGGCAACCTGTTCGATCTCTGCGGCGCGTCGCTGCCGATCGGCCATCTCGTGCAGTCGCTGCCCGTCGGGCTGCAACTCCTCGCGCCGCACGGCGCCGATGCATCGCTGCTCGCGATCGCGCGGGCCGTGGAAGCGGTCGTCGCCCTGCCATGACCGTGCAGGGCGCGCCGCCGGACGAAACGGCGAGTGCGAAGCCGGCGCAGGAGGAACGCTTGGGCGTCGAAAAGCGCGCATTGCGCGAAGCGGCCTTCGCTGCCCGCGACGCGCTTGCGCCCGCGTGGCGCGCGCGTGCGTCGCAGGCGATCGCGGCGCGCATCGCCGCGATGGACACGTTCGCGCGTGCGCGCGTCGTCTTCCTCACGCTGCCTTATCGCAGCGAATGGGATGCCACGCTGCTCGCCCAACGCGCGCTCGCCGCCGGCAAGATCGTCGCCGCGCCGCGCGTCGATCCGGCAGCGCGAGCGCTCCATCCGTATCGGATCGAGGATGTCGCGCGCGACGTCGCGCCCGGCTATCTCGGCATCCCGGAGCCGCGCGCAGACTGCGTGCCCCTGGCGCTCGAACGCATCGACTGGGTGCTCGTGCCGGGCATCGCGTTCGACGCCTCGGGCAACCGCCTCGGCTACGGCGGCGGCTACTACGACCGCCTGCTGCCGCAGCTTGCGCGCAGCGTCTGGCGTGTCGCGGGCGCGTTCGAGGCGCAGATCGTCGAGGCGGTGCCTACGGCGCCGCACGACATGGGAGTCGACTGCATCGCGACCGAGTCGCGCACGGTCGTCTGTCGCGCGAAGGGCGCGTGACGGCGGCGCGCACCGCGGCGGTCGCGCTCGCCGCGACGCTCGCGATTCAGGTTTACGTGTCGTTCGCGGCCAGCGCGACCGCGGTGCTTGCCCCCGAGATCGCGCAGGCGTTCGGCGTGAGTGCGCGCTGGGTGGGCGTGTTCGTCGGCGTCGTCTACGCCGGCGGGATGTTCGGAAGCCTCGCCTGCGGCGGCTTCATCGAGCGCCACGGCGCGATCCGCGTCTCGCAGGCATGCGTCGTCCTTTGCGCGCTGGGGGTGCTCGCGATGTCGGTCGCACCGGCGCAGCTCGCCGCCGTCCCGGCCGTCGCGGCGATCGTCATCGGCCTCGGCTATGGACCGATCACGCCGGCCTCGTCGCAACTGCTGCAGAAGACCGCCCCGCCGTCGCGGCGCGCGCTCACGTTCTCCATCAAGCAGACCGGGGTGCCCGCCGGCGCCGCGCTCGCCGGCGCGGCGCTGCCCGCGCTCGCGCTCGCGATCGGCTGGCGCGGCACGTTCGTCGCCGTGGCGCTGCTCGGCGCCGTCGTCGTCCTCGGCGCGCAACCGGTGCGCGCGAGCCTCGATACCGATCGCCATGGCCGCGGCCGGTTCACCCTCGCCGGCATCTTCGCGCCGCTCGCCGTGCTGCGCCAGTCGCGAGCGCTCTTCGACCTCGCAGTCGTGTCGTTCGCGTATTCGGCGACACAGGTTTGCCTCACGAGCTTTCTCGTCGTGCACCTTACCGAGGCGTTGCATTGGAGCCTCGTCGCCGCCGGGCTCGCGCTCACCGCGGCCACCGTCGGCGGCGTGGTCGGCCGGATCGTCTGGGGCTACGTCGCCGACCGCCTCCTGCCGCCGCGGCGCGTGCTGGCGCTGTTGGGGTTTCTCGCCGGCTCGTGCGGCGCCGTGATGGCGGTGACGACGCCTGCGTGGTCCACGGCGGGCGTGATGGTGCTCGCGGCGGCGTTCGGCGGAACCGCGATCGGCTGGAACGGTGTCCAACTCGCCGAAGTCGCGCGCCTCGCACCGGCCGGCAGCGCGGGCAAGGTGACGGGCGCGACCGGCTTCGTCACCTTCGCGGGCGTCGTCGTCGGCCCGTCCTCGTTCGCGCTGATCGCCACGCTGACGGGGAGCTATCGCGCCGGCTTCGCCGCGTTCGCCGCGCTCTCGGTGGCGGGCGCGCTCGCGCTCCTCGGCAGGCGGGAGCGAATACAATGACCGGTGACCCCACGAGGGTCTTGACGGAGTGGACCATGGACCGCATCCCCGACATCGATCCCCAGGAAACGCGCGAATGGCTGGAGGCGCTCGACGGCGTGCTCGCCGCGGAGGGTCCCGATCGGGCACATTTCCTGATCGAGCAGCTCATCGACAAGGCGCGCCGCTCGGGCGCGTACCTGCCGTTCTCGGCCAACACGGCGTACATCAACACGATCCCCGTCGACAAGCAGGTCCGCATTTCCGGCGATCAGAACATCGAGCGTCGCATCCGCTCGTACACGCGCTGGAACGCGATGGCGATGGTCGTGCGCGCGAACAAGCAGTCGAACGTCGGCGGGCACATCGCGAGCTACGCCTCGGCGGCGACGCTCTACGACGTCGGCTTCAACCACTTCTGGCACGGCATGTCGGAGCAGCACGGCGGCGATCTGGTGTTCATCCAGGGCCATTCGTCGCCGGGCGTCTATTCGCGCGCGTTCCTGCTCGGGCGCCTGACCGAGGAGCAGCTCGACAACTTCCGCCAGGAAGTGGACGGGCGCGGGATCGCGTCGTATCCGCATCCGTGGCTCATGCCGAACTTCTGGCAGTTCCCCACCGTTTCCATGGGGCTCGGGCCGCTGATGGCGATCTACCAGGCACGGTTCATGAAGTACCTGCACGACCGGGGTCTCGCCGACACGTCGGGGCGCAAGGTGTGGTGCTTCTGCGGCGACGGCGAGATGGACGAGCCGGAGTCGATGGGCGCGATCGGGATGGCGTCGCGTGAGAGCCTCGACAATCTCATCTTCGTCGTCAACTGCAACCTGCAGCGCCTCGACGGGCCGGTGCGCGGCAACGGCAAGATCATCCAGGAGCTCGAAAGCGACTTCCGCGGCGCAGGCTGGAACGTCATCAAGGTGATCTGGGGCTCGCGCTGGGACGCGCTGCTCGCGCGCGACAAGAAGGGCATCCTGATGCGCCGGATGATGGAGGCGGTCGACGGCGAGTACCAGACGTTCAAGTCGAAGGACGGCGCGTACGTCCGCGAGTATTTCTTCAACACCCCGGAGCTGAAGGAGCTCGTCGCCGATTATTCCGACGACGACATCTGGCTCCTCAATCGCGGCGGCCACGATCCGCACAAGGTCTATGCCGCGTATCACGCGGCGGTCAACCACCCGGGGCAGCCCACGGTCATCCTCGCGAAGACGATCAAGGGCTACGGCATGGGCGGCGCCGGCGAGGCGCAGAACATCACGCACCAGCAGAAGAAGATGAACGTCGAGGCGATCCGCCGCTTCCGCGACCGCTTCGAGATCCCGGTGCCCGACGAGAAGCTCGAGGACGTGCCGTATCTCAGGTTCGACGAGCGCTCGCCGGAGCTCGAGTACATGCGGGCGCGGCGCCGCGAGCTCGGCGGTTACCTGCCCGCGCGCCGGATGCGGGTCGAGGAACCGCTGGCCGTGCCGCCGCTGGCGACGTTCGAGCGGTTCCTGAAGAGCACGGACGAGCGCGAGATCTCGACGACGATGGCGTTCGTGCAGATCCTGCAAACGCTGATCCGCGACAAGAGCCTCGGCAAGCACGTCGTTCCGATCGTCCCCGACGAGTCGCGCACGTTCGGCATGGAGGGGATGTTCCGCCAGCTCGCGATCTGGAACCAGCTCGGCCAGCTCTATACCCCGGAGGACAAGGACCAGCTCATGTTCTACAAGGAGGACAAGCACGGCCAGATCCTCCAGGAAGGCATCAACGAGGCAGGCGCGATGTGCGACTGGATGGCCGCCGCGACGAGCTACTCGACGCACGGCGTCCAGATGATCCCCTTCTACATCTTCTATTCGATGTTCGGCTTCCAGCGCGTGGGCGACTTCGCATGGGCGGCGGGCGACATGCGCGCCCGCGGCTTCCTGCTCGGCGCCACCGCCGGGCGCACGACGCTGAACGGGGAAGGTCTGCAGCACGAGGACGGGCAGTCGCAGATCTACGCGTCGACGATTCCGAACTGCGTCTCGTACGATCCGACGTTCGCGTACGAAGTGGCCGTCATCATCCAGGATGGGCTGCGCCGCATGATCGCGGAGCAGCAGGACGTCTACTACTACCTCACGGTGATGAACGAGAACTACCGCCATCCGGCGATGCCGGAAGGCGCGGCGCCGTCGATTCTCAAGGGCATGTACCGGTTTGCCGTCGGCGCGACGAAGCCGAAGGCGCCGCGGGTGCAGCTCCTGGGCTCGGGGACGATCTTCCGCGAAGTGATTGCCGCGGCCGATCTACTGCGGGCCGAGTGGGGCGTCGAGGCGGACCTCTGGAGCTGCCCGTCGTTCAACGAGCTCGCGCGCGAGGGTCGCGCGGTGGAACGCCGCAACCTGCTGCATCCGAAGGGAGAGCGGCAGGCGTCGCACGTGGAGACCTGCCTCGGCCCGACGACCGGCCCGGTGATCGCCGCGACCGATTACGTGCGCGCGTTCGCGGAGCAGATCCGCCCGTACGTGCCGCGCCGCTACGTCGTGCTCGGCACCGACGGGTTCGGGCGCTCGGATACGCGGGAGAAGCTGCGCCGCTTCTTCGAGGTCGATCGCTGGTACGTCACCGTCGCCGCGCTGAAGGCGCTCGCCGACGAGGGCACGCTCCCGGCGTCGAAGGTCGGCGAGGCGATCGCGAAGTACGGGCTCGACGCGTCGAAGCCCGCGCCCTGGACGGTGTAGGCCCGGCAACGGGGAACATTTCAAACCCGCGCGCGGGAAGCCGCGCCCCGCATGCCAGTGAGCGCGCAGGGCCGCCCCAAGCGCTCGCCCCCTCCGTTGGAGGGAAAGGCTGATCGCGAAGCGGCCAGCTTCGGGGGAGGTTATCAGTGAGCATCGAGGTCAAGGTTCCGGACATCGGCGATTTCCGCGACGTGCCCGTCATCGACGTGCTGGTGAAGCCGGGCGACCGGGTGGGCGTCGACGACTCCCTCGTCACGCTCGAATCCGACAAGGCGACGATGGACGTGCCGTCGCCCGCCGCGGGCGAGGTGCGGCAGGTGAGCGTAAAGGTCGGCGACAAGGTGAGCGAAGGCAGCGTGATCCTGACGCTCGACGCCGACGGGCAGGCGCGCGGAGCCGCGGCGAGGCCGAGCGCCGACGCGCCGAAGACCGCGCCTTCCAGGACCGTGCACGGGAACGGCGGCGACGACCCGCGCGATGCGGCGTCGGCGCAACGTCCGGCGGGGGCCGGCGCAGCGGTGGCGCACGCCGCGCCGCGCGCCGGAACTTCGTCGGCCGCGCCCGCGCCCGAGCTGGTGACGCCGGCTCCGCGCGGCGAGAAGGGCCATGCCGATACGCCTGGCGAGGGCGCGAGCGCCACGCCGCCGGCGGGAGCGACGATCGAGGTGCGCGTGCCGGACATCGGCGATTTCACCGACGTGCCGGTGATCGAGGTGTTCGTGAAGCCCGGCGATATCGTGCGGACCGACGACCCGCTCGTCACGCTCGAATCCGACAAGGCGACGATGGACGTGCCGGCGCCGGTCGGAGGCGTGGTCGAGGGCGTGCGCATCGCCGTCGGCGAGCGCGTGAGCGAGGGCACGCCGATCGTCACGCTGAAAACGGCGCAGACGGGCGTCGAGCCGGCGAGCCGCAGCACGCCGCCTTCCGCGCCGGAGAACGCCGATCTCGCCGTACCGCCGATCGAGGCGCCGGCGGGAGCGGCCGTCGCCGTCGAAACGCCGTCGTCGGAGCGGCCGCACGCGTCGCCGTCGGTGCGCAAGTTCGCCCGCGAGCTCGGCGTCGACCTTTCGCACGTCGGCGGCAGCGGGCCGAAGGGGCGCATCATGCACGAGGACGTGCAGCAGTTCGTGAAGAGCACGCTCGCGGCGCCCGCGACTTCCGCCCCGACCGCGGCCGGTGCCCGGGCGGGGCTCGACGTGCTGCCGTGGCCGAGCGTCGATTTCGCGAAATTCGGCGCGACCGAGAGCAAGCCGCTGTCGCGCATCCGGAAGATCTCCGGCGCGAACCTGGCTCGCAACTGGGTGATGATTCCGCACGTCACGCAGTTCGACGACGCCGACATCACCGATCTCGAGGCGCTGCGCGTCGCGCTCAACAAGGAGAACGAGAAGGCCGGCGTGAAGGTCACGCTGCTCGCGTTCCTGATCAAGGCGTCGGTCGCGGCGCTCGCCAAGTTTCCCGACTTCAATGCGTCGCTCGACGCGGGTGGCGAGAACCTGATCTACAAGCATTACTTCAACGTCGGCTTCGCCGCGGACACGCCGAACGGCCTCGTCGTACCGGTCGTGAAGGGCGTCGACCGGAAGGGCGTGCTGCAGATCGCGAAGGAAATGGCGGAGCTTTCCGCGAAGGCGCGCGAGGGCAAGATCCCGCCCGCCGACATGCAAGGTGGCTGCTTTTCGATCAGCTCGCTCGGCGGCATCGGCGGCACCGCCTTCACGCCGATCATCAACGCGCCCGAGGTGGCGATCCTCGGCGTGTCCAAGAGCGCGCTGAAGCCCGTGTGGGACGGCAAGGCGTTCGCGCCTCGGCTGATGCTGCCGCTCTCGCTCTCGTACGATCACCGCGTGATCGACGGCGCGCAGGCGGCGCGGTTCATCTCGTATTTCGCGGGGCTGGTGGCGGATTTCCGGCGGGTGGCGCTGTAGGCCCTGGTCGCGTCTCTTCTTCCGCTGACGGTGATGGGTGAGACGTTCGGTAGCGAAAATTTCATCGCCCAGGTCACGGTTCAGAAAGCTGGTGGGCTGGCCAGCGATTTCCTGGTTCGGAGCCTCGCGACACCGCCTACAGCAAGGCTGCTCGCAGCGGGTGTCTGTCGCGGGGTATTCCAAATATTTTACGTGGAACGCACGCAGGGTTAGTGCCAGGAATCAACCGAAGCCAGCGTTCCCGGGCACGGGAAATCGCTGTTTACAGGCACTTGCATGCATTGGCCAAATGGCCGATGGATGCAATTCAGGCATTGATTTTGGGGGCCGGTGGAACGTTCCAGGGAACATGCCACTGGGCAGGAGCCGCCCGAGTGGAGCCCCGCGTCTAACGGTATCCTCCTGTCTGGAGCGCGCTCGACAGACACCATGACCCAGGACGAACAGAAGCGGCTCGTCGCCCGCGAGGCGCTGCGCCACGTCGTCGAGGACGCGTGGCTCGGCGTCGGGTCGGGCTCGACGGCGAACATGTTCATCGACGCGCTCGCCGCGAGCCGGCTGCGGATCCTGGGCGCGGTGGCGAGCTCGGTCGCAACCGCCGAGCGCCTCCGATCGCACGGCATCGACGTCGAGGAGCTCAACAACGTCAGCGACATTCCGGTCTACGTCGACGGCGCCGACGAGGTGACGCCGCAGGGAGCGATGATCAAGGGCGGCGGCGGCGCGTTGACGCGCGAGAAGATCGTCGCCGCCGTGGCGCGGAAGTTCGTCTGCATCGCGGACGGGTCGAAGAAGGTGGACGTGCTGGGGCAGTTTCCGCTGCCGGTCGAAGTCATCCCGATGGCGCGAAGCTACGTCGCGCGCGAGCTCGTGAAGCTGGGCGGACATCCGGAGTGGCGCATGGGCTTCACCACCGACAACGGCAACGTGATCCTCGACGTGTCGGGCCTTTCGATCGTCGATCCGTTCTCGCTCGAGGACCGGATCAACGGCATCGCCGGCGTCGTCACCGTCGGTCTTTTCGCGCGGCGTGGCGCCGACGTGATCCTGCTTGGCACGCCGGGGGGAGTCGAGACGATCGTGCCACCCCGCTGAGGCACGAGACGAGCTCTTTGCGCGAGACGCACCGGTTGACGTCTTACCATATCCATGGTATGTTTTTCCATATGAAAACGACTTTGAACATCGACGACCATGTCATGATCGAGCTGAAGCGCGAGGCCGCGCGTCAGGGCAAGACCATGTCGGAGCTCGTGGAGTCGGCGTTGCGCCAATTGCTGCGCCCTCCTTCCCGAAAGCGGCTCGTACTTCCGCCGCTGCCCACGTTTGACGGCGGCGGCGCCAGCGTCGACCTATCGGACCGGGACGCGCTGTACGACGCAATGGAAGGTCGTTAGCGCATCGGAGGCGGCGTTGCTGGTCGTCGATACGAACGTGCTGGTATACGCCGCGAACGCCGCCTCCCCGTTCCATGCGAAATGCAGCGAGTGGCTCCACCGGCAACGAAATGGCGCGGTGTCGTGGTTCGTCACCTGGCCGATCCTTTACGAGTTCCTTCGCGCGACGACACACCCCAAGGTGTTCGACCGCCCATGGTCCGTCGGGGCTGCGTGGGGATTCGTCGAGTCCCTGCTTGCCTCGCCCGGTCTCGGCATTCTCGAGCACACCGAGCGACACGCGGCCGTGGCCGCCGCGACGATCTCGGAATTCCCGAGGCTGGCGGGAAACATCGTGCATGATCTCCATACGGCGATCCTGATGCGTGAACACGGCATTTCGCGGATATGCACGTGCGACGCAGACTTTCATCGCTTCGCTTTCCTGCAGGTCCTCGACCCGCTCGTAGCGGCATAGCGGAGCTGCGCCCGGGTAGAATCGCCCCATGAACGACGTCGCCAGGGCCGGGCGCGGCGCCATCACCGACGTCGCGGCCTACATGAGGGAAGTCGGCGAAGCCGCCCGCACCGCCGCGCGGGTGCTCGCACGCGCCGACACGCATGCGAAGAACGGCGCGCTGGAGGCGACCGCAGCGGCACTGCGGCGCGATGCTGCGCAACTCGCGGACGCCAATGCACGCGACGTGGCGTCGGCTCGCGAAGCCGGACACGACGCTGCGTTCGTCGATCGACTGACGCTGAACGACAAGTCGATCGAGGCGATGGCGCGCGGCCTCGAGGAGATCGTCGCGCTGCCCGACCCCGTAGGCGAGATCTCGGGCCTGCGCTACCGGCCGTCGGGCATCCAGGTCGGCACGATGCGCGTGCCGCTCGGCGTGATCGGCATCGTCTACGAATCGCGGCCCAACGTGACGGCCGACGCCGCAGGGCTCTGTCTCAAGTCGGGCAACGCGACGATCCTGCGCGGCGGGTCGGAGGCGATCCACAGCAATCGCGCCATCGCACGCTGCATCCAGGATGGGCTGCGCGAGGCGGCGCTGCCCGCGGACGCCGTGCAGTTGATCGATACCACCGATCGCGCCGCGGTCGGGATGCTGATCGCCGACGACCGGCACGTCGACGTCATCGTCCCGCGCGGCGGCAAGTCGCTGATCGAGCGCGTCGCGCGCGAGGCGCGCGTGCCGGTGCTGAAGCACCTCGACGGCGTCTGCCACGTCTACGTCGACGCGAGCGCGGACGTCGACATGGCGGTGCGCATCGCCGACAACGCGAAGACGCAGCGCTACTCGCCCTGCAACACGATGGAGACGCTGCTCGTCCATGCGGCGGTCGCGCCGCGCGTGCTGCCCGCGATCGCCGCTATCTATGCGGCGAAGGGCGTCGAGATGCGCGGCGACGAGCGCGCGCGGGCGTTCGTGCCCGCCATGAAGCCTGCGACCGAGGACGACTGGTACGCCGAGTACCTCGCGCCGATCATCGCGATCCGCGTCGTCGATTCGCTCGACGCCGCGATCGACCACATCGCACGCTATGGCTCGCAGCACACCGACGCGATCGTCACCGACGATTACACGAGCGCGCTGCGTTTTCTGCGCGAGGTCGACTCGAGCTCGGTCATGGTGAACGCTTCGACGCGCTTTGCCGACGGTTACGAATACGGCCTCGGCGCCGAGATCGGCATCTCGACCAACAAGCTGCATGCGCGCGGCCCGGTCGGCCTCGAGGGGCTCACGAGCCGCAAGTGGGTCGTGCTGGGCAGCGGGCAGATCCGCACGTAGGGAATCGGGGTCGGGAGCCGTAATATTCGGCGCGGCGCGAGCCCGAATATTACGGCTCCGACCCCGATTTCCTTCCCCCCGTGGCCGCCTCGAGCCTCCTCGCGCTGATCGACGACATCGCGAGCGTCCTCGACGACGTCGCGCTGCTCACCAAGGTCGCCACCAGGAAGACCGCGGGCGTGCTCGGCGACGACCTCGCCGTGAATGCGCAGCAGGTCGCCGGCGTGCGCGCCAAGCGCGAGCTCCCCGTCGTCTTCGCGGTGGCGAAGGGGTCGCTCGTCAACAAGGCGATTCTCGTCCCGCTCGCGCTCGCCGTCAGCGCCTTCGCGCCGTGGGGCGTCACTGCGCTCCTGATGATCGGCGGCCTGTTCCTGTGCTACGAGGCCTTCGAGAAGGTCGTTCATCGCCTTGCCGGACACCGCCCCGAGCGTGCGGAGGAGGAGCGCGCGCTCGCCCAGGCGGTGGTCGATCCGGACGTGGACCTCGTCGCCTACGAGAAGGGGAAGATCAAGGGCGCCATCCGCACCGACTTCATCCTCTCGGCCGAGATCATCGCGATCACCCTCGGCACCGTCGCGCAGTCCGCGTTCACGACACGCGTCGCCGTGCTGATCGGCATCGCGATCGTGATGACGGCGGGCGTTTATGGCTTCGTCGCCGCCATCGTGAAGATCGACGACGTTGGCCTGCTCCTTTGCCGCGAGGCGCCGGACTCCGCCCGGGGGCGCGTCCAGCGCGCGCTCGGCCGGGCCATCGTCGCCTCGGCGCCGTACCTGATGAAGACGCTCTCGGTGGCGGGGACGGTCGCGATGTTCCTCGTCGGTGGCGGCATCCTCACCCACGGCCTGCCCTTCATGCATTCCCCGATGGAAAGCCTCGGCGACCGCGCCGGCGACGTCCCGGTCGCCGGTTGGATCCTGGAGCCGATCGCGCCGCTCCTGGCGAACGTCGCGTTCGGCATCGCCGCCGGCGCGCTGGTCTACGCGGGGGTCGCGCTGTTCAAGCGCATGCGGACGCCGGCTCCGTCGAGGACTGCCTGACGGCTCATCGGCCCACCCTCCGCGCTCATGCGACCGCCGGTGTCCGGCGGCGCATCCATTGCAGCCACAGCGCGGCCAGCGCGATGATCGCGAGCACGGGCAGCGCCGCGCGGTTCATCGTCTCCCAGCCGCTGGTGGTCACGAGCGCTCCGGACGCGGCCGACGAGACGCCCATCGTCGCGAATACGATGAAGTCGTTAAGGCCCTGCGTGCGCGCCCGCTCGCTCGGCGCGTACGTCTCCGTCAGCAGCGTCGTTCCACCCGTGTACATGAAGTTCCAGCCGATGCCGACGAGCGCGAGCGCGATCACGAAATGCGTCACCGTGATGCCGTTCAGCGCGACGAACGTCGCCAGCGCCGTCAAGCCGACGCCGGCGAGGATGACCGGCAGCGTGCCGAGGCGCCGAATCAGCGAGCCCGTCAGGAAGCCGGGCGCGAACATGCCGACGACGTGCCACTCGATGACGAACGCCGCGGCCGCGAACGGATGCCCGCAGAAGCTCATCGCGATGGGCGTCGCCGTCATGAGGAGGTTCATCAACCCGTAGCCCAGCGCGGCGGCCAGCACGGCGACGATGAACGCCGGCTGGCGCGCGATCTCGGCGAGCGGCCGGCCCTTCGCACTGCGCTCCGCGTGCGACGGCGGCGGCACGTGGACGCGGGATTGCACGAAGAGCGCCAGCAGCGCGTAGCCCGCGAGCACGAGGAACGAGCCCTGGAACGGCGTGGCGAAGAGATCGCGCGCCATGCCGACCGACTGCGGGCCGATGAGCCCGCCCACGACCCCACCGGCGAGCACCAGCGAAATCGCCTTCGCGCGATCGGCGGGCGCCGCGACCTCGGCGGCGGCGAAGCGGTATTGCAGGCCCACGGCGTTGTAGACGCCGACGATGCAAGTCGCGATACAGAACAGCGGGAAACTGCGGATCGACAGCGCCGCGACGCCGATGCCGCAGCCGACGATGTTGACGAGCGCACCCGTCATGAAGCCCGTGCGGCGGCCGACCCGTCCCATCCACAGCGACATCGGCATCGTCGCTACCGCCGAGCCCAGCACGTACGTGGTCGCGCCGAGCGTCGCGAGCGACTTCGTCTCGGCGAGCGAGTACCCGATGAGCCCGTTCATCGAGATCAGGCCCGACGAGTTGGTGAGGAGCAGCGCCTGGCAGCAGGCGAGGAGGAAGATGTCGCGGCGCGAGGTCTGCACGAAGGCGCTGTGCCGGGCGCCGGGGCCGGCGCGGAAAGCCCGTATGATAAGCGGCGTGACGTCCCCTCCTCCGCTCGCGGCCGAGATCCTCGATTTCTGGTTCGTTCCACGTCAAGGCGAGCGCCTGCCGAAGCCCCCCGCCGCGGATGGCGGCGTGACGCGCAGCGTCTGGTTCGAGAAAAGCGATGCGTTCGACGACGAGATCCGCCGGCGCTTCGGCGCGGCGCTCGCCGCCGGCCTGGCCGGAGCCTTCGGCGAATGGTGCACGTCGCCGCGCGGCTGTCTCGCGCGCGTGGTGCTGCTCGACCAGTTCACGCGCAACGCCTTTCGCGGCACGCCGGACGCCTTCGCCGGCGATGCCGGCGCGTTCGCGACGAGCGAAGATGCGATCGAGCGCGGCTTCGACCGCGAGCTCTCCGCGCACGAGCGGTGGTTCCTCTACCTGCCGTTCGAGCACAGCGAGTCGCTCGCCGTGCAGCAGCGCGGCGTGGCGCTTTTCGACGCGCTCGCCCGTGAGACCGGTCTCACCGATCCGCTGCCGTACCCGGAGCGTCACCGCGACATCATCCGCCGCTTCGGTCGCTTTCCCCATCGCAACGAAATCCTGGGCCGCGCCTCCACCCCCGAGGAAATCGCGTTCCTGAAAGAGCCCGGGTCGCGGTTCTGACGTTTTGCCCACGTGAGCGAACGCGCATACGACAGCGCCGGGCGGCCGGCGCCGCTGGCGATCCTGGGCGGAACCTTCGACCCGGTGCACTACGGGCACCTGCGGGCTGCGGACGAGGTGCGCAAGGCGCTCGACCTTCCCGAGGTGCACCTGATCCCGGCGGCCGATCCGCCGCATCGCGAGGCGCCCCGCGCGTCCGCGCGCGACCGCGTCGCGATGCTCGACCTGGCCGTGCGCGAGTTTCCCGGCCTCCTCGTCGACACCCGCGAGATCGCGCGCGGCGGCAAGAGCTACACCGTGGACACGCTGCGCGAATTTCGCGCGGAGCACCCCGGTGCGCCGCTTCTGCTGATCGTCGGCGCGGACGCGTTCCGCGGGCTTGCGACGTGGCATCAATGGCGCTCGCTCTTCGCCCTCGCGCACATCGTCGTCGTGCCGCGGCCGGGCGTCGACGCCGGTGCAAAGCTGCCCGAGCCGCTCGCCCCAGAGTGGCAGGCGCGGCATACCGAGGACGCGCGGACCTTGCGCTCCGCCCACGGCGGCTCCATCTACGTCCAGCCCGTGACCGCGCAGCCGATCTCGTCGACCGCGATACGCCGGGCGATCGCGGAGGGCGATGCCGCATCGGTCGAATCTGCCGGTTTGCTCCCCGCCTCGGTCTTGGCCTATATTGAATCGCACGGACTCTACCGCCCCCCATCGCATGCATCGTGAAATGCTGCACGAGATTGCCGTCGCGGCGCTCGAGGACATCAAGGCCCGCGACATCGAAGTCATCGACGTACGCCCCCACACCAGCCTCTACGACACCATGGTCGTCGCCTCGGCCGACTCCAATCGCCAGGTGAAGGCGCTCGCGAATCACGTGCGCGACCGCCTGAAGGAAGCCGGCGCCACGATCCTCGGCGTCGAGGGCGAGCAGGTCGGCGAGTGGATCCTCGTCGATGCCGGCGACATCGTCGTGCACGTCATGCAGCCGGCAGTGCGCGCGTACTACAACCTCGAGGAGCTCTGGGCCCCCGAGGCGCCCGTCCGGCGCGCGCGCGCCGCGTCGGCCGCGTAGCGCGCGCCGGGCCTTTCCGACGCCCCACGGCTCCCGCGCTCGGCAGGTCGCTTGCTGAGCGCGCGTTCATGAAGCTGCGCATCGTCGCGCTCGGCCACAGGATGCCCGGCTGGGTGGCGTCCGGCTTCGACGAGTACTCGCGACGCCTTCCGCGCGACTGGAATCTCGAGCTCGTCGAGCTCAAGCCCGAGGCGCGCGTGCGTTCGGGCAACGTCGCGCAAATGCTGGCCGCCGAGGGCGCGCGCATCGCGAACGCCTGCAAGGGATATCGCAGCGTCGCGCTCGACGAGCGCGGCGCGGCATGGTCCACGCGCGAGTTCGCCTCGCACCTGCGCGCCTGGCAGGAGGCGGGCCACGACGTCGCCTTCGTCATCGGCAGCGCCGACGGGCTCCACGCGGACATCAAGGCGCACGCCGCGGCCGTCGTCGCGCTTTCGGCGATGACGCTGCCGCACGGGCTCGTGCGCGTGCTGCTCGCGGAACAGATCTACCGGGCGA